>NZ_CP159819.1:1032326-1376435 GCF_047724975.1 Candidatus Pelagibacter sp. Uisw_106
CCTGTAGACAACTTGTTTGCTACACCAATTTTTGCAAGACATGCTAAAAAAAATATAAAAAGTAAAAATATTATTTGTGTTGCACCAGATGTTGGTGGAACTGAAAGAGCGAGAGCACTTGGTAAAATTTTAAATGTAGAACTTGCTATTGTGGACAAGAGAAGACCCAAACCAGGTCAATCCAAAGTTATGAATGTCATAGGAGATGTTAAGGGGAAAACTTGTATTATAGTTGATGACATAATTGACTCAGGTGGAACTATAGTAAACGCTGCGAAAGCTTTAAAGGATAGAGGTGCTAAAGAAGTTTACGCTTATATTACTCACGGGGTTTTAAGTGGAGAGGCAGTAGATAAAATTAAAAAATCTGTCATTAAAAAATTAGTAGTAACAGACACAATTGACAATCATGATAAAATAAAAAATGTTAAAAATATAGAAGTTTTGCCTATTTCAGCCCTTATGGGTGAGGCAATTAAAAGGATCTCTAACTCAACATCTGTATCTGATTTATTTAAATAATTATCTTGAGTTATTAAGAAACTTGGGCTAAAAGCCATCTTTTTATGAATTCACTTGATGCAAATACTAGAAACACTAAGTCAAAAGGAGATGTTCGTTCTCTTAGATTGGCTGGAGATATCCCTGGCATAATTTATGGGGGACCAGAAGAAAATCAAAAAGTTACTGTATTAAAAAAAACATTAAAATCTCTAATACAAAAAGGAAGCTTCTTATCAAATATAATAACTCTTAATTTAGATGGAAAGCCTCAAAATGTTTTGCCAAGAGAAATTACTTATAATGTAATATCAGATGAGCCAACTCATATTGATTTTCTTAGAGTTGTCCCAGGTGTAAAAATTAGAATAGAAGTACCTGTAGAATTTATTAACCATGAAACTTCACCAGGCTTAAAAAGAGGTGGAGTACTAAACATTGTTAGAAGAGAAATAGAGTTAAAATGCCCAAGTGAAAAAATACCATCTGCAATAACTATTGATTTAGATGGAGTGGATATTGGAGAAAGTTTCAAAATATCTTCAGTTAAACTAGAAGAAGGTGTTACACCAACTATTATTGGAAGAGATTTTGTGATTGCAACATTGGCAGCGCCTACAGTTATGAAAGAGCCAGAAAAACCAGCTGAAGCTGAAGAGGCAACAGCAACAGAAGATGGTAAAGAAGAAGCACCAGCAGCAGAAGGCGATAAAAAAGATGGCGATGAAAAAAAAGCCACTGAAGAAAAAAAATAATCAACTTATTATTGTGAAGACTCCTAGATACGATTTAAAAAAAATATGCTTTTATTTGTAGGCTTAGGAAATCCAACACCCGATAGCGAAAATAACAGACACAATATTGGTTTCAAATTAATTGATGCTCTTAATCAAAAATTTGGTCTGTCTAAACAAAAACCAAAATTTAAAGGATTGTTAACTACGGGCAATATTGAAGATAAAAAGGTTTATGCAATAAAACCTTTAACCTTTATGAATAACTCTGGAATTTGTATAAGGGAATTAATTGAATACTTCAAAATTGATGCTGAAGATGTGATTGTCTTCCATGATGACCTTGACCTTGAGTTTGGAAAAGTAAAAGCAAAATTTGCGGGATCTAGTGCAGGACATAATGGAATCGAGTCTATTGATAAATTTATTGGTAAAGATTATTCAAGAGTAAGAATAGGAATTGGAAGACCCAAAACTAAAGCTGATGTTTCAGACCATGTATTAAAAGATTTTGATGAAGATGAAATGATACAACTAGAAAAAATTACTAAAAATATTATTGATTCAATGGCCATATTAATTGATAAAAAATTAGATTTATTCTCAAGCACTGTAAATAATAAGTAATGAGTTTTAAGTGTGGAATTGTTGGCTTACCTAATGTTGGTAAATCTACATTATTTAATGCACTTACAAATTCAAGCAAGGCACAAGCTGCTAATTTCCCTTTTTGTACGATAGAACCAAATGTTGGTGTAGTTCCTGTACCAGATGAAAGACTGGATAAATTGGTAGAAATATCAAAATCCAAAAAAAAAATTAACACTACTATTGAGTTTGTAGATATAGCTGGGCTAGTAGAAGGTGCCTCTAAAGGTGAAGGCTTAGGTAATAAATTCTTATCCCATATAAGAGAAGTGGATGCAGTCATACATATGATCAGATGTTTTGACTCTGATGATATTCAAAATGTGAACCCAACTGTTGATCCAATTAGAGATTTGGAAATTATTGAAACAGAAATGATGTTGGCAGACCTTGAATCAATACAAAAAAGATTGGAAAAAAATAATAAGAAAAATGTAGATGAAGAACAATTAAAAATATTAGAAATTGCTTCTGACTGCATAAATAATTCTAAAGATATTCAAATACTTTATGAACAATTTGACAAAAAATTAATAAACCAAAGTGGTTTATTGTCTTTAAAACCTAAAATTTTTGTATGTAACGTTGATGAAGCAAGTGTTCAAAATGGAAATAAATACACACAAGCTTTTATTGATAAATTTGGTGAAAAAAATACCCTAATAGTTTCGGCTGATATTGAGAACCAAATAAATCAATTAGAAAACGAAGAAAAAGAAAATTATATGGAGATGATTGGATTAAAAAGAACTGGCTTAAATATGTTAATTCAAAAGGGTTATAATATTTTAGAGCTAGACACTTACTTTACATCTGGACCTGAGGAAACTAGAGCCTGGACTATTCAAAAAAATTGCACAGCACCAAGAGCAGCCGGTGAAATACATACTGATTTTGAAAAAGGTTTTATTAGAGCTGAAACAATTGCATACGAGGATTTCATAGCAAATCAAGGTTGGATAAATTCCAAAACTAATGGAAAAATGAGACTTGAAGGAAAAGATTATATTGTCAAAGATGGTGATATATTAAACTTCAGATTCAATACGTGACCAAATTTTCTTCATACTAAAGTAAACCAGAATAGTTAAAATAATTAAATATAAAATAGCTTTAAAGCCCATTTTATGTCTGCTTTCTAAATGAGGCTCAGCTGCCCACATTAAAAATGTTGTAACATCTTTTACCATTTGTTCTTTTGATGCTGTAGTGCCATCGCTATATTCCACCAAACCATCTGACAATGGTTCTGCCATCTTAATATTATTTCCATACATATACTTGTTGTAGTAAACACCATCATCAAGTGTCACTCCACTTGGAGCATCCTCATAACCAAGTAACAATGAGTAAATATAATCTACACCTCCAGTTCTAGCTTTTGCTAGCACGGACATATCTGGTGGATAAGCTCCTCCATTTGCTGCTTGTGCTGCTTTAACATTTTCAAACGGCATTACAAATTTATCTGATAATTTTGCTGGTCTGATAAACATTTCACCATCATTATTGGGTCCATCACTAACCTCAAAACTTGCAGCTATTGCTTTAGCCTGCTCTTCAGTAAATTCTGGTCCACCTGGTTCAAATAAGTTTCTATAACTTACATATTTCATTGAGTGGCACGACGCACAAACCTCAGTATAGACTTGATATCCTCTTTGAAGCGAACCTCTATCAAATTTACCAAAAAGACCTTTGAAACTCCAATCTGTTTTTAAAAAATCTACTTTTTCAGCTGCATTAACTTGGATTGCTCCGGTTAAAATAAAGACTATTAAATAAGTTATTTTAAAAATATTTTTCACTGAATTAATTTAAACTTTCTTTTTTTTTAACAGCTGATGCCATTGGCATTCCTCCAAGTACTGGTTCTGTAATACTTAAAGGTAAAGGTATAGTTTTTTCTTTAAATCCTAATAACGGTAAGATTATTAAAAAATGAATAAAGTAGTAAGCTGTGGCAACCCTAGCAATCAATAAGTAAAGCCCTTCAGCTGGCATTGCACCCACGTAACCTAGAACTAATACATCCACTACTAGTATCCAATAAAATTGCTTGTAAAGAGGTCTGAATACTGCTGATCTAATTTTTGAAGTATCTAACCAAGGCAGTGCAGCTAAAATTAATATTGCTGACAACATTGCAACTACTCCCATTAATTTATCAGGAACTGACCTTAGGATTGCATAAAATGGTAATAGATACCACTCAGGAACTATATGGGCTGGTGTAACCATTGGGTTTGCTTCTATATAATTGTCCGCATGCCCTAAAATATTTGGTGAATAAAAAACAAAAAATGCAAAAACAATCATAAACATTAATAATGCAAAGGCATCTTTGATCACAATATATGGATGGAATGGCACTGTATCCTTAGAAGGCTTTTTAACATCAATTCCTATTGGATTATTATTTCCAGGAATATGCAGTGCCCAAATATGAAGAACCACCAAGCCTAAGATTAAAAATGGTATCAAATAATGTAACGTGAAAAACCTTGTTAAAGTTGGGTTATCAACAGAATAACCTCCCCACAACCAATTTACTATTCCTTCACCCACTAAAGGTATTGCACTAAAAAGATTTGTAATAACTGTTGCCCCCCAAAAACTCATCTGACCCCATGGTAAAACATAGCCCATAAATGCAGCTGCCATCATTAAAAGGTAAATTATTATTCCAATAATCCAAATTATTTCTCTTGGAGATTTATATGATCCATAAAACAAAGATCTAAATATATGAATATAAACTGCTAAGAAAAACATTGAAGCGCCGTTTGCGTGAATATATCTTATAAGCCAACCATAGTTCACATCTCTCATGATGTGCTCAACACTTTCAAAGGCCATATCAGCATGAGCAATGTAGTGCATAGCTAAAGTTAAACCTGTAACGATTTGTGTAATTAAGCAAAAAGTTAAAATTCCACCAAATGTCCACCAATAATTTAAATTCTTAGGTGTTGGATAATCAGTTAAATGACTAGCAAGTGATAAAAGTGGAAGCCTGTCATTAAACCATTTTCCAAATTTTGAACTGGGAACGTACTCGTGATCACTCATAATTATTTATTATCCAATTTTAATTGTGTTGCTATTAACAAATTCATATTTTGGAACTTCCATGTTTGTTGGAGCAGGACCTTTTCTAATTCTTCCAGATATATCGTAGTGCGAACCATGACAAGGACAAAACCAACCATTGTAGTCTCCTTTATCATTTAAAGGGACACATCCTAAATGCGTACAGACACCTAACATAACTAACCATTCTGGATCTTTTGCTCTATCCTCATCTTTTTGAGGGTCTTTTAAATCTTCCATTTTAACAGCTCTTGCTTCAGCTACTTCCTTTGGAGTTCTTCTTTTAATAAAAACTGGTTTTCCTCTCCAAAGTACAGTGATTGTTTTTCCAGGTTGAACTGAACTTATGTCAACTTCTGTGCTGGCCAATGCTTTAACAGAGGCATCTGGGTTCATTTGATCAATAAGTGGCCAAACAACAGCCTACCCCAACAGCTCCTACAGCATACGAGGCAGTAAATAAAAATTCTCTTCTTTCAGGTTTTTTTTCAGACATCTTTTATTTTTTGTATATTGTTATCTAGTATATGACTTCTTATAAGAAAAAAGTTTTTTTTCCACTGAAACAATGACACATAAAACATGAATTTGAGACCTAAAATAGCCTTATATGAACCTGATATTCCTCAAAATACAGCAGCTATTATTAGAACATGTGCATGTCTGGGTGCTGATTTAGAAATAATTGAACCATGTGGTTTTTTATTCAGCGATAAAAGATTTAAAAGAGTTGTAATGGATTACATGGATGAAAAAATGATAAAATTTTATCAAAGTTCAGATGAGTTTTTTAAATCAAAAAAGAATGAGAGGGTAATATTGTTAACAACTAAATCATCAGACACTTATACTGCTTTCAAATTTGAGGGTAATGATACACTGCTATTTGGAAGAGAAAGCGCTGGTGTACCAGATCATGTTCATAATTCAATTAAGTATAGGTTAAAAATACCCATGATGGACAATAAAAGATCTTTAAATATAGCCTCTTCAGTTGCTATAATTCTTTCAGAAAATTTAAGACAAACTAACTTTAATAAATAATGAATAAAGAAATTAAAAAAAAAATTGTTTCTAATTGGTTTAAGTTGCTGCAGAACACAATTTGTAACGATATTGAAAAACTAGAAAGTAAAAAATTAAAATTTAAATCTAAAACTTGGAATAGAAATGAAATTAAAGATGAAGGTGGCGGAGAGTTTAGAGTTTTAAAAGATGGTAAAATTTTTGAAAAGGTTGGTGTAAACTTTTCAGAAGTGCATGGAAAATTTTCAAAGGAGATGGGTAAAAAAATTCCAGGTGCCTCTAAAAATCTAAATTTTTGGGCGTCAGGAATTTCTGTTGTAATGCATATGAAAAACCCTCATGTTCCAGCAATTCACTTTAACACAAGGTTTATCTTTACAACGCATGGATGGTTTGGTGGTGGTATGGATGTAACACCTTGCATTCAAGATCTTAAGGAAAAAAGCTTCCTTCATGACGAATTAAAAAAAATGTGTGATCGACATGATAAAAAATTCTATAAAAAATATAAAAAGTGGTGTGATGAATATTTTTATTTACCACATAGGAAAGAAACAAGAGGAATTGGTGGTATTTTTTTTGATTACAAAAAAAATGATTGGGAGAAAGACTTTAAATTTGTAGCTGATCTTGGAGTTACCTTTCAAATGTTATTTAACTCTATAATACAATTGAAATACAAAAAGAAATGGACTGTAAAACAAAAGGAGATACAGTATATTAAAAGAGGTAGATATGCTGAGTTTAACTTACTATACGATAGAGGAACAAAATTTGGTTTACAAACAGGTGGTAATGTTGAAGGAATATTAATGTCTTTACCTCCAATAGCAAAATGGAATTAAAATGGAAAAAGAACCAATAACAACTGCCGGACTTGAAGTTTTAAAAGAAGAGCTAATTTTTTTAAAAGAGAAAAAACGTCCACAGATAGTAGCTGCAATATCTGAAGCAAGATCACATGGAGATTTGAAAGAGAATGCTGAATACCATGCTGCAAAAGAAGAACAATCACATAATGAAGGAAGAATAGTTCAGATTAATGATAATATCGCAAGAGCAAATGTAATTGACGTTACAAAAATGAGTAATAATGGAAAAGTCATCTTTGGCTCAACTGTAGATTTAGAAAATTTAGATACTGAAGAAAAAATTACCTATAAAATAGTTGGAAAAGATGAGGCTGACCTTCAAAAAAAACTAATATTTTTTCAATCACCAATAGGTAGAGGTTTAATTGGAAAAAATAAAAACGATTTGGTTGAAATTAAAACTCCCGCAGGTGTAAAAAACTTTGAAATTAAAGATGTAAAGTACGTTTAATTACTTACTATTTTTCGAACTTCTTTATCTGAAATTTTGAAATCATTACTAGTCCAGACCTCTTCTATTGCTTTTAACTTCTGTCCCAGCTCTCTTCCCTCAGGAACTTGATATTTCTCCATCAAGGTACTAGCTTTAAATGGCATGACAGGCATTTCTTTTTTCTTAAAAATTTCAATTAATTTAATTAACTTATTGTCTACTTTTTTGGATTTAAAAATCTTAAAATAAAGAACATCTAATAATGCCTCTCTACCATTAAAATAAAAAACCTTATTCAAATTTTTTTCTGAAAAAATTTGGCTAGTATTTTTTTCTAAATAAAACTTATTTAAAAATATAAGTCTTTTTTGATCTTTTTTGGATAAATTAAATTTATAAATAAAGTAATCTACATTATCAGTTCCATCAATAATCATTAAAGATAATAAGAAAATAAAGTCCACTTCAAGGAAGTTTTTTTTTGCAAAGCCATTCATTTTATTAAATAGAGAAATGTTTTTTATTTGTGGAAAAATAAGATTTATAATCTCTAAACAATCCTTATCCTTAGTTAGCTTTAGAAAACCATCTGATTTTAATAGTTTTTGAAATTCATCTATTAATCTTTCTGAGGAAATACTTGAAACACCACTTAGGTTTTTTTTAATTGCTTTAATGACTTTTGGGTCATGGCTATGTTTGGAATAACTAAGATAAAATCTAACATATCTTAGCACTCTTAAATAATCTTCTTTAATTCTTGTTTCTACATTTCCAATGAAATTAATTTTTCCATTTTCTAAATCATTCTTTCCATCAAATGGGTCAAATAAACTTCCTTCAATATCAGCATAAATAGAATTGATAGTAAAATCTCTTCTAGAAGCATCATCTTTCCAACTATCAGAAAACTCTACTTTTGCGTGTCGTCCATCTGTATCAACGTCTTTTCTTAATGATGTAATTTCAAACTTTATGTCATTAATTAACGCTGTAATTGTTCCATGTTCTATTCCACTCTCGTAATATTTTATGCCTTTTATAGTAAGAGCCTCACATACCTCTTTTGGATTTAAATTTACTGCTAAATCTATATCGTCATATCTTTCTTTATTGATAATCTTTCTTACACACCCACCAACATAACGGATTTCACTATTGCTAGTGTATGAATGAATTGCTTCAAATATTTTTGAAACCTCTGTTTCTTTTTTAATATTTTTAAAGCCTGAATTTATGTGATTAAGGTTTTGAGATCTAAAAAAAATTTTATCTAATAAGTTATTCATATATGGCTGGCCCACAAGGATTCGAACCTCGGATCTCTGTACCAAAAACAGATGTGATACCACTTCACCATGGGCCAATATTAGTTGCATATATCACAAAAAAAAAAAATTATATAGTTTTTGATTCAATACACCAGTGGCTGTTAAATTTTCGTTTATATTGACTGCAGGCTTTTTTGCAGGCCTTTTTGGAATGAAAATAAGCCACTATTGAGGATCCTGATCCAGACATTCTAGCAAATAGAGCATTGGGTAAACCGCTGAGATAGGATTTAATTATTTTAAGTTCCGGATATTTATTTAAGGCAACCTTTTCAAGATCATTGTCTAAATTTTTTAAATATTTTGCTTCAAATAGTTTCTGTTTAGGAGGGTTGAATTGTGGTTTGGAGAATGAATTAACTTTAGAATAAATATATTTTGTAGAACATCCAAAGTTAGGTTTTGCAATTAATATATGAAATTTAATTTTATTTTCATATTTTTTAATATCTCCATTAGATAAAAGAATAGCAAATGATGGCTTTATACCTAAAATAACATCTGATCCTATTTCATTACTTATTTTTCTTATCTCACTTTTTTTTAATTTAATTATTTTTTTTTCAATAAAAAAATTTAATAGACTGGCAGCATTCATGGACCCACCTCCCATTCCTGCTTTTTGGGGTATATTTTTTATAACTTTAATTTCAAATTTTTGATTATTTAAAAGTTTTTTATTATCTAAAATTTTTAACAATTTTGAAATAGTATTAATTTTACTAATATTTTTAGAAAACTTTCCAAAAAAATTTATTTTGTGCTGTTTTATTTTGCTTTCTCTTAGTGTGATTGAATCATGTAAATCAATAAAAGAAATCAAACTTTCAATATTATGAAGCTTTGATTTTTTTCCAGTAACGTTTAGAGCTAAATTTATCTTTGCATAAGACTTTATCTTAAAACTATTCATAATTTAGGAATTTTTTAATCCCTCTATTAATTTACTTTTAATAGTTTCTTTCATGGTATCTTCTGTTTCATCTAAATTTAAAACAGCTTGCCAAAAATATCTTGCTTGAATTTTTCTATCCAGCTGCCAAAGAATATCACCATAATGATCGTTAACTATTGGATCCTGAGGCATTAATTCAACCGCTCTTTTAAGAAAATTTTCTGCCTTCTCATATTGTTCAACCAAGTAATATGCCCAACCGATTGAGTCAATAATATATGGATCGTTGCTTCTGGCTGCATAAGCTTTTTCAAGCATCTTAAGAGCTGTTTCAATTTTATGTTCTCTTTCCAACCATGAATAAGCTAAATAATTTAAAACATAAGCATCATCTGGGTTGGCTGCTAGAGATTTTAATAAATCTTTATCTGCTTTTATATAATCTCCAGATCTTTCATAACTTCCTCCACGCCTATATAATATTTCAGCGTATAAGTCGGAATTAACGTCCATTTTTAAAAGTATTTGATCGTAAAAACTTATCGCTTCAATATATCTTTTTGAATTTTTATGCATATTTGCAATATCAAATAAAAATTTTTTATTTGGGTTTTTAATTTCTTTAAATTTTTTATTGATAAAATTTAGAGATGTTTCTTGATCAGACTTTTTTAAAATAATTTGAGACTCTTTTTTTAACTTAAACCAATAATAAAATTCATGCTTTTTATCAAATACTTTGAGAGTTTTTAATGTATTGGAATAATCATCATTCAAATAATAATTTTCAGCTAATAGAGACAAATTGAAAATAAATTTAGGGTTTAAATAGTTTGCTATGTTTAAGTAAAAATTTGATTTCTCATAATCATTCTGAGAAGAATAGAGATTTGCTATTAGAAAAAATAGCTCACTAACGATGTCATTCGAATTAGTGCATAAGAAAATATCTTGAAAATTACCTAAGTTTTTATCTTCTATCCATTTTTTACCTTGAGAAATTAATACTGATGAATTTAAATAATCAAAATTATTAGTAACTTTTTTTGCCTTATCATAATTATCATTCTCGATTAAATAACTGATCAAAAAAAATGTATATCTTGAATAATCAGCATCGTTTTGTGAATTAATTAATGTATTAAAATATCTCTCAGTATCTTTATCATTTAAATAACATCGTTGAAAAACTTCGTTAATAAATGAAAAATTTCCAAACGTATTTTTTTGCTTCATTAATTTTTTTTCTTCAAAAACTGATAAATATTGTTTGAAGGTTTCTGCAATGATTAGAGAAAGCCTATCATTGTTAATAAATTCATATGATCTATCGATATAAACTTTACTTTTTTTAAAGTTTTTTTTCTTTAAACTATCAACTGCCAGTAACAAATTAGCCTGAAAAAAGTCAGAGTTGTTTTTTGTTGAGCTCTGTTTAACTTGATTAATTGCTTTCTTAACTTTGCCATCAAGCACTAAAGAAAATACATACCTCTCAAGATAGGCGTCATGCTGTTTTATTAATATTTTTGATGAATTAAAAAATTTTAAAGCTTCCGTATTATCTAGATTTTCATAAGCTACAATTCCTGAAAAATAATTAGACAAATACCTCGCATTAAAATCGTTTAAACTGGTATTTTTTGAGTATAATGGACTCTGATAAAGTAATAATATTAAAAATAATTTAAAAAACTTTACCAACATTTGGCTATTCTATGTCTAAAAAAGTAATAAATCAAAAAACGAATTTTGACTCTGAGTTTTTAAACTCTACTGGATCTGACTTTATTTTTGATGAAAACCCAATCAATAGACTAAAAAATACTAGTAATGATTTAAAAAAAGATCTGAATATTCAAAAAATAGATAAAGTTAAAGAGCTTGAGGATCTTAAAGAACAAATAAACTCAATTAGCGATTGTAACTTAAAGAATAATTCAAAAAAGATGGTTTTAGGAGATGGAAATATTAATAGCCCAATAATGATAATTGGTGAGGCCCCAGGTGTTGAAGAAGATAACTCTGGATTAACTTTTATGGGTGAGGTAGGAGATCTTTTAAAAAAAATGCTAATTGCAATAAATATTGAAAAACAAAATATTTATACAACATATGCTGTAAACTTTAGGCCCCCTGAAGATCGAAAGCCAAACTCTACAGAAATTAAAAGATATTCTCAATTTGTACAAAAACATATTTCAATAATAAATCCTAAAATAATAATTCTTATGGGTAGTACTGCTATGGAATCTTTAACAGGTTTAAATAGTAAAATTTCTATTGAGAGAGGAAAATGGAAAGAAGTAATTGTCAAGAATACAAACTACAATGTTATCATAACTTTTAACCCTTCTTATCTTTTAAGAGCTCCTGAAAACAAAAAACATTCATGGGATGACTTAAAAAAAATTAAGCAAAAAATCTTAGAACTAAAACTATCCATTTAATGAAAATCTTAGCAGGTGTTGATGAAGTTGGTAGAGGAAGTTTAATTGGACCCGTTTATGCAGCAGCTGTCATATTAAATAATTCTATTGATAAAAAATTATTAAAAGATTCAAAAACTCTAACAAAAGACAGGAGAGAAGAGCTTGAAAAATATATTAAAAAAAATTCTATATGGGCTATAGGTAAGGCGTCGACTAAAGAAATTGAAAAAATTAACATATTGCATGCAAGTTTACTTGCAATGAAAAGAGCTATTCTTAAATTAAAAACAAAACCTTCACTTGTTTTAATTGATGGCAACAAACTGCCTGACCTAAAAAACTATAAATTAGAATATATAATTAAAGGAGATCAAAAAATTCCAAGCATTTCTGCTGCATCAATTATTGCAAAAGTCAGTAGAGATAAATTTATTACAAAACTTTCAAAAGAATTTAATAATTATGGATGGGATACAAACTCTGGTTATGGAACCAAAGAACATTTAAAAGCTATTAAGAAATTTGGTATTACCAAATATCATCGCAAAACATTTTCACCTATTAGTGATCTTCTATAAATCCCAATAATAACAACACAAGATCTGGTTGTTTAAGAAATAATAAACACAAATTGAATCCATTTAATTCAATCACAGGTTGACCGTGGAATCCGTTTGGAGTCTAATTGTTTTATAGAAAATGGAAAACAATTATAAAAATAAGATTATTAATGGTGACAGTCTCGAGGAATTAAAAAAAATTCCAAGCGAAACCTTTGATCTTGTTTTTGCTGATCCACCATACAATTTACAATTAAAAAATTCCCTTACAAGACCAGACAGAAGCAAAGTCAGTGCTGTTAATGATAAATGGGATCAGTTTGAAAGCTTTAAAAAATATGACGACTTTACAGTTGCTTGGCTTTCAGAATGTAGAAGAATATTAAAAAAAGATGGAGCCATCTGGGTCATAGGAAGTTATCATAATATTTTTAGAGTGGGCACTGCAATACAGAATTTAGGTTTTTGGATTTTAAACGATGTTATCTGGAATAAGAATAACCCAATGCCTAATTTCAGAGGAACAAGATTTACGAACGCTCATGAAACTTTAATTTGGGCTTCTAAAAGTGAAAAGTCAAAATATACTTTTAACTATCAATCTTTGAAATGTTTAAATGATGATCTTCAAATGAGATCTGATTGGAATTTACCTATTTGTAATGGAGCGGAGCGACTTAAGAAAAATGGGAAAAAAGTTCACTCTACTCAAAAACCAGAATCTTTATTACATAGAGTTTTATTAGCATCATCAAATAAGGACGATTTAATTCTAGATCCATTCTTAGGATCTGGAACAACTGCAACCGTTGCAAAAAAATTAGGTAGAAAATATTACGGTATAGAAAAAGAGAAGATCTATTTTAAAGCAGCCGAACAAAGGTTAAAAAATACAAAACCTTTGGAAGATAATTTTTTAGACACTCTAAAAAATAATAGATCCAAGCCTAGAATACCTTTTGGATCTTTGGTAGAGCTTGGAATGATAAAGCCAGGAACAAGTATCTTTGATCAAAAGAAAAAGATAGTTGCTAAGATTATGGCAGATGGAAGTATCAAGCATAATCAAGCTGAAGGATCAATTCATAAAGTTGCAGCAACAATACTTGGCTCTGAAAGCTGTAATGGATGGACTTATTGGCATTGCACAGTGAATGGTGTTTCTGTGCCAATTGATAATTTAAGACAAAGATTAATTTCTAAAAGTTAGTCTTTATAAATTTTACCAAGATAGCTGTTAATAAATTTTTTATTTTTTACTAATTTTTGTATTATTAAGTTTCTAATCCAAATTGTTAAAGGGTTAGATAAATGAAAAGCAAAATAATTAAGTTTTGATTTCATATCAATCATCTTTACCCTTTTAACTCTTTCAGAGATGAATTGAGTATTTTCATTTTCTAAATTTTTATACAGTTCATGAGCAACCTCTATTGATTGAGATGCACCTTGTGCGAAGGTTGGGGGTAAAGCAAAAAAAGCATCTCCAATGAGAAAGGTATTTTTATTTTTTGGTTCATGCACCTTGGAACTCACAAATATTGGGAAGCATTTAATGTTTCTTAGATTTTTAATTATTTCAGGAGCTACTTGCTTTGATATTTCAGATATAATAGATTCAGTAAAATCTTTACTCCCAAACAAAGAATAGTCGGATAACTCTTTAGCACTAAGCTTTTTTCTAAGAATGCTAATAAAGTTAAAATATCCTTTATTATTAATTGGATAAAAAACTGTATGTAAATTAGATCCTAAAAATAAAGATATATTCTCTGGGTTAATACCCTTAACAGCATCCTGATCTATTGTTGCTCTTAAAGCAATAGAGTTAAAATACTTTGGTTTAATTTCTTTATTGGCAATTAATGATTTTGTTTTTGAAAAAGTTCCATCAGAAATAATTAAGTAATCACATTTAACTGATGAACCATCCTCAAAAGATACTTCTTTGCTTTCAGCTTCTTCATTAATTTTTATAACTTTTTTATTATAATGAATAATATTTTCATGAAGCCCATCTTTTAAGAAATTAATTAAAGTAGAGCGCTGCAAAGTAGTATATTTTGTATCAGTGCTGTTAAACATGGATATATCTAAATCACATATTTTCTTATTATTTTTTAAAGAATAGAAGTCTAGTTTATGGGGGTGAAATTTATCATCTACCCTAATTTTTTGAAAATTTATTTGATTTAATAGTTTAATGCTATTCACTGAAAGTTGAATTCCATATCCTTTTTCTAAGTTAACAGAACTATTTTTCTCATAAATTGTAATTTTGTAATTTAAGTTTTGGCTAAAAAGATTTGCAATATACAGACCTGAAATACCCGCCCCTATTATTGCTATATTTTTCATTAATTTTTTTTTAAATGATTAAAAATTTTTTTAGTAAATGTTGGCAAAGTATAATCATCAAGCTTAGAGCTATCAATCCAAGAAGAGTTAGAAATTGCACCCTTTAACTTGGAAAACTTGATTATTATATTCATATTCATATTTGATATCTTGAAGTTTAAAGCTTTTGCTAAATTATCAGGTTTGGATATTTGTTTCATGGGAAATATTTGTAAATTTTTTAAAAAATTAAATTTAGTATTTTTTATTAACAAAAATTGATTATTCTTTTTATAAACTTCTAACAAATAAAATCTATCAATCTTCTTTTTTCTTTCTTTTATTATTTCAAAATCTTGTTTTTTAAAAGATGTACAATTTTTAGTTAAAGGACATCGGTGACATAAAGGGTTTTTGGGTCGACAAATTAATGCACCTAACTCCATTAGCGCTTGTGCATAATCACTTGCTCTAATTGAGCTACCTAATATTTTTTTGCTCTTAACAAGGTTATCTTTTGCAATTTCTTTGGGTAATTTTAAATTTAACAATCTTTTAATTACTCTTTCAATATTTCCATCTAAGGGAATAAATGGCTTGTTAAAGGCAATTGCCATTATTGCATTAGAAGTATAGTCGCCTATTCCGGGTAATAATTTTAATTCTTCAATTGTGCTTGGTAACCTTCTATTAAAATTTTTTTCTAATATTTGCCCAGTCTTTTTTAAATTTCTTACTCTTGAATAATAACCAAGGCCCTCCCAATACTTTAAAAGCTTATGTTCCTTAATTTTTGATAGAGACTTAATATCAGGAATATCTTTTATAAAATTATTGAAATATGGAATTACAGTTGCAACCTGTGTTTGCTGCAGCATAAATTCACTTACTAACGTGTAATATTCTCGCTTAACTTGTGATAGTTTTTTTCTCCATGGGAGTGATCTTTTATTATTATCGTACCAATAAAGAATTTTTTTTGTTAGTATGGATTTAGTCATATGCAATTTAAAAATAATATTAAGCAGAGGTTTAAAACTATTCAAGGCTTAAGGTCTTTTAAAGACACTTTGCCAAAAAATATTAAAAAAATAATCAAAAAAAAGGGTCATATATTTTCTGAAACACTTAATAACTGGAAGTACATAGTTGGAGATGATCTTTTTCAAATATGTTATCCAAAATCCTTTAAAAATTCGAATAGATTTGGAGTAAGCACTCTTCAAATAATGGTAAAGAGAGGACACGAAATTGATTTAGAATATTCAAAAAAAAAAATAATCGATAAAATGAATAGTTTTTTTGGTTATGCCGTTGTTGAGAAATTGAAATTTATAAGTTTTGATGATGCTCAAACAAAATTCAAAAAACTAGATACTAATGAAAACCATGTGACAAATATTAAATATGCAGATAGAATTAATAGTATAAAGAATGATAAGATTAAAAAATCATTACTTGAATTAACAAAACTATTTAAACAACGATGAAAAAATTAACCTCCACATTATTTATTATATTTCTAATCTTCTCCTCTAAAGTGTTTGCTGCAGATAACGAAATAGTCAAAAGAATTACCGAAGGTGAACAAAGTGCTAAAATAACAATAATCACCTACGAGTCATTAACATGTGGCCACTGTGCAGACTTTCATAAAGATGTTTATCCAGAACTAAAAAAAGACTTTATTGATAAAGGATTGGTAAGAATTGAGTTTAGACATTTTCCATTAGATCTAGCTGCATTTAATGCATCAAAAATTGCGCAATGTAATAACGATGGTAGTTCGAATATTTTAAATATTTTGTACTCCGGACAAAAAAAATGGGCTAGAGGAAAAACACCAGAAGAAGCAACAGGCTATTTAAAAAAATTCTTAGAAGGTGAAAATGTGAATGTAAATTTTGAAAAATGCCTGAGTGATAAAGCTATAGAAGACTTCGTTTTAAACGATCGAATCGATGGGGTAAAAAAATTTGAAGTTAATGCTACTCCTACGATAATAATTAATGACAAAAAGTTTGATAAAGCCCTAAATTATAAGAATTTAAAAAAATATCTCGAAAAACTGATATAAGTTAGTTCATGGAGTTTAAAAAAATCCAATTAAATGGATTTAAATCATTTGCTGAAAAAACAAATTTTCTAATAGAGCATGGCTTAACTGGCATCGTTGGTCCTAACGGTTGTGGGAAATCTAATATTGTAGAATCCTTAAGATGGGTTATGGGTGAAACCTCAGCTAAGAGTATGCGTGGTTCAGGTATGGAAGATGTCATCTTTAATGGTACATCTAATAAGTCTTCTAAAAATATAGCAGAAGTTTCAATAAGTGTAGATAACGCAAGTCATGATGGTCCAATGCAATATAAAGATTTAGATCATATAGAGGTTAGAAGAAAGATTGAAAAAGATAAGGGTTCAAAATTTTACATAAACGACAAAGAAGTTAGAGCTAGGGATGCTCAAATGTTTTTCGCAGATTTATCTACAGGCGCTCATTCACCATCAATGATTAGTCAGGGGCGTATTGGAGCCTTAGTGACTGCTAAGCCTACAGACAGACGCGCAATTTTAGAAGAAGCAGCTAATATTTCAGGATTACATGTTAGAAGACATGAAGCTGAACTTAGATTAAACGCAGCAGAAGTAAATTTGAAAAGAGCCGATGAATTAAGAAGACAACAAGAAAAACAACTAGCAAACCTTCAGAAACAAGCAGAAGAAGCCACAAAATATAAGCTTATATCTGAAGAAATAAAAAAAATTGAAGCAGGTTTGTATTATCTAAAATTATTAGACATTGATAATGAAATTAGAATAGAAAATGAAATTAACAATGAAGCTGAGGGAGAAGTGAGCAGCTTCAATCAACAAATTTCTCAGTTTGAAAGTTTAATTAAAACTGAAACAGATAAAGTTTCTCCATTAAGAGAAAAAAATATTGAGAACCTTTCAAGAATACAACGATTGAACTTAGAATTACAAAGTCTAGATGAGGAAAATGTAAGAACACAAGATGAGATAGAAAATTTTAAAAAATCTCTAAAAACAATCGAAGAGGATATTGATAGAGAAAAAGGTATTGTAATAGATGCAAATTCAAATGAAAAAAGATTAAAAGAAGAAAAAAGTGAATTAATAGAAATAGACTCTAAATATTTTGAAACAGAAAAATTATCAAACGAAGACCTTGGGAAGGCAAAAAACCAACTTAATGATGAGCAAAAAGCTGTAGATGAAATTATTGAAATATTTGCTAATGGCAACATAAACATCAGTATTGACCCAATTAGAGACGTCATTAATACAATCGAAAAAATTAAAGAATTAATAAACAGTAATGAAGCTAACCAAGCTCTTACATTACTGGATAGAACTAAAATGGAATTAAATAATTTCTTAAATAATTTAGCTAATGATGAAAGTAAAAGTAAATTAACTGATATTGATGAAAAAAATAGCAATATAAAATTACTTCAAGAAAAATATGCAGATAGTTTTAGTAAAAACCAATCAATTAAAAAGGAGTCTATAAAAAGAAATGAAAGAATCAAAGCTATAGAATCAGAAGTTGAAAGTTGGAAAAACTTACTTTCAAACTCACAAAAAATGGTAACAGAATTAACTGAAAGAAAAAATAAACTATTATCACAATTAAATGAACGTGACCAACAACCCAAGGCTCAAGCAGAAAAAAAAGGTCAAGCTACAGAGGGTCTGAGAATTTCACAAAATGAAAAAATTGAGAATGAAAAAATAATCGAAGAAACAGATAAAAAGATAAACTCTTTAAGACTTGAATTAAATGACGTTCAAGAAAGATCTATTCAAATAAGAGAAAGAAAAGCAAGCTCAGGAGCTACTGTTGAAGGTTTAAAAAAACGTAAAGAAGATCTGTTAGAAAGAGTTAGCTCTGAACTTAATCTTGAAGAAAATGATATTCTAGAAAATTCTAATTTGAATGGTGTTGTAGAGTTACCCAATTCCGTTGATCAAGAAGAAGCTCTTGATGAAAAAAAAAGAAAAAGAGAAAAATTGGGATCAGTTAATCTTAGAGCGGATGAAGAAACCAATAAATATGAAATTGAAATTAAAAAAATGGAACAAGATAGAAAAGATCTTGTATCTGCCATTATAAAATTAAAAGAAAGTATTAATGAATTAAATCAAAAAGGAAGAGAAAGATTGTTAGAAGCTTTTGAAAAAGTTAATAGAAAATTTAATGAAGTTTATACAAAACTATTTAATGGTGGAAATGCAAAGCTAGAATTAGTGGACTCTGATGACCCACTTGAAGCTGGTTTAGAAATGTTGGTAAGTCCTCCTGGTAAAAGACTTCAGTCTATAACCTTATTATCTGGTGGTGAGCAAGCTTTAACAGCCTTGTCTCTTATTTTTGCTGTGTTCCTTACTAATCCATCCCCAATTTGTGTTTTAGATGAAGTTGATGCTCCACTAGATGATGCTAACGTAACAAGATTTTGTGGACTTCTTGATGATTTAACTAAAATAACTAACACTAAATTTATTATTGTAACTCACCACGCTCTAACTATGTCAAAAATGAATAGACTTTATGGGGTAACTATGCCTGAAAAGGGTATTAGCCAACTAGTAGCTGTTGATTTACAAAAAGCTGAGAGTATGGTTGCTTAATACATAAATGCCAAAAGATAGCCTTAAAACTCGCTTGGAGATTGCAAAAACTAAACTTTCAAAGAAAAATCTCTATAAAAATGAAGAGGCACCCTCTTCTATTGGAACTGCCTTTAAATTAAGTACAGAATTAGTGTCTGCAGTGGCAGTTGGGACAATTATAGGGTTTATTTTAGACAAGACCTTTGGTACTAAGCCCTGGTTAATATTAATATTTTTTTTTGTAGGTGTTGTTGCTGGAATTATAAACGTATTCAGATCTGCAAAAAATATGCAAAAATAGACTTAAAAAATTATGGCTACAAACCCAATGAACCAATTCGAAGTTTATAGAATTGGACCAGAAATTAAATTAGGGGCAATAGATATTTCTTTCACAAACGCAAGTTTGTTTATGGTGATTAGTTCACTTGCAATCTTATTAGTTTTTAATTTAGGGTCAAAAAAAAACTCTTTACTACCAAGCAAGATGCAACTTCTTTCTGAATTAAGTTATACTTTTGTTTCTAAAATGATTAGTGATACCGCAGGATCAAAAGCAAAACCCTACTTTGCGTTTATCTTCTCAATATTTATGTTTGTACTATTTTGCAATATGTTTGGAATGATCCCTTACGCCTTTACAGTAACTAGCCATATCATTGTTACTTTTATTTTAGCTTCATTTATTTTTGTAGGTGTAACAATTATTGGATTTATGAAACATGGATTAGGATATTTAAAATTATTTGTACCTAGCGGAGTGCCTGCTGTACTATTGCCGCTAATAGTTGTTATAGAAATAATTTCTTACTTAAGTAGACCGGTTAGTCTTTCAGTTCGTTTATTTGCAAACATGATGGCTGGTCATACTATGATGAAAGTTTTCGGAGGCTTTGTAATAAGCCTTGGAATAGTTGGTGGATGGCTTCCACTGAGTTTTTCGGTTGCATTAACTGGCTTGGAAATACTAGTTGCTTTTCTTCAAGCATATGTTTTCGCAATCTTAACCTGCATCTACTTAAATGATGCATTAAATTTACACCATTAACTAACATAAGGAGGATATAATGGAATTAGAAGCAGCAAAAATGATCGGAGCAGGACTAGCAGCAATAGCTCTAGCCGGTGCCGGTGTTGGAATTGGAATTATTTTTGGTAATTACCTTTCTGGCGCAATGAGAAACCCATCTGCAGCCCAAAAACAATTTCCTAATCTTTTATTAGGTTTTGCTTTAGCTGAAGCAACTGGCCTATTTGGATTAGTTGTAGCGTTAATTATTTTATTTGCATTTTAAATTTAATGATTAAAAAAATATTTTTTCAGTCGATATTTTTAAGCTTCCTGTTTTTTATGGAAGCTTTTGCAGCTGAAAGCGGTGGAATGCCTCAATTAAATCCTGAGTTTTGGGTTTCTCAAATTTTTTGGTTAATTATTACTTTTGGAATTTTATATGTTGTTTTATCTAAACTTATACTTCCTAAAATAAGTGCCAACCTAGAAACTAGAAAATCTCAAATTTTAGAAAATATTGAGGCTGCAGAGAAGAAAAGAGAAGAAAGTGAACAAAAAATTGAAGAATACGAAAAGATAGTACACGACAGCAAAAATGAGGCAAAAAACTACTTTAAACAAGCTAGAGAAAAAGTGTTGAAAGATATTGGTATAAAAAAAGAAGCACTAGATAAAGAAATTGATGAAGAGGTTAATAAAGCAGAGATTGAGATAAAAACTTTTAGAGATAATGCACCAGAAAAAATCAGGAAGATTGCTGAAGAAACTTCTTCGGACTTGCTGCAGCAACTAATAGGAGCCGAAGTTAACAGTAGTAGTATTTCTGCAATAGTAGAAGATCTTTCAAGAAAAAAAATGGATGAATATTATGGTAATTGATGCAACTTTTTGGGTAGCTATATCCTTTTTAATATTTATAGGAGCTTTAGTTTATTTAAAAATACCTCAAAAAATTAATGAACTTTTAAATAAGCTTATCCTTGATATTAAAAATGAAATAGATGAAAGCGAAAGACTAAGACAAGAAGCAAAGGTCTTACTAGATAGTGCTCAAAATAAACTTGATACCGCACAAACAGTAAGCAATGATATTTTGCAACAAGCTAAAAAAGATAGTGATCACCTTATAATTGAAATGAATGATAAATTTCACAAATCTTCAGAAATTAAAAAGAATTTAGCAGAAAATAAAATTTCACAAATGAAAGAAGCTGCACTTAAAGAAATAAAAGATGTTTCAATTAAAATTGCCGTTGATTCAGTTAAAAAAATTATTAATACTTCTGTTGATAAATCAAAGCTTGATGGTCTTTTTGAAAAGAACCTTGAAGAAACAAAAATAGCTTTAAAAAAAATAAGCTAATAATTACCTTACAATTTTTTAAAAAAACTATAAATTAACTCAATGAAATCTATTGTCATTGGTTCTGGATTTGGTGGTATAGCTGCAGCACTAAGATTAAGAGCCAAAAATCATAAAGTAACTTTAATTGAAAAGCACCCTGACTTGGGTGGAAGAGCCAGAGTGTTTAAAAAAAATGGTTTTACTTTTGATGCTGGTCCAACAGTAATTACCGCACCCTATCTAATTGAAGAGCTTTTCACTTTATTTAATAAGAAGTCTCAAGATTACATAAAACTCACTCCTTTAAAAACTTGGTATAGATTTATTTATGAAGATGGAGGTGTATTTGATTACTCTGGTGATGAAGATCAAATGAAAAAGCAAATTGAGCAGATAAACAAAGAAGATGTTAAAGGTTATGAGCAGCTTGTAAAATTCACAAAAAAAATATTTGATAAAGGCTTCACAGAACTAGCAGATGTTCCATTTGATAAACCTCTTGTGATGATGAAGCAATTACCCTCTCTACTAAAGCTTAAAAGCTATAAATCAGTTTATTCATTAGTTTCTTCGTATATAAAAAATGAAAAATTAAGACGTATGCTAAGTATGCATCCTCTATTAGTTGGTGGAAACCCCTTTACAACAACATCAATATACGGATTAATTTTATATCTCGAAAAAAAATGGGGCATACATTACTCAATGGGTGGGACTGGAAACATAATCAATGGCTTAGAAAAATTAATGATTGAACAAGAAATTGAATTAATCAAAGGACATGAGGTGACAGAAATAATTTCAAATAATGGAAAAATTAGTGGAGTAAAATTAGATAATCAAAAAGAAATACTTTCAAATAATGTAATATGCAATGCTGATCCTCCTGCTGTATATGAAAAACTTCTAAGTCTAAATAAAACAAGCTCTCTATTTAAATGGAAGCAAAATCGAATGCAGTATTCTATGGGTCTATTTGTTTACTACTTTGGAACAAAAAAAACATACCCAGATGTTGAGCATCACACAATCAAGTTTGGTGATAAATATAAAGAACACCTGAGTGATATTTTTGATAATAAAAAATTAAATGATGACATAAGCTATTACCTTCATAGGCCATCAGCTACAGACAAATCAATGGCACCTGAAGGAAATGATTGCTTTTATGTTCTTGTGCCCGTTCCAAATAATCAATCCAAAATTGATTGGAAAACTGAAGGTGAAAAAATGAAGAATTTAGTAATAGATAAAATGGAAAAAGCATTACTTCCTAATCTTAGAGAGAATATTATTGAAGATTTCTATTTAACGCCAGATTATTTTGAAAATGAATTGAATACTAAATTTGGATCAGGTTTTTCGATCCAACCCAAATTTACACAGTCTGCATATTTTAGGTTTCATAATAAATCAGAAATTTATGATGGTTTGTATTTTGTTGGAGCAGGAACACATCCTGGTGCAGGTGTTCCTGGTGTGCTATCCTCAGCAAAAGTTCTTGATAAGATAATATAATGACTAATAAAAACTACCTGTCTATTTACGCAAAGTCATTTAATTGGGCTGGTTTCTTTTTACCCAAAAAAACCTACCAGAAGTGTTCCTCTTTATATGATTTTTGTAGAACTGTAGATAATATTGCAGATGACGATGGTGAATTAGATATAAAAAAAAAAATCTATTAATTTTTAAAAATGATTTTCTTAATAAAAATTATAGTAATATAATAATTAAGAATATGTGGGATCTTATGGATCATCATTTAATTTCAATAAAAATTATTGAAGATTTATTTGATGGTGTTGAATCAGATTTAAATAAAAAAGTTCAATTAAATAATAAAAAAGATTTGTTAATTTATTCTTACAGAGTTGCTGGTACCGTGGGTCTGATGATGGCAAAAATTTTAAATGTTAAAGATGACAATTCAATGAAAGCTGCCATAGATTTAGGTATTGCAATGCAACTAACAAATATATCTAGAGATGTTGTGGAGGACTCAAAGATTAATAGATTTTATATTAAGAATGATTTTAAGACAATAAGCGACACCTTAACTTTAGCTGATTTATTCTACAAAAGCTCTTTTATAGCAATAAAGGAAATACCCTTTAAGTTTAGATTCGCAATACTTGTAGCAAGAAGAGTTTACAAAAAAATAGGTGATAAAATTTTAAAAACAAAGAATATAGAAAATTATAATAAAGCAGGTAAGATTTATGTAAATAATATTACAAAAATCTATCAGACTATTCTTTCTATATTTGACTTAGTAACACTTTTTTTAACAAAACAAAAAAGTAGTTATATGAATAATGAACACTTTTTAATTAGTGAGGAAGTAGATTTAAATGAAAGAATTTGATTATATAATTATTGGCGGTGGATGTGCTGGGTTATCTTTGGCATACGAATTAGAAACTCATAATAAACTCAAAGATAAAACATTAGCAATTATTGAGCCTAGATTAGAGTACAAAAGAGATAAAACTTGGTCTTTCTGGAAAACAACAAATCATAATTTTGAAGATTGTGTTAAAAAAAGTTGGAATAATTTTTCTATAAATATACCCAACAAAACTAAATTTTTAGAATGTAATAAGCTACCTTATCAATCAATTGATAGCGGACTATTCTATAAAAAAATAAACTCCACACTGAAACAAAATCTGAATATTAAATTTTACAAAAATATTAATGAGGTAAGCTTAAATAATTCGTTTGTTTTCAATAGTGTTCCCTCAATAGAGTCTAATGAAAATCAGCTTTGGCAACACTTTAAGGGTATTGAGATCGAGACTACTAAAGATGTTTTTGATGAAAATATCATGAATTTAATGGACTTTGATTGTCAACAATATGAAAGTGTTCATTTCTTCTACACACTACCTTTTAGTAAAAATAAGGCTATGGTTGAAACTACGTGGTTATCTAAAATGAATAATGATCTGGAAATGGATTATGATCAGCAATTAAAAAATTACATTGAAAATTATCTAAATATTAAAAATTACAAAATTAATTATAAAGAAAATGGTGCTATACCACTTTTTTATCCATCAAATATTAATAAAAAAAATAAAATAAATATAGGTACTGCAGGACATATGACTAGATTAAGTACTGGGTACACTTTTTTGAATATTCAAGAACACAGCAGATTCATAAGAGAAAATATTGATAATATTGATAAAATAAGAAGATATGAAATTAAAAAAAAATATCAATTTCTAGATAAGATATTTTTAAGAGTTTTAAATAATCATGCCAAACAAATGCCAAATATATTTTTCAAAATGTTTGATAACTCTCCTGAAACTGTAATTAAATTTCTATCTAATAAAAGTAATATTTTTCAAGATTTATTAATAATTCTTAAAACAGCTAAAAAATGGTTATTTATTAAAGCCCTTTTAAAATAAAATGCATAGTCTGATAAATAAAATTAATTTCTATCATTCAATAATTTTTTTTATTTTTTCATGCTTTATTGCCTTGATTGTTAATCAATTCGAGAACTTAATCATCTCTCCAGTGGTATGTTTATTTCTTATTCTTACAATTGGAATTTCACATGGTGCACTAGATAATCAAAAAGGTAAAAAGCTTAGTCAGTTATATAATGTAAAAAAATCTTATTTTTTTTATTTAATATATTCTCTTATCGGCATTAGTATCATTATATTTTGGTTATTTTTTCCAACTGTGTCTCTTATTTTATTTTTAGTTGTTGCCTCATATCATTTTGGCAAAGAAGATACGGAATTTTTGATAAATAATAAAAATGTATCAAATCTAATTCTTTATTTCTTAAAAGGGTCTCTAATAATCATTGCACCATTAATGTTTCACTTTGTTGAAACAATTAATATTTTTAAATTACTTTTAATAAAAAATGAAAAATTTTATTTATTCTTAAACTTTATTGAAGATAACAATATATTACTTTTTGCTTTATCAATTTCTTTACTGTCTAGAATTTATTATTTTTTGAAAGATTTTAAAATTATCAATATTTTGATAGTTTTGGATTTTTTTTCAATTATTGTACTGAATTATTTTTTTACTCCACTGATTGCCTTTACAGTATACTTTTGTTTCCTACATTCATTTCGACATTCAATTTCACTGATAACAGAACTTGATGAAAATAGTTTTAAAATTGGTGCTATGACATTTGTTAAAAAAGCTATGCCACTTACAGTTTTAACTGCAATTTTATACGTTATAAGCTTATATTTCCTATCTAATTTCTATCAATTAAATGATGCAATATTAAAAGTTATATTTATTGGTTTGGCGTCTTTAACCTTTCCTCATATATTGCTCGAGTATCTTTTAGAAAAAAATGAAAAATAAAGAAATTAAAATATTGTTATCTGCTCCTAGAGGTTTTTGCGCTGGTGTAGAAAGGGCAATAGAAATAGTTAAAAAAAGTATTAAAAAATACGGTGCACCAGTTTATGTGCGACATGAAATAGTTCACAATAAACATGTAGTGGATAGTCTTAAGGCAATAGGTGCAATTTTTGTTGAAGAGTTAGAAGAGATTAAAGATAAAACTAGACCGGTAATTTTTTCTGCACATGGTGTACCGAAAGCGATACCCATACAGGCTGATAGCTATAAAATGGAATATATAGATGCTACTTGTCCTCTTGTCTCAAAAGTTCATAGAGAGGCAGAAAACCTTCATAAAGCTGGTTACCATATTATTCTTATAGGACATAACAATCATCCAGAAGTTATTGGTACTATGGGGCAATTACCAGAAGATACAATTGACTTAATTCAAGATGAGCATGATGTTGAATTATATGAATTAGATAATAATAAAAAAATTGCATATGTTACTCAAACAACTCTGTCTGTTGATGACACTAAAAATATAATAAAAGCTCTTAAAAAAAAATTTCCAAAGATTAAAGAGCCATTTAAAGAGGATATTTGCTATGCAACTACTAATCGTCAATCAGCTGTTAAAAATATTGCCAAACAATGTGATATGTTTTTTGTCTTAGGAAGTAGAAATTCTTCAAATTCAGTTCGTTTAGTTGAAGTAGCAGAACAAAGTGGCTGCCAGCATGCTGAATTAATTCACTCAGAAAGTGAAATTCCCTTTGAAAAAATACAAAATTGTAAAACAATTGGTGTTTCATCAGGTGCATCAGCACCTGAAGTTCTAGTTGAAAATTTCATTAATAAATTGAAAGAAAATTTTAAAATAGAAATTGAGGAAGTTGAAATTATCAAAGAAAATATTGTTTTTAAAGTTCCTGCAAAATTAAATTAGATGGCTGTATACACCAAAATAAATAGTAAAGACCTTCTATCACTAAGTAAAGATTACAAATTAGGAAAAATAACCAAATCTGAAGGAATTAAAAAAGGAATAGAAAATACAAACTACTTATTAAAAACAAATAAAAAAAAATTCATTTTAACAATTTTTGAAAAAAGAGTTCAGAAAAAAGATTTACCTTTTTTTATGAACTTAATGGAAAAACTAAATCAAAAAAAAATTATTTGTCCAAAACCATTAAAGAATAGTGATGGTAGGCACTTAAGTAAAATTCAAAATAAACCCGCTAGTATTGTGACTTTTTTAAAGGGAAAAGATAAGGCCAATCTTAATTATAAAAATTGTTTTGATATTGGAAAAAATATTGCACAATTCCACAAGGCTGGAACTAGAATAAAACTATATAGGCAGAACTCTATGTCTATTAATAAATTAGGTAGCTTATTAAAAAGTATAAAATTTACGTCTAATAAATTAGCTCCAAAACTAAAACTTACTCTTAACGTATGCTTAAAGGATATTAAAAATCAATGGCCAAAAAAATTACCAAGTGGAATTATTCATGGAGATTTATTTATAGATAATATCTTCTTTTATAAAAATAAATTTTCTGGATTTATTGATTTTTATTTTTCAAGCAATGATTTTCTGATGTATGAGATTGCAATTTGTATAAATGCTTTATGTTTTGATAAGAAAAGAAATTATTTTGTAATGAATAATAAAAAAATTAAATACTTAATTGATGGATATGAAACTATAAGAACTATTTCAAAAAAAGAGAAAGACTCATTAAATATATTATGTAGAGGGGCGGCTTTAAGATACCTACTGACTAGAATTTATGATTATTTTAATACTCCTAAAACTGCACTAATTCAGATCAAAGAACCTAACGAATATTTTCAAAAACTAATTATCCATAACAATCTGAATAGCTACAAAGATTATTATAAATAATGATAAAAATTTATACTGATGGTTCTTGTTTAAAAAACCCTGGAAATGGTGGTTGGGCTGCAATCATCAATATTAATGATGAAATTAAAAAAATTAGTGGAAGCGTTAAAGACACAACTAATAATAAGATGGAGCTAATGGCTCCAATTAAAGCACTTCAGGAAATAAAAGAACAGCAACCTATTGAAATTTATACAGACTCCCAATACGTGAAATTAGGTATTACTGATTGGGTGCATAAATGGATTAAAAATAATTGGTTAACTTCTAAAAAGGAACCAGTAAAAAATAAAGAACTTTGGACTCAGCTTTATGAATTAAATCAATCTCATGAAATTAAATGGATATGGGTTAAGGCTCATGCTGGAAATATTCTAAATGAAGAAGTTGATTTATTAGCTAAACAAGCTGCCGAATTAAACTAAATTTAAAAAATTTTGAGCAGCCGAAACTTCACATGCACCGGCATCTTCTTCTTCTTGTAATTTAATTACTTTAAGATTGTTTATTAACATTGTGTATCTATTTGATCTTACACCTAAGCCTCGGGCACTTTTATCAACATCAGCACCAATTGCTTTCGTAAAACTCAAAAATGGATCAGCCATCATCAAAACTTTATCTTCAACATTTTGGCTTTTGCCCCAAGCTTCCATTACAAATGGATCATTTACTGAGATACAGACTATTAAATCTACACCTTTTGCTTGGTATTTATCATGGCTATCAACATATCCAGGTAAATGTTTGGCTGAACAAACTGATGTATAGGCACCGGGTAAACCAAATAAAACTACCTTCTTATCCTTAAAAAACTCAAAAGTATTTTTCTTAATGGGATTTCCATCTTCCATAATAAAAAATTCAGAATTAGGGATTATTTCATTTTCTTTTAATTTCATTATATTTTTTCCTTAATGTATTGTTGAGTTCTACTTAGATTATTTGAAATAATATCATAATTTTCTTTTTCATCCATAACATACTTTAGTTCATCAGGTAAGTCAGGTTTGATTCCAATTGATTTATCTATGGCTTCTGGAAACTTACATGGGTGTGCTGTTGCTAAAACAATATTATTACCTTCTAAATTTACTTTATTTAAAGATCCAAATCCTATTGCACTATGAGGATCCAGTATAATATTATATTTTATGTAAACTTCTTTAATAGTATCTAAAATCTCTTCTTCACTCATGCTTGCTGATAAGAAATCTTTATTTATTTTTTCCATTTTATCTTTTGAAATAATATATTTACCTTTTTTTTTAATTCCATGCATGATTGTACTAGTTTCATTATCATCACAATCATTTAAATCATAAATTAGCCTTTCAAAATTACTAGCTATTTGAATATCCATACTTGGTGAGTTGGTTTCAGACGCACTTTCCGCTTCATAGTTTCCATTAGAAATTGCTCTATGCAAAATATCATTTTTATTAGTTGCAACTATAAATTTGTTTATTGGTAAACCCATTTTTTTTGATAGATAGCCAGCATATACATCTCCAAAGTTTCCTGTTGGTACTGAAAAATTAATAGGCCTTTTGTCTTGTGTTTGAAAGTATGTATAAAAATAGTATACAGCTTGCGCAATAATTCTTGCCCAATTTATTGAATTTACTCCAGACATATTTATTGAGTTAGAAAATTCTTTATCTGCAAACATTGATTTAACTAAATTTTGACAATCATCAAAATTACCTTCAATCGCTATATTAAAGACATTCTTTTCTTTGACTGTCGACATTAGTTTTCTTTGAACGAGTGAAACTTTTTCATGAGGGTGAAGAACAAATATATTCATATTCTTTTTTCCCTTAATCGCATCTATTGCAGCAGCACCTGTATCCCCGGATGTTGCAACTACAACGTTTATATTTTTATTATTTTCTTTTAAATAGTGCTCATAGAAGTTTCCTAACAATTGCATTGCTATATCTTTAAAGGCTAGTGTCGGGCCATGAAACAGCTCTAAAACCTTAGTATCACCTAATTTAATTAAATCTACGACGTTATCTTTTCTAAATACAGAATATGATTTATCAACAATATCTGACAACTCATTTGCTGTCATAAAGTCACCTATAAATGGGTATATTATTTCTTTTGCTAAATTCTGATAACTCAAGTTACTTAATGCCTTTATTTGTTCAGCACTGTATTTTTTAACCTCTTTTGGAATAAACAAACCCCCATCATCTGCAAGCCCTTTAATAAATACTTGCTCAAAGCTATATTCTTTTGAGTTATCCCTAGTGCTTATATACTTCATCTAATTAATTTTTTTTAAAATATAAATATATTAATTGTGAAAAATTGGCTAATAAAAATCTTCTTACAAATATAAACTAGTTAAGAATATAATTGTAAATTAATGACTTATTATCTTTTAACTTTAGATTAATTTATATACCCTTTAATGGTAAAGATATAGGGGGTAAATTGAGTACAATTGGACTAGTTACAATGTATCTAATTATTCAGTTAGTGGTATTTTTTTCTATATTACCAATAGATGTTAATCGAAAAAGAAAATTTTTAATCCCAGCAAATGAGGTTGGAGCACCTGAAAATCCTAAAATTCTTAAAAAGACTTTTTATTCCATTGGTATTACGACTATTATTTTCACAATAATTTGTTTATTAATGAAATATGAATATTTAGATCTAACAAATATAATCAGTTAAAAAATATTATACCACAACATTTTGAGTCGAAAAATTTAAATAAGACTATCTATTAAAAGTAATACAAAAATTAAGAATAGATACAAAATTGAGTAGCCAAAGACTTTTTTTGCTTTCTTTAAATCAAATTTATTTTTTTTATATTGATATAAATCAAAGCAAATAAAATTATAATAAATTGTAAGAACAAATGCTGGAATCAAATAGATTAAACCTGAAAAATTAATCCAATATGGAAAAATGATGATGGGTAGCATTAATAAAGAATAAATAAAAATGTATACTTTTGTTTTTTCAATACCATCTGTTAAAGGTAACATTGGAATTTTTGCTTTTTTATAATCATCAGCTTTATATAAGCTCAATGCCCAAAAATGCGAAGGCGTCCAAATAAAAATTATTAAAAATAAAGCTAATGACTCTAAACTAATTGTATTAGTTGCTATAGTCCACCCGATAACAGGTGGTAATGCACCAGCAGCTCCACCAATAACAATGTTTTGTGGTGTTTTTCTTTTTAGCCATATTGTGTAGACAAAAAGATAAAAAAATATTGTAAATAATAACAAAGATGCTGATAGAAAATTTGAAAAATAATTTAATGCTACAACTGAAATAACTGACAGCAATACTCCAAAAGTAAGTGCTTGGTTTCTATTAATTTTACCAGTGGGAATTGGTCTTAAGCATGTTCTTGTCATGAGTGCATCTAAATCTGATTCGTACCACATATTTAGACATCCAGCCGCTCCCGCACCTAAAGCAACTAAAGTTATGCCTATTGTAGCATCAATAATGCCTATATTTGAATTAGAAGTTAAAAGGCCAACGGCGCATGTAAATATAACAAGAGACATTACTCTTGGTTTCATCAATAGATATAAAGATTTAATTAATTCATTAAAATCTAGTGAGACAGTTTTTTTTCTAATCATTTTGATTAAACGGTTATCAGATATGATGTGCCTATTCTACATTTAATAAAATAAACACTAAAATTGATACCATTCCAATAATAAGAATATGATTTCCTAAATCAAAAATTCCAATTTTTTTATTTTTTTTATCAATAAATCTTCTAGTAAGAGACATATTGTCATATGGATTAATTGTAATTGCGGGGCCTTTGTCTTTTTGCTTCTCTAATTTTAATCGAGTACCAAACCATGTTGCATAAATAAAAAGTAAAAAAAATATTATCACTCCAGCGAGTACAGTAAAACCAGTCATATAAATTACCCTCCTATAAAAAAATATAATAATCTTGTAAAAACAGTGTATTTTGCTTCTGCCGCCATAAGCCCAATAAAACAAGCTATTGCTGTCATTGGCCACAAAAGAACATTAACTAGGGCATATCGCTCCCAAAATAAATGCATAAAGAAAGCCATTATTAGGCCTGCTTTAAGAAACATAAATATTAAAATTAAGGTCCACCTTAATAACCCCTGAAATGCAAACCAGTCAACCATGTAAGAAAAGAAACTAAGTACAAATAATAATCCCCAAATCCATAAGTAGATTCCTATCTTATGTGTTGAAGCAACTGTTTCTTTGTTTTCTATCTCATCCATAATCTAGTTTACCATAAATAAAAGAAGGCAAATATAAATACCCATACTAAATCAACAAAATGCCAATAAAGTCCTAAGATTTCTATTGCTACATAGTCTGATTTCATTGAAGTAAAAAACCCTCTTTTGCCTTTATCAAAATCACCTCTAAAAACCTTTCTTGCATAAATAAATAAAAATATCACTCCAATCGATACATGCGTTCCATGAAAACCAGTGATCATAAAAAAGAAAGACCCGAATTGTTTGGCTCCAAATGGATTTTCCCATGGTCTAACACCTTCATGTATTAACTTAGACCATTCAAATACCTGCATACCAACAAAAGTAAGACCACCTATAGCTGTAGCTAATATTAGCCAGCCACACATTTTTCTATTTTTTTCATATCCATATTTAACCGCAAGTGCCATGGTTCCACTGCTTGTGATTAAAACAAATGTCATAATTGCAATTAATAATAATGGAACAGGTACACCATTGACATGTAATGAAAAAACTTCACTTGTATTTGGCCAATCTACTACCGTAGAAGCTCTTCCCTTCATGTATGAAATTAAAAAACAACTAAATATAAAAGTGTCACTAAGTAGAAAAATCCACATCATAACTTTACCCCATTGAACACCTTTAAAGGCAGTTTGATCTGATCCCATATCCTGAGACATGCCTTTAAAACCTCCTGGTAAATTATTTAATGAATTATCTGACATTTAAATTGATTAAGTTTTTTCAACCTCCGCACTTATAACTTCACTTGGTGGGGTTGTTTGAGTTATATAATCTTCTTTTGCTCCCGGCACATTGAAGTCATAAGGCCATCTATGAATAACAGGCAATTTTTCTCCCCAGTTACCATGTGCTGGTGGCACTTCTGGAGTTAACCACTCTAAAGAATTTGCTTTCCAAGGATTTTTTCCAGCTGGTTTTCCAATGCTCAAACTTACTACTATATTGTAAATAAATATAAGCTGTGAGAAACCAACAATTAAAGCTGCTACAGTTATAAATTCATTCATTCCTATTGCAGAAGTCACATAAGGACTATCATACATTTCAAAATACCTTCTTGGTACTCCGATAAAACCCAGATAGTGCATAGGGAAATAAATGGAATAAGCCCCTAAAAAAGTGAACCAAAAATGCCACTTACCTAATTTTTCACTTAACATTCTTCCTGTAACTAAGGGAAACCAATGATAAACAGCTCCCATGATTACCATAAGCGGGGCAATTCCCATCACCATATGAAAATGGGCTATTACAAAATATGTGTCAGATAATGGAATATCTACAGCAACGTTGCCTAAAAAAATTCCAGTAATTCCCCCATTTACAAAGGTCACAATAAAACCTAGACAAAAAAGCATTACAGTATTCATTCTTATGTTGGCTCTAAATAGTGTGATTATCCAGTTATAAACTTTCAATGCAGTTGGTACTGCAATGATAAGAGTAGTTGTTGCAAAGAAAAACCCAAACCAAGGATTCATTCCACTAACATACATATGGTGGGCCCAAACAAAGAAACTTAAAGCACCAATGCCAACGATAGCCCAAACCATCATTCGGTATCCAAATATATTTTTTCTAGCATGAACTGATATTAAATCTGAAACTATTCCAAAAGCAGGAAGAGCTACGATATAAACTTCAGGGTGTCCAAAAAACCAAAATAAATGCTGGAAAAGAACTGGACTTCCACCGCCATAACTTAATACTTCTCCTGCTTGAAGAATTGTTGGCATAAAGAAACTAGTTCCAAGCATCTTGTCTAAAGTCATCATAATGCAGCTAACCAATAAAGCTGGAAAAGCTAACATTGCTAAAGCAGTTGCTGTAAAAATTCCCCAAATAGTCAATGGCATCCTCATCAAAGTCATACCTCTAGTACGTGCTTGTAAAATAGTAATTATGTAATTTAATCCACCCATAGTAAATCCAATTACAAATAAAGATAAAGAAACTAGCATCAAAATAATTCCCATATTTGATCCTGGAGTACCTGGTAAAATTGCTTGAGGTGGATAAAGTGTCCAGCCCGCTCCAGTTGGTCCACCCGGAACAAAGAAGCTAGCCATGAGAACACAAACTGCAATAAAGAACATCCAGAAACTGACCATGTTTACATATGGGAAAACCATATCTCTTGCACCAACCATTAAAGGAATTAAATAATTCCCAAAACCTCCTAAAAATAATGCGGTTAAAAAATAAACCACCATTATCATTCCATGCATAGTTACAAATTGATAATAGTGTTCGGCAGTAATGAATGGAACTAATTCTGGAAAACCTAATTGCAAACGCATTAGCCATGAAAGTACCAAACCAACAATTCCCGTAAATACTGCGGTAAGAAAATATTGCACTCCAATAACTTTTGCATCCTGACAAAAAATCCACTTCGTAATAAAGCTATGACCATGATATAAATCTTGCTCTGGAAGCTCTGCAGGTCTTACATAATCAATATCTTTTGACGAACCAGAAGAGCCTGAAGTAGTTTCTGAAGACTGTGCTTTAATTGGTATATTTTTTTGGTTATATTCGTCTGACATATATTTTTAATTCTTATTTTTTGCAATTATTGTTAATTTTAATTTATCGTTATTTTGTTTTGCTATTAAATCTGAAAAAGTTTCTTGTTCTTTAATCCAGTTGTCATAATTGCCTTCACTTTGAACTATAACTTTTGCTCTCATAGCATAGTGACCTACTCCACAGTATTCGGCACATAAAACCTCATACTCACCTAGTTTATTTGGTTCAAACCAGTAATAAGTAATTATTCCAGGAATAGCATCCATCTTTGCTCTAAATTGAGGCACATAAAAATTATGCAAAACATCAAGTGATCTTAATAAAATTTTTACCGGCCTATTTGTTTTTAGGTGAAGTACATCGTCTTGAATTAAAATATCATCTTTTCCATTTGGATCATCCAAGTTTATTCCAAAAGGATTGTCATCACTAATTTTTGCTACATGAGCAGTGCCTAATATTCCATCTTCACCAGGTAATCTATATTGCCATCCCCATTGCCACGCATTCACCTCGACATGCAATGCATTTTTAGGAGTATTAATATAATTATTATAAACAATAAGTCCTGGTGCCAAAAGAGCTATCACTCCTATAGTAGTTGCAATAGTTAATATTTTTTCTAGTTTATGATCCTCTGGTTTGTATTCAACTTTACGACCTTCTTTATAAGAAAACTTAAGAACGCAATAAACCATGAACAAACAAACTAAAACAAATACTCCCCCACCAATCCAAAATGTTAAATTAATTGTATCATCCATTGCCCCCCAGTTTGAAGCTATGTCTGTCCACCACCATGGAGTATATATATGGAACAGAACCGAACCAACAATTACCCCTAAAAATATAATTCCCGGGTGCATATTTGTCTCTCTCTCTTAGATAACAGTAATTGAAATAAATTTCCGAATCCATAGAAAAATATATTAATAAGTGAGTAAATAAGGCTTTATACTGAATTAAATTATGCTTGATAAATTTAGTCTCTTTGTAGTTGTGCTGGTTTTAGTTTTTTGCTTTTATCTTGTAATTTCTCTGGGAGCAGGAGTTTTTTCAAAAAAAGAAAGGAAACCTGAAATACAAAAATATTTAAAATCTGTTAATATTTTATTAATTTTTATAATTGTTATTGGGGCTATTTTAACGTTGTTTCTTTAAAGCATTTAAGCAAGTAGTGCTCGACACCAAGCAATAACTGTATCATTAAAAACATACATAATTAAAAAAAATACACACCAAACAATTAATAAAAAAGCCCAATAAAGAGATAGTGCATCTATACTTTTTTGTTCTTTTATAATTTCTTCTTTTTTAAGTTTATTAACTTTGGAAAAAACTTTCCCCCAAAAAAATAATCCTCCTAAAAGATGTAAACCATGAAGTGCAGTAAAAATATAAAACGATGAAAAATAATTATTTGTAGAAACATAGTTTCCATTTTTCATTAATTGAAACCAAAAAAGGATCTGCCCAAATAAAAAAGCGTAGCTTAAAAAGCCAACTATAAGCAAATTCTTTTTAATTTTTTCAAAATTATTTTTTTTTAAATCATTTGTGATTTTATTAAAAAAATAAGCAACATATAATAAAACTAAAGTATTTAACCATAATAAATTAGGTTTCAATAGATACTCTGTATCTTGAGTCACTGGAATGCTATAAAGGTATCCTGTAACAACTAAAGTAAATAATACGGTGCTCACACCAAAGATAACAATAACGGCTGATGTCTGCAACGATATATCAAAAGTTTTACCTTGATGATGGTTATCACTTTCCATCTGTTCTTTTTCCCAGGGCTTATCAGACAATGTTCCAAAAAGTTTTTTAATAAATTTAGACATAATTATAATATATAATATATTAATTCATAAAATATGAAATTAAAGACCTCAATAACTATACTGGGTGGCTGTTTGTTAATTTTTTTATTTATTATGTTGCCTATTGTATTATCGATACAAGAAAAGAAAGGAGATATTGTAGCCTCATATACTGGATCTGCATTTACTTTAACAGATGTAAATAATGAGCCCATAACAGAAAAATCTTTTCAAGGACCATTAACTGCAATTTTTTTTGGTTTTACAAATTGTCCCGACATATGTCCAATGACACTATCTAATCTAGATCAGGTTATCGAAAAATTAGATGATAGTGAGAAAAAAAATTTGAAAGTTTTTTTTGTAAGTATTGATCCTGAAAGAGACAATCCTCAAATAATTAAGGATTACTTGAATTCATTTAAAAGTAAGATCTATGGAATAACTGGAGATCCACAAAAAGTATTTTTGCTTTCAAAATCATGGGGTGTTTTAAGTGAAAAAATCTTTAATGAAGACGGTGGTTATTTAATCAATCATAGTTCTTCAATACTTTTATTAGATAAAGGAAAGTATATTGATCGAATTAGTCATCATGAAAATTTGGACAATATTTTTAAAATAATTAAGAGTTATTTGTAAGCTTGTAAAAATTAATATGTATTTTTTCTCACATATAAATAAAATAAAAAAATTGACAGTGCTAAAGAAAACCAAGTAATAGCATACTTTTTGTGGCTATTTGAAATATTTACAGTAATAATTTTTGGTTTTGGTAATTCTAAATTATTATTTAAATAAATTACAAATGGTGAAAATTTTTTATTTGTATATTGAAAAATATCATCCCTATCTAAAGTAAACCAGTAATTATCGTTAATATCATTAACAGGCTTAAACCTGTTAGCCTTAGATTGTTTTCTTAATGTTCCTAAAATAGTTTTATGATCAAAAATATCAATTTCTTTAGTATTTTTTTTATCAAAAGGTATCCATCCTCTATTTAATAAAAAGTTTTTATTATTAATTATAATTGGATTAACAACATTAAATCCCGGTGCACCTTTTTCGTTTAAACTATACAAATAAATTTGTTTATCAAAATCTATAACCCCCGAAGTTTTGATTTTTAGATAGTCCTCAGGAACATTGGTCATTAAATCAACAGGTTCTTTCTTCAAAGAAACATCAATTTTATTTAATAATTCATTTTTCCAATCTAATCTTACTAGTTGCCAGCTACCTAATGCTATAAATATAGATATAAAAAAGAATACAAAAATTGAAAATAAAAGTTTATTTCTCAAGGTAAACTATTAACTTCCCCAAACATAGATTGAAGCAAATAGGAATAGCCATACTACATCAACAAAATGCCAGTACCACGCAGCAGCCTCAAAGCCAAAAAACTCATCTTTTTTATAATGACCAGTCTTGCCTCTCCACCAACATACAGCTAAAAATATAGTTCCTACAACAACGTGAAACCCATGAAAACCTGTTGCCATATAAAACACAGCACCATATATATTTCCTGAAAAATCAAAACTTGCATGGTAGTATTCATAAATCTGCAATAATGAAAAACTAAAACCTAAAACAACTGTCATTGCTAAACCTTGCACAAAACTTTCTCTATCACCTTCTTCTAAGGCATGATGCGCCCAGGTAACTGTAGTTCCTGATAATAGTAGAATTAATGTATTTATCAATGGGATATCCCAAGGGTCAAATGTTATAATATCTACTGGAGGCCAAACATTGCCCATGAGTTCTGTGGGAAATAAACTTGCATTAAAATAAGCCCAAAACCACGCAACAAAAAACATTACTTCGGAGGCGATAAAAAGAGTCATTCCATATCTAAGGTGAATTTTAACAACAGGTGTATGATGATTGTGATCAACCGACTCTATGATTACATCTCTAAACCACATGTATACTCCATAAAATAAAAGAGCAAAACCTAAATACATTCCCCAGGAAACTTCACTATGCAAATAATAGACAGTCCCTATTGCTAAAAATAAGCTAGAAAATGATACATAAATAGGCCAAGGACTTGGGTCTACTAAGTGATAATCATGTTTTTTTTCTGCTGACATTTTTATAATTTTGATTGGTTATAATAATCTGATGAAAAGAAAGTATAGGACATAGTTACATCTTTAATATTTTTAGTGTTTGGGTCGTTTACCATTTCTGGATCTAAATAAAAAGTCATTATATATGTTGCTTTTTCTCCTGCTTTCAGCTCTTGCTTTTCAAAGCAAAAACAGCCTAATTTACTATAATATTTACCAAAAGATGAGGGAGATACATTAAAAGCAGCCACACCATAAGTTGTTTCATCGCCATAATTCTCTACTTGAAATTCGATTCGATTCACTTGACCTATGTTCACATCCATAACATTTTTTTTTACTTTAAAATTCCAGGGTAATTTGTTTACATTTGTATCAAAGCGAACACTTACTTTTTGATCTAAAACTATATCTGGTGCCTCTTTTGATATTTGCGTAGTTCCACCGAACCCAGTCGCTCTACAGAATATGTCATATAAAGGTACTGCAGCAAATGAAAGGCCAAGCATGATAAAAAAGATTCCAGCTAAAATTATAGGAGTAAGCGTTTTTTTTTGGATCATAATTGTCTGTCAAAAACTCCCACATTATAAAGAGTAAAAAAAAATAGGAATATCATGAAGGCTATTATTCCAAACGCAGTAAAGATGTTTTTTTTTTTAGTTTTTTTGTCAAGTATCAGCATAATAATGTCTTATTTGTTAAAAATAATTTTCTTAAAATTTAATGAGTATTAGATTTTTCAGTATCTTGATCGTCTACAAACTTCGGCAACTCATCAAAGGTATGGAAATTTGGTGGTGATGGTATGGTCCATTCTAAAGTTGTGGCACCTTCACCCCAAGGGTTTTGAGCTGCAGCTTTTTTCTTAGAAAAAGAATAAATTAAGTTAACAAAAAATACCAATAAACCACCAACTGCTATGTATGAGCCAACTGATGAAACGTAATTCCATCCAGCAAATGCATCTGGGTAATCAGCATATCTTCTTGGCATTCCTGCTAAACCTAAAAAATGTTGAGGGAAAAATACCAGGTTAACTCCAATAAATGTTAACCAAAAATGTATTTTTCCTAAGGTTTCAGAATATTCATAACCAGACATTTTACCAAACCAATAATAAAATCCTGCAAAGATTGCAAATACTGCCCCTAAAGACAATACATAATGGAAGTGAGCGACTACATAATAAGTATCGTGCATTGCAGTATCAACACCTGCATTTGCAAGCACAACGCCTGTTACTCCACCAACTGTAAATAAAAATATAAAGCCTAATGCCCACAGCATTGGAGTTTTAAATGAAATTGATCCACCCCACATTGTTGCAATCCATGAAAATATTTTAATACCCGTTGGCACTGCAATAATCATTGTTGCTGCTATAAAATATGCTTTAGTATCAGTGCTTAAACCAACTGTATACATGTGGTGAGCCCAAACAACAAAACCTACAACGCCAATTGAAACCATTGCGTAAGCCATTCCCAAATATCCAAATACTGGTTTTTTAGAAAATGTTGAAACAATATGACTGATCATTCCAAAGCCAGGAAGTATCAAAATATAAACTTCTGGATGACCAAAGAACCAAAATAAATGCTGGTACAAAACAGGATCTCCACCTGTTTGAGCATCAAAAAATGCTGTTCCAAAATTTCTATCCGTTAAAAGCATTGTAATTGCACCAGCTAAAACTGGTAGTGATAATAACAGTAAAAATGCTGTAACTAGAACAGACCAAGCAAATAAAGGCATTTTGTGCAAAGTCATACCTGGCGTTCTCATATTCAAAATTGTTGTAATAAAGTTAACTGCTCCTAAAATTGAAGAAGCTCCGGCTAAGTGCAAACTTAAAATAGCAAAATCCATTGCAGGTCCTGGCTGTCCAGCTTTAGAAGATAAAGGTGGATATAAAGTCCATCCTCCACCAACACCTTGTTGACCTGGAGGGCCATCTACAAAAATTGAAAGTAGTAATAAAATAAATGAAGCAGGTAATAACCAAAATGAAATATTATTCATTCTTGGAAACGCCATATCAGGTGCACCAATCATGATGGGTACAAACCAATTACCAAAACCACCAATCATTGCAGGCATTACCATGAAGAAAATCATTATTAATCCATGACCAGTAACCAACACATTATATAAGTGATAATTTCCACCTAAAATTCCATCGCCAGGATGCATTAATTCAATTCTCATTAATACTGAAAAAGCTGTTCCAATAATTCCTGCAAAAATTGCAAAAATTAAATACATTGTACCAATATCTTTATGGTTAGTTGAGTAAGCCCAACGTTTCCAACCTGTTGGTGTGTGATGATCGTCTTGTGATGCTGTTTGTGTATACATTTTTATTTACTCGCTAGTTTTTTATATTCATTTTCTGTAATTGGATCTTTTGCAAATTTCATTTTAGCTTCTGCTAGCCATATTGCATATTCTTCGTCTGTTACAACTCTTACTGTGATCGGCATAAAAGCATGTTGTATTCCACATAACTCAGAGCATTGACCGTAATATGTTCCTACTTTTTCAGCTTTAAACCAAGTTTCATTTATTCTTCCTGGAACCGCATCTCTTTTAACTCCAAAAGATGGTAATGCCCAAGCGTGTAAGACATCGTTTGCAGTAATTAAAACCTTAACCACTTTATTAACTGGCACAACAACTTCGTGATCAACGGTTAGTAGTCTTGGTTGGTTTTCTTTTAACTCATCTTCTTTAATCATGTACGATTCAAAAATAATATTTTCGTCGGGATATTCGTATCCCCAGTACCACTGATATCCAACAGCTTTGATTGTTACATCGACTTTTGGGATCGTATCTTGCTTGTATAAAAGTTTAAATGATGGGATCGCCATCACGATTAAAATTAAACACGGAATTAATGTCCACAAAACTTCTACTGCAACATTATGAGTAGTTTTTGATGGAACTGGATTTTTTGATTCTCTAAATCTTATACAAGTATAGATCATAAGAAATAAAACAAAGACAGTGATAGCAATAATTATTGGAAGTAGAATATTATTATGAAAACTAACGATATCTCTCATTCCATCAGAGGCTGGGTTTTGAAATCCTAGTTGCCATTCTTTAGGTTGATCGGCTAATGCACCTGTTGAGTAGATAGTTGCTAAAATTGTAAGTAAAAACTTGTTCATTTACAACAGTATATAAAGTGCTTTCATAAAATTTACACTTTAGATTTTGCGACAAAATCACACTTTAGCTTTTAAAAACCATCAATTAATCAAATAACTAACAATAGATAGAGCTGAAATTACTGCAGTCTCTGATCTTAATATATTTTCATTTATTTTAATTGGCTGAACGTGCTTAAATGTAAGAATCTCCCCTCTTTCTTCCTCTGAAAAATCTCCTTCTGGACCAATAATAACACAAGTTGGATTACTAGTTAGCTTTTCTAAATCTAATTTTTTATTTTTAGAATTTAAATCAGTAAATATTAAATCCATTTTTTCATTACTTAAAAAATCTTTTAATGGTTGAGGATCTTCAATAGATGGAACATTAATACGATTGGACTGTTCGGCAGCTTCTATAATTACTTTTTCTAATCTTTCTTTGTTAATTTTTCTTACAATTGTTCTGTCAAATATTATTGGTAAAAATTTTGTAACACCGAGCTCTGTTGCTTTTTGAATCATAAAATTAAAGTAGTTTGATTTAATAGGTGAAAAAGCTAACCACAATTCTTTTACATTTTCTTTTTGTCTTAATTGTTTTGTAATATTAAATTCAACTATACTTTTTGAAATATTTAAAATTTTTGCTTCCCATTCTCCACTGCTATTAAATAAAGAGAAGACTTCATCAACTTTAACTCTCATCACTTTATTTACATAGTGAGATTGTGATTTATCAAGTTTTGCAGTTAAATTAAGTGATAAACTTTCTTTAAAAAATAATCTAATATTACTCATTAATGTTAAGTTAATTTATGAAAAATATTAAAGCAATAATTTTTGATGCATATGGCACTTTATTTGATGTCAATTCTGCTGCAGAAAAATGCAAAGATAAAATTGGTGATAAATGGGAAGGCTTTGCTAATTACTGGCGAACTACTCAATTAGAATACACTTGGCTTAGAAGTCTAATGAATAGACATAAAGACTTTTGGCAGGTAACTGAAGATAGTTTAGATAAATCAATGAAGGCATTTGAAATTGATATTTCAATGAAAAATGAATTATTAAATCTTTATAAAGTTCTTTCACCTTTTAAAGAAGTGCCAGAAGTTTTAAAAAAACTTAAAGAAAAAAACTATAAATTAGGTATCCTTTCAAATGGTACACCTTCTCTTCTTAATGAATTGGTGAAGAGTAATAATCTAGATAATATATTTGATGATATTTTTTCAATTGAAGAAGTTGGAATTTATAAACCAGATTCAAAAGTCTACGATCTGCCAATTAAAAAATATAAAATACAAAAAGAAGAAGTTGCATTTTTAAGTGCTAATACTTGGGATGTTTCTGGTGGTGGAAATTATGGTTACAGTTCTATTTGGGTAAACAGAAATAATAATATTTTTGATAACCTTGATTACAAACCAAAGCAAGAAATCAAAAACTTAAAAGATCTGTTACCTAATATAAACTCTAATTAAAGTTAAGCCTTATCTCCATAATCCGTCATATGTTTTGGAATTCTTTTATTTTTTCCATACATAAAATGATTTTCCATGTTCTCTCTGTATTTACTTGCAGGCACTTTTAACCCAACAGACTCTGCAACTTCTCTTATTAACATTGGGTTAGCACCACAACAAACACCAAGGTAATGTATACCTAAAATATTTGCCCATTTTGCAAATTGACCTATTTCATATCTATTACAAAAATGTGGATCTAGAGCTGTAGGAAATGTTCTTCCGTGAGGAGAGGGACAACCACAATCATCTCTATCAGGTAAATTAAAAAAAGTTGGAAATTTCTCATTTGTTCTATAGGGAATTGGTAAAGCACCAACATGACATTTGACTGCTTTTCTAATTTCTTTTAAAAATGGCAACATTGTTGCAGGTCCTCTAAAACAATTTAACCCAACAACGTCAGCTCCTCTTTGCTCCAACTCTTTACATGTATCAACTACAGACTTTCCATCTCTCATTTTATTCTCACCCATTGGCGAAATTGTTAATACTGTTGGAAGATTAGCTTTCTTCATTACCTCAAGTGCTTTGAAGGCCTCTTCAGCATAATAAAAAGTTTCACCAATCAACATATCGGCACCTTCATCTACTGCCCAACCAATCATTTCAGAAAACATGCCCTCAACTACCTTTTGGGCTTGTTTGTCATTTTCTTTCCAAATATTTGAGTTAGAAATATTTCCTGCCATTAAGTTTGGTTGAGATCCTTTGGGTGTATCTAATGCAATTTTTTTGGCAATCTTTAAAGCTGAACGGTTTAAAGGTTCAAGAAGTTCTTCCTTTCCAATAATACGCATTTTTTCTCTGTGACCATTATAAGTGAAAGCTTCAACAATATCTGATCCAGCATGTTGAAATTCTCTATGTAAATTTTCAAGAACTTCCGGATGGTCTAAAGACACCATTGGCACAAATTCTCCTGATGCCATGTACCCACGTCTTTCAATTTCAAATAAAAAACCTTCAGCACAAATTACCGGACCTTGATCTAATCTTTCTGTTAATTTATTTTTTGTCATTTTTTTTCTCCAAATTATTGGAGAAAAGAAACTGAAAAACGTTAAACAAGAGGGTTGTAAATTTAAACAATCTCTTTTCTCCTTTTTAGTGCTTTAGCAAATGCTGGGTGCACAATATGGTTCAAATACCCGGTTTAGATTTGAAAAATTTCAAAAAAAAACCACCGACTAAAGCGGTGGTTGAAACGTCGCTTTAGCAGGAATTTGTAAAGCGCTCTGCAATTTAACTTAAATCAGCGCTACTTAATTTTAATCATACTTTAAAGCTAAAGGATACATAAATTTTTACTGTATTTTTAAGACTATCTAATTCTATTTTCTTCAAAATTCTTATTTAGTTTTACTGAAATAGTTCGAGTATTTCTTTTATTCCACTCTGAAAAAGATCTTAAGATAGGCATAACCGAAAGGCCAAATTCAGTAAGTGAATACTCAACTTTTGGGGGCATTATTCGAATTACTTTTCTATTAATTATTCCATCTCCTTCTAATTCCTTTAGCTGCTTGGATAACATTTGTTGTGTAATGGTTTTTAATCCTTTTTTAAGTTCACCAAATCTAATTTTTTTGTTGTATAACAAACTAAACAAAATTCTAATTTTCCATTTACCTCCAAGAAAGTAAACGGCTCTTTCAGCTGGACAATCTATTAAGTTTTTCATGGTATGTTTTTGTATACTAGTATGATTATTTTGCGTTATTGCGTTACTAGTAACAAAGCTCTATGAACAAGTCAATTAAATTGAAAGGGTAAAAATGATTAAAGGACAAAACGCAGGTAACGGACCAATCGCAGTAGATGTAGAGAAAGATAAATCTTACTACTGGTGCTCTTGTGGAAAAAGTGCAAAGCAGCCTTTTTGTGATGGATCACATAAAGGTACAGATTTTACACCTCTGGCATACAAGGCTGAAGAAACTAAAAAAATGTTTTTTTGTGCTTGTAAACAAACTGACAATCAACCATTTTGTGATGGATCACATAATAAAAAATAAAGGATAAGATGCAAAATTTAAATAATAAAGTTAATAATTTTTTTTCAAATATAGATGGATTAGCCTCTTTATTTTTTAGATTTGGAATAGGGATAGCTTTTATAATTCATGGCTTAGGTAAATTTCCCTTACCTCCTCAAGGATTAATTGATTATTTTGGTCTGTCACCTATGTTAGCATCGACTGTTGCTATATCTGAGTTGTTGACTGGATTGGTATTAATAATAAGTGGTTTTATTAAAAATCCTTTTGGAAATATACTCACAAGACTATCGGGACTAAACATAACTATCTTAATGATAACTATACTGATCTTTGCTCACAAAGACTGGTTCTTCACAACAAAACTATTTACCAGTGAACAGATATTTCTTTTAATTGGTGGAATTTATTTTTTAATTAAAGGTAATCGAACATAAATATGAGCCAAATCGAAGTAGAAAAAATAATAGAACCGGTTGCAGCATCAGATGGTGCTGGTGTTAAATTAAAAAGAAGCATTGGCACTCACCTTATTGATTACCACGATCCTTTTTTAATGTTGGATGAATTTGGTTCTGAAAATAAAGATGACTATATTGGAGGCTTCCCTCCTCATCCTCACAGAGGAATTGAAACAGTAACATATATGCTTGCTGGTGATTTTGAACATAAAGACAGTACAGGTGGCGAAGGAATAATGACTGCTGGAGATGTTCAGTGGATGAAAACTGGGAGTGGCATCATTCATTCAGAAATGCCTGCAATGAAAGAGGGTAAGCTTCATGGATTTCAATTATGGGTAAACATGCCTGCTAAATTGAAAATGACCAAACCTGAATATATTTATATTGATGCAGATAAAATGAGCACTCATAAAGATGATGACAAAACTGTTAAAGTGATTGCAGGAAAATTTGAGAATGCAGAAGGACCCGTTAAAGGTCACAATGTTGAGCCCGTTTATTTTGATGTAGAGCTTGAAAAGGGAAAAGAATTTAATTTTGATCTTCCCTCAACTCATAATTCATTAATTTACTTAATTGAAGGTGAAATTAAAGTTGGTGATCAAGATCATGATGCTGTTAAAGATTCTACTTTAATTATCCTGACTAGAGGTGAAAAATTAAAAATTTCTAGCTCAACTAAAGCTAAGTTTTTATTGATATCTGGAAAGCCTATTGGTGAGCCTATTGCTAGAGGAGGTCCATTTGTAATGAATACTAAAGCAGAAATCTTGCAAGCCGTTCAAGATTATCATAATGATACATTTGTAAAATAATGAAAACTATTAAAATAGAAAAATTTGGTGGCCCTGAAACTTTAGAAGTTAAAGATATTGAAATCGGCAAACCAGGCCCAAAAGAAGTTCTTATAAAAAATCTATCAATTGGTCTTAACTATATTGATGTTTATCACCGAACAGGTTTGTACCCTATTCCTCTACCAAGTGGAATTGGCCTAGAAGCATGTGGGATAATTGAAGAAGTTGGTTCTGAAGTTGATCTATTTAAAGTTGGAGATAGAGTTGCTCACTCTTCAATGCCGATTGGAAGTTATTCAGAAAAACAATTATTTCCTCAAGAAAAATTAGTTTTAGTTCCAGAAGGTATCTCAGACGAAATTGCGTCTTGTATTATGCTTAAAGGAATAACTGCTGAATATTTATTACACAGAGCTTATCCAATTAAAAAAGGTGATAAAGTTTTATACCACGCAGCTGCTGGTGGTGTTGGTCAAATTTTATGTCAGTGGGCTAATGCATTAGGAGCAGAGGTTATTGGAACTGTTGGCTCTAAAGAAAAAGAGGCTATTGCTAAAAAAAATGGCTGTCATCATGTAATAAATTATACAGATACAAACTTTGTTGAAGAGGTAGAAAAAATTGTAGGTAAAAATGAAGTTGATGTTGTCTATGATGGTGTTGGTATTAAAACATTTGATGGATCGATTGAAACCTTAAAAGTTAGAGGCATGATGGTCGCTTTTGGTAACGCATCAGGTTACGTTGATACTATAGATGTTAAAAAACATATTAATGCAAAAGGATTATTTTTTACTCGTCCTTCAATTGCACATTACACTATGACAAGAGAAGAGTTAGTTGAATCAGCTAAAAAAGTTTTTGATGCAATTTTATCTGGGAAATTTAAAGTTGAAATTTCAAAAAAATATTCACTTGATGATGCTAAAAAAGCTCATGAAGAATTAGAAGCAAGACTATTAACGGGTCCTGCAGTTATTATTCCTAACTAATCTAAATTAACATCCATATCAGACATATGTAGTTTTAATGCATTTGTTGATACTTGAATTTCCCTCATAAAAATAATAATTGAAATCATCATCGATAAACAGCAAGATCCAAAAATTATTCTAGCTGCAAAAATCTCATTTAGGTAAAGAGCAAAAACAGTTAACATGTTAAATAAAAAGCCAAATGCAGCAAACATGATAGTCCACTTTAAAAGAACAATTCTTCCACTTAAATTTATAAACTGTTTTTTCCACTCTGGTGGAATGTGACTTTCATATACGTGTTCATCATGAAGTTGCCTAATAAGTTTACTTAATGAGTGAAATCTGTTGCTATATACGCTCATCAACAAAGGAATAGCTGGAAACATCAATGCTGTAACTGTGTAATCTATATTCATACGAATCAATTTGATTATGAAACTAGCCTTTGTTATTTACAAGTAAATTATTATGAAACAATTAAATCTCTTTATTGAACTAACAAGATTGAAAAGGCCTATTGGCTATATGCTGTTATTTTGGCCTTGCGCATGGGGACTAACTCTTGCTTATGATTTTTCAAAAAACTTAAATGATTATTTTTTTTATTTATCATTGTTTTTTTTAGGATCGGTTCTAATGCGCTCTGCAGGATGCATTGTAAATGATATTTCTGACAAAGAATTTGATAAAAAAGTTTCAAGAACCAAAAATAGACCTATTGCATCCAATCAGGTTTCAATAAAATTAGGAATATTTTATACTTTAATTTTATGTCTACTTGCATTTTTGGTTTTAATTAACTTTAACAACTTAACAATCTTACTTGCCCTAGGATCTATGCCACTAGCATTCACATATCCTTTAATGAAAAGATTTACTTATTGGCCTCAATTATTTTTAGGGATAACATTTAATTATGGTTTAGTTTTAGGTTGGACAGCAATACAAGGTGAAATAAATGTAATTGCTATTATCTTTTATCTTGGAGCCATATTTTGGACACTAGGATACGACACAATATATGGGTTTCAGGATATTAAAGATGACGAAATTATAGGCGTAAAATCAACTTCAATAAAATTCAAAAATAAAGCAAAAAAATTTATATCATTGTGTTATGCTTTTTTAATTTTCTCTATTTTAATTGTTGGATATATAATGAATTATAATTATTTTTTTTATACAAGCTTACTAATAACGATCGCTCACTTATTTTTTTATCAGCTAAAATCTTTTAACTCAAAAAATCCATTAATATGTTTGAGGGTTTTTAAAAGTAATAATTTAACTGGTCTTCTTATTTATTTTAATATTTTAATTGGAAAGTTTTAATGAATAATTCAAAAATTTATAAAAGACTTTATAAAGATTATTCAAAGAAGTTTATTAATAAAATATTATTATCAGTTTTTTTTGGAGTTCTTGTTGCTGCAAGTACTTCTTCAATAGCTTGGCTTTTAGATCCTGCTATAAAAAAAATTTTTGTTGAAAAAGATCAATCATTAATGATTATAATTCCTTTATCAATAGTAGTAGCTTTTACAGTTAAGGGATTTGCTCTTTATTTTGCAAAAGCAATTATGATTAAAGTTGCTGAAGAAGTTAAAAAAATTCTACAATCACAAATGGCAAAATCTTTAATTAACGCAGATACTCAGCTAATTGATCAAAAACATTCTGGAAAATTCATTTCTAATCTTACATATGATGTAAGTCATATTACAAACATGCTTAGTACAGCAGTTCTCAATTTATTTAAAGATAGCTTAACTTTATTTGGATTGTTATTTGTAATGTTTTACCAAAATTGGAAATTATCATTGATTGCTATAATAATGATACCTATTGCAGGCATTGCATCAAAAACCCTCGGTAAAAGAATGGGAAAAGTTGTAACTGAAGCGCAAGAGAAATCGGGCTTTCTAAATACACACTTGATTGAGTTATTTAAAAATCACAAACTCATCAAAATATTTCAAAGGGAAGACTATGAAAGCGAAAGAACAGACAATCACTTGAATCGACTAAAAGATAAAAATATTAAAATTAATACAGTGTATGTTAGAATGTCTCCAATCATGGAAACTATTACTGGTGTGATGATTGCAATTTTAATATTTTATTCAGGAAAATTAGCACTTGTAGGTGATATTGAAATCGGTAATTTTTTTTCTTTTCTTGCTGCAATGATGCTAGCTTATCAACCAGTCAGAGCTCTCTCAACAATAAACATAACTTTCAACCAAGGACTATCAGCTGCCAATAGAATTCTGCCTATCATTGATAATAAAAATAAGATTACAGATCACGAAGGATCAAAAGATATGAATATTGTTAATGGAGAAATTAAATTTCAAAACTTAAATTTTAGATATAATTCTATAGAAAAAGATGTGTTAAAAAAAGTAAATCTAGATATAGCAGGTGGTAAAATGACATCACTAGTTGGGCATAGTGGATCTGGAAAATCAACAATTCTAAATTTAATACCTAGATTTTATGATGCACAGTCAGGTGATATATTAATTGATAATCAGTCAATTTATAAAGTAAAAATAAAATCCTTACGAGATCAAATTTCACTTGTAAGTCAAGATACGACCTTATTCGACGATACAATAAAAAATAATATTAAATATGCCAAAAATAATGTCTCAGATAAAGAAATAGTTGCAGCAGCAAAATTCTCTTATTCTCATGAGTTTATAGAAAAATTACCCAATAAATATGAAACTGTAATAGGTGAAAATGGTATCAGGTTATCTGGTGGTGAGAAGCAAAGACTCTCAATAGCAAGGGCTATGATTAAAAAAAGTCCAATAATTCTTTTAGATGAAGCGACCTCTTCACTAGATGCCGAAACAGAAAGTAAAATTCAAGATGCTTTAAAAATATTAACTAAAGATAGAACTACCATTGTAATAGCTCATAGACTATCAACAATTCTAAACTCTGACCAAATTTACATTATCGATTCTGGAAATGTTGTAGCAAATGGTAAACATGATGAATTATTAAATAATTCAGAACTTTACAAAAATTTCTACGAGAAACAAATTCGTAAAGAATAATGTTTTTTTTATATCAAATAATAATAACTATATTTTTAATATTCTCTCCACTAATTATATTTTTTAGAATTTTAAAAAAAAAAGAAGATAAAAAAAGATATAAAGAAAAATTTTGCTTTCCATCAAAAAGACGTATTAATGGTAATTTAATTTGGTTTCATGGGTCAAGTGTAGGTGAACTTTTAAGTGTTTTGCCCCTAATTCAAGAGCTTGAGAAAAACAAATCTATAAATCAAATTTTAATAACCACTTCAACTTTAAGTTCTGCTCAAATATTTAAAAAATTTAATTTTAAAAAAACTATTCATCAATTTTTCCCAATAGATTCTATATTTTTTTCTTATAAGTTTTTAAATTACTGGAAGCCAACTATTGCAATATTTGTTGAGTCTGAGATTTGGCCCAGCATCTTCAGGACTCTTAGTAAAAAAAATATTCCATTAAAACTTCTTAATGCAAGAATTACAAAGAAAACCTTTAAAAAGTGGAAAAGTGTAAAAAAATTTTCAAACTCTGTTTTTAAAAATATTTCAATTGCTTATCCTCAAAATGAAGAAACATTTAATTACCTTAAAAAATTAAATGTCTCAAAAATTAAAAAAATTGGAAACCTTAAGTTTTTTAGTAATCACAAATCTAAATTTACTAGACTAGACAAAACTTTTTTAAAAAACATAAATCTTAAAAAAACTTGGTGTGCTTCAAGCACACACCCAGGTGAAGAGATCATTTGTGCAAATGTTCATTTAAGCCTAAAGAAAAAATATAAAAATTTATTAACAATAATAATACCAAGACATATTCATCGCGTTAGTAAAATAGTTGATGAATTTAAAAATTTAAATTTAAATATAGTTTTGCACAGCTCAAGACCAAAAAAATTAAATAATACAGATATCTACTTAGTGGACACATATGGTGAGACAAAAAAATTTTATCAATCTTCTGATATAGTTTTTATGGGTAAATCAATATCAGGAAAAGGTGGTCAAAACCCTCTTGAACCTACCAACTTAGGTTCTACTGTTTTGTATGGACCAAACATAGATAATTTTAAAGACACCTATAAATTACTCAATAAACTAAAGGTTGCTTATAAGGTTTATGGGGTAAAAAGTTTAACTCGTTCAATAGACAAATTAATTACTAAGCCCAATAACAAAAAAAAGTATTTAGAAATTGTAAAAATAGGAAAAAAAATCCTCCATAAAACTAAAGATGAGATAAACAGTTTATTTAATAATGAAATTAAAAAAACCTAAATTTTGGGATTATAAAAAGCCATCTTTTTTTTCCTATTTATTATTACCCTTTTCAATCATCATAGGTTTAATCACTAAAATAAAGTCAAAACCTAAATTTTCTAATTCAAAAATCAAAACAATCTGTGTTGGTAATATCTATATTGGAGGAACTGGAAAAACATCCCTTGCCATCAAAATAAAAGAAATTTTAGATAAAAATGATGTTAAAGCGTGTTTTATTAAAAAATTTTACCCTAATCAAACTGATGAGCAAAAACTACTTAGTAAAAGTGGAACCTTATTTAGTGACTTAAAAAGAATTACTGCACTTGATAAGGCAATTTCAAAACATTTTGAAGTTGCTATTTTTGATGATGGACTTCAAGACAAATCTATCAAGTATGATATGGAAATTGTTTGCTTTAACAATATAAATTGGATTGGAAATGGCCTAACATTACCATCGGGACCCTTAAGAGAAAGTATTAATAACCTAAAATTTTATGAAAACGTTTTTTTAAATGGAAATGAAGAAAGTTTATTTGCCATTAAAGATCAAATCAAAAAAATTAACCCAAATATGAATATTAATTCTGGAAAATATACACCATTAAACATAAATGAATTTGATAAAAATAAAAGTTACATGGTTTTTTCTGGTATTGGTAATCACAAAACTTTTGTAGAGATGTTGAAAAATAATAATTTAAAGATTGTAAGTGATTTAGAATATCCAGATCATTACCAATATTCAAAAAAAGATTTTGATGAAATAATAATTAATGCAAAAAAATACAATGCACGTATTATAACTACAGAAAAGGATTATTTAAGGCTAGAAAACTTTAGCAGAAATGAAATTCTTTATATCAAATCAAGTCTTAATATATCAGATGAAAAAAGTCTCACAAATAAACTACTTAAGCTAAATGAAAAAAATTAAATATTTTTTTGAGTTCTTAATTATATCATCTCTTTTTATTATTTTTAAATTTTTAGGATTGAGAGTTTCATCCTATATTGGTGGAAAATTATTTGAAACTTTTGGTCCACTTTTTAGATCAAATAATTTAATTAAATTAAATATTCAAAGAGCTATTCCAAAAATTGACCTATCGAAAGTTAAAATCATTACAACAGATATGTGGAATAATTATGGAAGAACATTGTCTGAATATATGTTTCTCAAAGGTTTTAGAAACAATCAATTTAAATCAAATATTAATATAGCAGGTAAAGAAATTCTTGAAAAAATAAAACTTGAGAAGACTCCAGTTATTTTTGTTTCTGGTCATTTTAGTAATTTTGAATTAATGGCCATGGAAATTGAAAAATCTGGTGTAAATCTATCAGCTATATATCGCCCATTAAATAATATTTTCTTAAACGTATTAATGGAAAGAATTAGAAAAAAATATATTTGCAAATATCAAATTAAAAAAGGAACTAGTGGGGTTAGAGAATTATTAAGATTATATAAAAAAGGTTACTCTATAGCCCTAATGATAGATCAGAGAGTCTCTCAAGGGATAAAATCTAAATTCTTTGATGAGGAAGCATTCACCACAACTATCCCAGCGCAATTTACAAAAAAATTTAATTGTAAAGTGGTACCAATTTCTATTGAGAGGAATAATGGTGTAAACTTTAATATTAAAATTGAAAAACCTATGGAATTTTCACAGAACTCCTCAGCTGAAAAAATTACTAGAGATCTTAATATTTGGTTAGAAAAAGTGATTCTAAAAAATCCAGGCGAATGGATATGGTCTCATGATAGATGGAAGTAAGAATTTAGTTAGTCTCTTTTTTTTTATGAGCTTCTACATATGAAAAATATGGCTCTTGAAGTTCGACATTCCAATAATTAAGATTTTCTAAACTAATTAATTTTCCTGATACAGCACAAACAACATGATCACCATTTTCAATAATTTCAAAGTTATTTGGTAAATATTTTAATTTTGCTAATTTTTTATTCATTTTTAGTTTATATACATCTATATGAATGTTGGGATAATTGGAAGTGGTGGAAGAGAACATGCTCTATGTTTATCAATCAAAAAATCACACAGAGTTGATAAGATATACTGTTTTCCTGGTAATGCAGGAACCGCAGCTATAGCAGAAAATATTGAAATTAATTTTTCAGACTTTAATAAAATCAAAGAATTTTCTATCAAGAATGAAATTGATTTATTAGTTGTTGGACCGGAAAAGCCCTTAGTTGATGGAATAGTAGATTTCTTTAATGATACAAAAATAAATATTTTTGGCCCTGATAAAATTTCTTCTCAGTTAGAAGGTTCAAAGATATTTACTAAAAACATATGCGAAAAATACAATATACCAACAGCTAAGTTTGGTATTTTTGAAAACGCTAATGATGCAATATTATTCCTGGATAAAACTCAGTTCCCACTTGTTGTCAAAGCTGATGGCCTTGCGTCTGGGAAAGGTGTTTATATTTGTGAAAATAAGAATGAAGCAAATTTAGCAATAAATCAGGTTTTTGATGGAAAGTTTGGTTTAGCAAAAAATATTTTAATTGAAGAATTTCTTGTTGGTGAGGAAATGAGTTATTTTATTATAAGTGATGGTAAAGAAATCAAAAGCTTTGAAACCGCACAAGATCATAAAAGAGTTTTAGAGGGCGATAAAGGAGCGAATACAGGTGGGATGGGTGCGTATTCACCATCAAGACTACTCAACCAATCCTTAGAGGAAAAAATATTAAATAAAATAATCAAACCTACCATTAAAGCACTGGAAGAAATGGGATCTAACTATAAAGGATTTTTATACGCTGGATTAATGATAGTTAAAGATGAACCTTATTTAATTGAATACAATGTAAGAATGGGAGACCCAGAATGTCAAACTATCTTACCTAAATTAAAAACAGATTTATTTGAAATTATAAATGCATGCTGTAATGAAAACCTAAAAAACATAAATATAGAGTGGCATGATAAAAAAAGTTTATGTATTGTTTTATGCTCAAAAGGCTATCCTGAAAAATATAATAATGAAATTTTAATAGCAAATACTGAAAGTCTAGAGTTAGGTGAAGATGATTATTTTTTCCACGCTGGTACAAAAAAAATAAACAATAAGATTTATTCAAATGGTGGAAGAGTAATTAACTTTGTTAGCCTTTCATCAAATTTCAAAAATAGTAGGGATAAAGCTATAAGTTTAATTAAAAACCTTAATTGGAAAGGTGGTTTCTATAGAAAAGACATTGGTTATAAGGTGATTGATGAATGAGAATAATTTCAGGAAGCTTTAGAGGCAAAAAAATTCTTCTACCTAAAGATAAGCTTACAAGACCTCTTAAAGATTCAACAAAAGAATCAATTTTTAATATATTAAAACATTCCAAATTATTAAGTGTAGAGTTAGAAAATTCTAACATTCTAGATTTATTTTCAGGTGTTGGATCATTTGGACTCGAATGTTTATCTAGAGGTGCTAAAAATGTTACCTTCTTAGAGAACTATTCAGAAGTATTAAATATTTTAAAAAAAAATATAGATAATCTAAATCAGCAAAATCAAGCAAAAGTAATTGAAAAAGATATTTTTTCAAAAAATACACTTAAGTTATTAAATGACAAATTTGATATTATTTTCATGGACCCTCCCTATAAGGAGAAAAAATTATTTTTTCTCTTGAATGCAATAACTGAATTAGAATTGCTCAACTCCGGTGGGATCATAATTATTCACAGACATAAAAGAGAAGAGGATGACCTACCAGAAGAATTTAGCCTAATTTTAGAAAAAAATTATGGTATTTCAAAAATTATATTTGGAAATACTTTAACTTAAGATTTTTTTTGTTTCTATTTTTATTAACTCAACAGAAGGTTGATCAAATGGATTAACGTTTAAAGCTCGGCCAAGTAAAATAGTTTCCAATATAAAGAAACAAAATAGTTCACCTAAAGACTGTTCATTTCTTTTTAAGATTCTGAAACTTCTAAAAGGTATTTTTTTTGAAATAAAGACTTGCTCAGTAGCAATCATTTGGGATTGTTTTATTTTTTCTATTGATTGGTTTTTCAAAAACTTATGAGTATCTAACACACCATCATTCTTAATTTTTATATTTCTATTTTCCAGAACATTAAAAAATGTATAAAAATATTTATTTGGACCGTCTAGATAAAGCTGCATTAAACTATGATTATCTTTTGGCATTGAAGAAACAACAGGTAATAATCCTAGTGATTTTTTTCCTAAACTTTCTGCTATCAGTTGCTGATACCATTTGAACAAATTTTCAGATTGTTCATCATAATTCAAAATTATTGATGTTTGTTTTCCACTCTTAATTAAGCTTAACATGGTTGACACGTTACTTACCAAGTTATTAATAAAATTATTATTTTTAATAAGATTATTAAATTGCTTAAATTTCTTTTCACTCAAATTCATTAATTCCGCAGGCAACATTCCAACTTCTGACAAAACAGAATACCTACCTCCTACATAATTTTTATGCTCAAATATTTCGGCCTTAAGTTTTGCTGCTAAGTTAGTTAGATAGCTATTTTTTGCTTCTGTAATAATAATATTTTTTTCTTTTTTACCAATTAATGCATTGGCATTCACTATTGTCTCTAATGTATTTCCTGATTTAGAAATAATTAAGTTTAAATTTATATTTTTATTATCAAAATAATCTGCATTACTATCTAAATTATTAACAAAAGTAATTTTTTTTTTTATTTTAGGTTTCAAAAAATCATAAATAGCCTCAGATCCAAGAACAGATCCACCCATACCAATTATTCTTAAATTTGATAATTTTTTATATTTTTTAACTATTTTTTTTGAGTAACTATATTTATATGAGGATTTAAAAGTTTCAAATAATGCCGGCTGATTTTTTAATAATTTTATAAAGTCTTTTTTTATTTTTTTAGAGTTTTTAATATTTAAAAAATTTTTAAATATCATTTTTCTAATGTTCAAGATTGTTAAATTTATCTTTTAGACTTTTAAAAAACCCTTTTCTTTTTGGTTGTTCATTTTCCTCTATAGTTTTATCTAAATTTATTTCTGCAGCTTCTTCTAAATTAATTTTTTTTTCATTAATTTTTTTAATAATAGATTGCTCAATAGAATTTTTGGTATCATCATTTTTCTCACTAGTGTTTGAAGAGGAGCTTTGATTAATTATATCTTCAATATCTGAAGTTTCTTTTTGATCTGATATTATATTTTTCTCAGGTTCCTTTCCAGGCTCTGGTAACTCTCCAAAACTAGGTGGTAGCACTAAAGGAGATTTTTTTTCAACTAAAAACTCATCGTTTCCCTTTTTTTTACTTCCTCCAAACCCTTCTGCAATTGTTCCACAGGAGTTTAAAAAAAGAAGTATTAAAAAAGAAGCTATTAATGGATTAGTTTTTTTCATTTATATTTTTATTATTAAAGAAAAGTTCTACTAAAATAAGGCAAAAAACTCCAATGGTAATAAATATATCAGCCACATTAAAAACAAACCAATGAAAGCCATAAAAATGTAAATCAATAAAATCTGGAACAGCTGTATAAACTATCCTGTCATAAAAGTTTCCTAAGGCGCCACCTACAATTAATGCAAAAAAGTAACGCTGGATGTTATTATTCTTCAACATCATAAACAAAATAGTAATAATGATAAGACCAATTAAGATTGTAATAGAATTATAAATAACACTCCCATCTATTGAAAATAAACCAAAAGCTATTCCTTTGTTCCAGATTAAGAACAGGTTCAAATAAGGAGTTATATAAATGTCAACCGAAGTTTCTACTTCTGCAAGTTTTAGGATGTATAACTTTGTTATACGATCAAATACAAAAACTATTAATATAATTAATAAATTTGAATAAAAGTTTTTTAAGTTAATTTTGTTCATCAACTTTTTTAGTTAATCTGAATGTCTCTCACATTTAACTTGATTGATTTTCCAACAAACTGGACATTTATTTCCTTCGGCCTTAATTGTTTCAATAATTGTTTCATCTGTGATTGATTGATGAACTAAAGCAGAAGATGTGATGCATATTTCTGAAAAATCTACATTTTTTGAAATTTCGAATAATGTTTTATTTAGATTAATAACTAGGCTAGCTTCTAAACTTGATCCTATTTCCTTGCTAGCTCTTTTTACTTCAATGCTTATATTGCAAATATCCCTAATTTTTTTTAATTCTATCCATTTCTTATGCAGTTCTTCGTCTTGAAAAGATTCTGGATATCTCACGAATTGCTCAAGATGAATACTTTTTTTCTCTTTGTTTATCAGGGTAAAAATTTCTTCTGTTGTAAACGAAAGTATTGGTGCAAACCATTTAACTAAAGATTCTAAAATAATATTTAAAACAACTATACTGCTCTTTCTTCTATCAGAATCTTTTGAGTCACAATATAAAGCATCCTTCCTAATATCAAAATAAAATGAAGATAGGTCTACTGTGCAAAAATTTAAAAGCTCTTTATAAAGATTGTGAAAATCATAAGATTTAAAATAATTTTTAAAATTATTATTTAATTCATACACTCTATGAAGCATATATCTCTCTAATTCTGGTAATTGTTTAATGTCTAGACTTTCCATATCAATTTTTTGGAAATCATCATTTAGGTTACCTAGTAAATATCTAAATGTATTTCTAATTTTTCTATATGAATCGGCGTGTTGTTCTAAAATAGAATAATCAATTCTTAAATCCTCAGCATAATTAGATGATGCAACCCATATTCTTAAAATATCTGCACCATATTTTTTTAAAATATCCTCAGGTGCAATTACGTTTCCTACTGATTTTGACATTTTGAGACCTTTGCCATCTACAACAAATCCATGTGATAATATTGATTCATAAGGCGCTCTACCTCTTGTTCCGCAAGATTCTAACAGTGATGAATGAAACCAACCTCTATGCTGGTCAGAACCTTCTAAATACATTGATGCTGGCCATTGAAGATCTTTTCTTTTTTCCAAAACAAATGCATGTGTGCACCCACTATCAAACCAAACTTCAACAATATCACTTATTTTTTCATAATCTTCTGCTTTATATTTGTCCCCTAAAAATCTTTGAGGATTATCAGAAAACCAACAATCAGAACCTTCTTTTTCATAAATGCTCGCAATATTCTCATTTACATTATCGTCTACTAAAATTTCTTTAGTGGCTTTATGAACAAATATTGGAAGTGGAACTCCCCAAACTCTTTGTCTTGAAACACACCAATCAGGCCTTGTTTCAATCATTGCTTTTATTCTTTCTCTACCTTTGTCTGGATAAAATTTAGTGTCATCAAGAGCCTTTAACGCTTTTTTTCTTAAGCCATGGCTTTCCATTGAAATAAACCATTGCGGGGTTGCTCTATGAACAAGGGGTGCTTTTGATCTCCATGAATGCGGATATGAATGAATTAGCTCTCCATTAGATAATAATTTTTTTTGTTCTTTTAATTTTTCAATAACAATCGGGTTAGCTTTGAAAATATGAGTTCCCTCAAATAAAGGAAGGTTTTTAGTATATTTACCATCACCATCTACGGTCTCTATGGCTTTTATCCCATGCTTTAAACAAAGATTAAAATCATCAGGACCATGACTAGGTGCACAATGAACAATACCTGTTCCCTGTTCTGTAGTAACAAATCTTGCTTCAAGCATTGGGATATCATAATCATAACCAAGCTCTAAAAAAGGGTGACTACAAATTGTATCTTTAAAATCTTTACCCTTAAATTTTTTTATTTCATTGTAATTTTTGATTTCACAATCTTTGATAACAGATTCTAGTAGTGCTTCTGCAACTACTATTTTTTTATTCTTAAAATCTCCTTCATCACTTAATTCAATTATTAAATAATCTAATGCCTCATTATAAGCTAATGCTTTATTTGCAGGTATAGTCCATGGAGTAGTTGTCCATATAATAACTTCTGTATTTTCTAATTCTTTTATATTTGTTTTTTTAACTGGGAAGGCTGTGTAAATTGTATCTGATTTATGATCTTGATACTCAACTTCAGCATCTGCTAAAGCTGTTTTTTCTACAGTTGACCAAAGAACAGGCTTAAAACCTCTATAAAGACTTCCTTCTTTTAAAAATTTTCCTAACTCTCTTACGATTTGGGCTTCTGCTTCAAAGCTCATTGTTGCATAATGATTATCCCAATCTCCAACGACACCTAATCTTTTAAATTGTGTTTTATGAACTTCAATCCATTTTTGAGCAAACTCTCTGCACTCTTTTCTAAATTCTGTTATTGGAACTTCGTTTTTATTTTTTTTATTTTTTTTATATTGTTCTTCAATTTTCCACTCAATAGGTAGACCATGACAATCCCACCCTGGAACATATACCGAATCTTTACCATCCATTTGATGGAATTTTACTATTATATCTTTCAAAATTTTATTTAAGGCCGTACCCATATGAATATTTCCATTTGCATATGGTGGACCGTCATGAAGTATAAACTTCTCTTTACCCTTATTGGATTTTCTTAATTCTTTATAAAGATCAATTTTTTTCCAATATTCTAAAATTTCAGGCTCTTTATTCTGTAAGTTTGCCTTCATGGAGAAAGCTGTTTTAGGTAAATTTATATTTTCTTTGCTCATATTAACTTTTTTTAGCAACTTTTAAGTCACTTTGAATTTGTTTTTTTAATTGATCAACGTTTTTGAATTTTTTTTCTTTTCTTATAAACTTTGTGAACTCTACTGATAAATACTTATTATAAAGATTTCCAGAAAAATTAAAAATGTGTACTTCTAATAAAATTTTTTTTTGATTAAAAGTTGGTCTATAACCCAGATTAGCGATCGCTTTTAGTGATTTATTAGAGTTTTTTTGTTTTACTTTAACGGCATACACTCCAGGCATAGCAATCACATAATCCTTAATATCAATATTACAGGTTGGAAAACCAATTTTTTTTCCTTGCTGCCTTCCCTTTTGAACAATTCCTTCAATTGACCAATTTCGACTTAATAACTTATTAGTTTTTTTTAGTTGTCCTTTTTCTAGAAGAGAGCGGATATATGTTGATGAGATAACTTTTTTATTTACGATTAGTGGTTGCGGTTTTACTATTTTGTAATGATATCTTTCTTCATTTTTTATTAATTGATTGACATCCCCCTCTCTTTTATTGCCAAATCTAAAGTTATTACTAACAAATATATATTGGGCTTCTAATTTTTTAGATAAAATTTCTTTAATAAAAAAATTAGATTTAATTGCAGAAAATTTTTTATCAAATTTTTTAATAATTATAAAATCAACCTCTAAATTATCTAAAATTATTTTTTTTTGATTTACATTTGAAATTCTAAAGTTTTTGAAATTTTTATTAAAAAACATTTTAGGCATTGGTTCAAATGTTAAAACACCAATTTTTAGATTAAATTTTTTTTTATAAGTATTTGCTAACTTAAACAATTTTTGATGACCTAAATGAACACCATCAAAATTTCCAATCAAGATAATTGATTTTTTATGATTGCTTGCAATATTAAAATCTTTATACAGCTTCATATTCTACCACTTCAATTCTGTTTGAATAAAGTTTACAACAACTTCATATTTCTTTGAAATTACATCTATACCTTCTTCTTTAATTTCATCTCTATGAACACCATTTGATATAATTAAAGAATTATAATTTAAAAGATTAGCTCCTTTAATATCTGTATTTAAATTGTCACCAATAGACAAAACTCTTTTTCCTTCATTGTTAATCGCTTGATTATAAACTTCAGGAAATGGTTTTCCAAAATAAATAACCTCTCCTCCCATTTTTTCAAAAACAAGAGCTACAGACCCTGCACACAATTCTCTTTTTTCACCTCTATCAACAATTAAATCTGGGTTAGTGCATATCATTTTCTTATTAATATGATCTTTGAATAATTCTTTGTAATAATTTAAATCTACACCTTGTTCCTCAAATAAACCTGTACAGAGTAAATATGAACTTTCTTTAATGTCATTAGTCTTATTTTTTTTAAAATCTAAAAATAAATCAAAATCTCTTGGTGGCCCGATGTGATAAAATTTTTCTTCTAGAGAATTTTTTCTTAAATAATTCAGTGCTGCCTCTCCTGAAGAGTAAACTTTTTCTCTAATTTTTTTACTCATCCCCATTTTTTCTAAAAAATTATTTACTGTTTTATTGGGTCTTGGTGCATTGGTTAAGAGAACATAATCTTTGTTTGCTTTGGTGATTTCTTCTAAAGCTTCAATTGCATTTTTATGAAGAGTTATTCCGTTATGAACAACACCCCATAAATCGATATAAAAAATGTCATAATTCTTTGTGATTGATCTTAATCCATCGTTATCTAAATTCTTAGTCATTATGGGAGGTATAACTTATAAAAAACACAATTTCTCTGGTTTTTTGCCCCACATATTTTTTTTAACATCTCTTGAAATAGTTGGCCTAATAGCTATATGAGTCGCATAATAAAAGGAGAATTTATGAAATTTAAACCGTTACACGATAGAGTTCTAATAGAAGTTTTAAACAGTAGTGAAAAAACTGCTGGAGGAATAATTATCCCTGATACAGCTCAAGAAAAACCTCAAGAAGGTAAAGTAATTGCTGTTGGTGGTGGAGCAAAAACTGAAGATGGAAAACTAATTCCAATGGATGTGAAAGTTGGAGATAAAGTTCTTTTTGGCAAATGGTCAGGAACTGAAATCAAAATAGACAGCAAAGAATATAGCATAATGAAAGAGTCTGACATTATGGGTATTTCGAGCAAATAATTTAATTTAAAGGAGAAAATAAAATGGCAAAAATTGTAAAATTCGACTCTGAAGCAAGAGCGGCAATGATAAGAGGTGTTGATATCCTTGCTAACACAGTAAAAGTTACTCTTGGACCAAAAGGTAGAAATGTTGTTATCGACAAATCTTATGGTGCACCAAGAATTACTAAAGATGGTGTTACTGTTGCTAAAGAAATTGATCTTGAAGATAAATTTGAAAACATGGGTGCTCAAATGGTTAAGGAAGTTGCTAGCAAAACAAATGAAGAGGCTGGTGATGGAACAACTACAGCAACTATATTGGCACAAGCAATTGTTAAAGAAGGTGTAAAATATGTAACAGCTGGCATGAACCCTATGGATGTTAAAAGAGGAATAGATGCAGCAGTAGATCATGTTAAAGCAAGCTTAATTGCTTCAGCAAAAAAAGTAAAAGATACTGATGAGATTGCTCAAGTAGGAACTATTTCAGCTAATGGTGATAAAGAAATTGGTAACATGATTGCAAAAGCTATGCAAAAAGTTGGTAACGAAGGTGTTATTACAGTTGAAGAAGCTAAGGGAGTAGAAACTGAGTTAGACGTTGTTGAGGGTATGCAGTTTGATAGAGGTTATTTATCACCATACTTTATTACTAACGCTGATAAAATGATTACTGAGTTAGAAAACCCTTTCATCTTATTACATGAAAAGAAATTAACCAACTTACAACCAATGGTTCCACTTTTAGAAGCTGTTGTACAAGCTGGTAGACCACTAATGATTATTTCTGAAGATGTTGAAGGCGAAGCTCTTGCAACACTAGTTGTAAATAAACTTAGAGGTGGTTTAAAAGTTGTTGCAGTTAAAGCACCTGGTTTTGGTGATAGAAGAAAATCAATGCTTGATGATATTGCAATTTTAACTGGTGGTCAGGTTATTTCTGAAGACATTGGAGTTAAACTTGAAAATGTTAAACTTGCAGATCTTGGATCTTGTAAGAGAGTTAAAGTTGATAAAGATAACAGTACAATTATTAGCGGCAGTGGTAAAAAATCTGAAATTGAAGCTAGATGTGCTCAAATCAAACAACAAGTAGGTGAAACAACTTCTGATTATGACAGAGAAAAACTTCAAGAAAGACTAGCAAAACTTGCTGGTGGAGTTGCTGTAATCAAAGTTGGTGGTGCAACTGAAGTAGAAGTTAAAGAAAGAAAAGATAGAGTTGAAGATGCTCTTAACGCGACTAGAGCTGCTGCTGAAGAAGGAATAGTAGTTGGTGGTGGTTGTGCTCTTTTATACGCCTCACAAAGTCTAACTACACTTAAAGTTAAAGGAGATGATCAAAAAGCTGGAGTTACGTTAGTGGCTAAAGCTTTACAAGCTCCTATTAGACAAATAACTTTAAATGCTGGAGTTGATGGTTCAGTTGTAGTTGGAAAGCTACTTGAACAAAATAAAAAGAACCAAGGTTACGATGCTCAGAATGAAGAATACGTTGATATGTTTGCAAAAGGTATCATCGATCCTGTTAAAGTTGTAAGAACAGCTTTACAAGATGCAGCTTCGATTGCTGGATTACTTGTAACTACTGAAGCCATGATTGCTGACAAACCAGATGACAAAGATTCTGGTGGTGCTGCTGGTGGAATGCCTGGTGGAATGGGCGGCATGGGTGGCATGGGTGGCATGGGTGGCATGGGTATGTAATCCCACGCTTTCTAAATAAATTTATAAAAGGGCAGTCTTTACTGCCCTTTTTTTATGTCTGTACTATAAAATCTGCAGTGAACTTTGCAGTGAACTTTCTAAATAAGTTATATTCCATGCGGTAAGTATGCGAATGTAGTGCGAATGTAAATCCCGACTATCTAGACTTAAAAATTATAAAAACCCTTTTGTACCTAGAAATTTAAAAACTCCGAGGGTAGGAATACTTTTGGTTTTTTTTGTTCTAAAAAATAATTACCATTTAGTAATTTGATTACATTCTGACTTAATTTTTGTACGCAGTTCTATAAGAAAATGATTTAATAACTAATTTTTTTTTAACCCCATAAATTGATCTGGCATTGATTTAAGTTTAAGATTTTTAAACTTATCTTTTTTAAGATAAATTGAATTACAAATCATTTTAATAAAACTATATCTACTAAATCTTTTATTATTAGAAATTTGTATAATTTTTCTTTTTAAAAATGACTTTTTTGCTCTAACTAAAATTAATTTTTTATAAACATAATCTACAACTTTTTTAGCATTTATTGGACTACAATAAATGTCATCACAAAGATAAAAATATTTTTTTTTTTTATATTTACAAGTGAATTGAAAACAAATCCAGATTTAAAAAATTCACCATATAACATGGGTAATCTAAATATTATTGAATTTGAAAAATTAAAAATTAATTTTTCACCATTCAATTTTGTTTTACCAAGAACTGTTCTTGGTTTTGGTAAATCTTCCACTTTATGTAATTTATTTATCCTTCCATCATGAATTGCCTCTGTACTAAAATGAACAAAAGTAGTTTCAATTTTTTTACATAATTGACAAATTTTATAAGGAAATATTGCGTTTATTTCATTTGCTAAATCTGGCAACCTTTCACATTGATTATGGTTCGTTAGTCCATAAAAGTTTAATATGAAATCAGGTTTAAAATTCAAAATAAAATTTTTAAACTTTTTATTATTTTTATGATCAAAACCCTCTTCTCTTCCTATTGAAACTAAATTAATTTCAGGCTTATTCTTCATGAAATATTGAAAATGTTTTGATAAATTTGAGTTTTTACCAATAATTAAAACTTTTATTTTTGACATACGGATCAAGAATATTTGAAAATGACCTTTGAAGCAATGTTTTTGGTTTTTTTTCTGATTTATAATTAACTAATGATGAGCCTAACTTTGAAAATAAAGACTCAAGAGTATCAAAACTCTCGAGACGATACATTCTACAAAAGAATATCCACTTTTACCGTTAGATTAATAATTAGAAAATTTGAAAAAAGGTCAGGACTTTTTATAGTTTTTTAATATCTTTTATTTATTTTTATATTTTTCATCAAGTTTCTGTATTCAAAAATAATCTCTTCTTTTTCTAATTTAGAGATTTTTGATACTATATAATCAACTAAATCATAAGATTCGAAGGAATAAAAAAGAATTAATGCTATTTTTTTTAATTGCTCTAAATCAAATTTATCTAATAAATCTAATTTTTTGATAAAAACACAATCTAATTGGTGCAAATGGTGTAAACCAGAGTAAATATTGTTTTGTAAAATTACTGGTTTAAAACAACGAGTATTGATTTTATTAAATGAATGTAATTGAAAACCTAAATTTTCTAATTGAAGACATATATGTGCAAAAGATTTTTCATTTTTATAAAGTGGTCTTGGTGAAGTTTCTAATTGAACAATAAGGCAATCATTTATTATATTATTTCCATTTTTTATCACTTCATACTCATAACCTTGCACATCAATCTTTAAAAAATCTATTTTTTTATCAAAATTTATATCATCTAATTTCTTTGTTTGAATTTTTATTTTTTTTTTAACTTTTGCCCAGTTTGAAAACCCATGAAATAATTCAAGATATTCAATATCTGGTTCTAAAATTGATGTCATTCCAGGAGCAGCACAAATATTTAAGGTTTCACTTTGACCATTGCCAACTGCATAGTTAAAATATTTTTTTTTATCTGTTGAATTTAATTTTTTAAATTCCTCTTCGTTAGGTTCAAAACCATACAAAAAACAATTAACATTTTTAAATAATTCATCAATGAATGGTGTTGGGTCTACTGGACTTGCTCCAATATCACAAATTACCAAAGGTGATTTATTTTTTATATAATTATTTATCATGATTAATGATTATATTGAAAGTATCAGATATTAAATAATATTAAACACTCATTGATATTAAATATCAATTATTCAATATTGATTGCTTTAGTGCTTTGTGTTAGAAATTATAATCTTCAATATCAGTTAAAAAAAGACTTATTTAGGATTATTAATTGCTGAAGTATTTATCCTGATATCTGGAAGATTTATTTCTACCTACATGTTTTATAAAAGTTTAAAATCTTAAAAATGAATGTTTTGTATTTTTTTATTAAACCGTTATAAGATTGACATATGTCAAAAAGATACAGTGGAAAATCATTTAAAGACTCAAGTACTGCAAAAAAACCTAAATTAAGCCTTAAAGAAAAAAGAAAAAATAAAAAAGAGAAATCTAAAAAATCTTAGACTTTAGCTCTTTTTTGACTGTGTTTTTTGAAGGTAAAGCTTTTGGGTCTATCACTTCTACCTTTAAACTTCTTCTTTCCATCAAAACTAGAACTTTTTCTCTCTCCACTAGTGGATGAACTTTCAGATGTTTTTTTTCCAAAGTATTTAGGATTATTTGTGAAGCCTGTTGGTTTCGAGTCATCTTTTTTAATAAAACTAGATTTTCCTTTATAACCGAAACTTTTTTTCTCGCCGTCTCTTGATGTTGAGCTAGATCTTCCATAGCTAGATGGTTTTGATTTATCTCCAAAACTAGATTTTCCTTTATAACCGAAACTTTTTTTCTCGCCGTCTCTTGATGTTGAGCTAGATCTTCCATAGCTAGATGGTTTTGATTTATCTCCAAAACTAGATTTTCCTTTATAACCGAAACTTTTTTTCTCGCCGTCTCTTGATGTTGAGCTAGATCTTCCATAGCTAGATGGTTTTGATTTATCTCCAAAACTAGATTTTCCTTTATAACCGAAACTTTTTTTCTCGCCGTCTCTTGATGTTGAGCTAGATCTTCCATAGCTAGATGGTTTTGATTTATCTCCAAAACTAGATTTTCCTTTATAACCGAAACTTTTTTTCTCGCCGTCTCTTGATGTTGAGCTAGATCTTCCATAGCTAGATTTTTTTTCATCTCTGAATTTTCTTTTTTTATTGTATGGCGCTTTTCCTCTTTTACCACCTCTTGAATCTCCTCTTGCTCCACGTGGCGCAGGTTTAAAATTTGGATCAATTAATTTACTAATTTCGTTCCACATCGACCTATCATCTGGTGTAAGAAAAGTTAAAGCAGAACCTTCTGTTCCTGCTCTAGCAGTTCTTCCAATTCTATGAACATAATCTTCTGGCACTTGTGGAAGGTCATAATTTATTACGTGCTGAATTAATGGAATATCTAAACCTCTTGCAGCAACATCTGTTGCAATTAATATTCTCTTAAGGCCTTTTCTAAATGAAGTAATTACACGATCCCTTTTACTTTGACGAAGATCTCCATGAATAGCGTCAGCTGAATGACCTTCTTCTTTAAGACGCTTAACCATTTTATCAGCACCTCTTTTAGTTTTAACAAAAACTAAAATTGATCCTTTTCTTGCTATAAATTGATCTACTAGTTGATCGTATTTATTTTCTTTAAAAACTTGAAGGGTTTCTTGTTTAATTTTTGCAATAGGAACTGATGTTGACCCTGTTGAAATTCTTTGGGGCTTATTTAGATATCTTTCAGAAATTCTAACAATATTCTGAGGTAATGTTGCTGAAAATAATAAGGTTTGATGATCCTTTGGAACAAATTTTAAAATTAATTCTATTTGAGGAGTAAACCCCATGTCCAGCATTCTATCAGTTTCATCTAACACTAAATATTTAGTAGCTGATAAATTTAAGCTTTTTCTTTTTAAGTGATCATTAATTCTTCCTGGTGTTCCAACAATTATTCTAGATCTGTTTCCTAGTTGTCTAAGTTGTTTTTGCATTGCCTCACCACCAATAAGCAAGGCAGTTTTAATATTAATTTTATCGCTAATAATACTCTTAATTGCAGCCATTACTTGAGTTGCAAGCTCTCTAGTTGGGCACATAACTAACGCAAAAGCATTTTTATCTAATATTAATTTATTAATTAAAGGGATACTAAAAGCTAATGTTTTTCCAGTTCCTGTTTGGGCCGTTCCTAAAATATCTTTTCCCTCTAAAGCAACTGGTATTGCCATAGCTTGAATTGGAGTTGGTTTCGTAAAATTCATTTTTTCCAATGAATTTTTTAACGAATCTTCTATTTTTAGTAATTTAAAGTTTTCCATTTGGGTATTTAGATTTTTTAAAACTTAAGGAGATATGCTCTTAATCCTTTAATACGTCTAATTTGTATAGCGATATCTATACGTTTTTTTAATAATCACAAGAAGCTAATTTTTTATTAAAATAGCTTTAATAAGGAAATAATGAGTTTTTTTAAGTTTTCAAATGACTCAATTGATGTATAAAAGCCTCAAATTATGAAAAACAATATTCGAAACATCACAATTATTGCACACGTCGACCATGGTAAAACTACCATGATTGATACCCTTATGAAACAGAGTGGTTCATTTAGAGAAAATGAAGTTGTTGATGAAAGGTTAATGGATTCTGGTGAGCTAGAAAAAGAAAGGGGAATTACTATTTTAGCTAAACCTGCTTCAATCAACTGGAAAGATTCAAGAATTAATATTATTGATACACCTGGTCACAGAGATTTTGCTGCAGAAGTTGAGCGTGTATTAAGTATGGCTGATGGAGCATTATTACTTATCGATTCTGCTGAAGGTGTAATGCCTCAAACAAAATTTGTTTTAGCAAAAGCTCTTAAGCAAGGATTAAGACCAATTGTTATAATTAACAAATTAGATAAAGCAGATCAAAGAGCTGATGAAGTTTTAGATGAAACATTTGATTTATTTGTAAGTTTAGATGCAAATGAAGAGCAATTAGACTTTCCAGTTTTATACGCTAGTGGAAGATCTGGATGGGCTAGCAAAGAAGTTGATGGACCAAGAGAAAATCTTCACCCACTATTAGATTTGATTATAGAGCATGTAAATCCTGCTGAGCTTGATAAAACGAAGCCTTTCGCAATGCTATCTACTTTATTGTATGCAGATAGTTTTTTAGGAAGAAGCTTGGTTGGAAAAATATCTCAAGGTACAGCAAAAGCTAATCAACCTATTAAGGCAATAAATCTTAAAGGTGAGAAAGTTGATGAAGGTAGATTAACTAAAATTTTTAGATACGAGGGAACAAAAAAAGTACCCATCGAAGTTGGTGAAGCGGGTGATATTGTTATAATTGCAGGTTTAGAAAAAGCTAACGTAGCTGATACAATTTGTGATCTAGAAGTGACTGAACCAATACACGCAACGCCCATAGATCCTCCCACTATGTCTATTACTATAAGCGTTAATAGTTCACCTTTAGCTGGGACAGAAGGTAAAAAATTAACAAGTACTCAAATCAGAGATAGATTGGTCACTGAAGCACAAAACAATGTTGGGATTTCTTTTTCTCAAAATAATAATGTAGATGCTTTTGTAATTAGTGGACGTGGTGAATTAATGCTTGAAATCTTATTAACACAAATGAGACGTGAAGGTTTTGAGATGACAGTAAGCCCTCCAAAAGTTTTGTTTCAAAAAGATGAAAATGGAAACAGAATGGAGCCTATTGAAGAAATCACAGTTGATTTAGATGAAGAGTTTTCATCAAAAATTATTGATTCGATGAACAGAAGAAAGGGTAAATTACTCGATCTTAAAGATACAGGAAAAGATAAAAAAAGATTAATCTTTCATGCACCAACAAGAGGCTTGATGGGTTACACAAGTAGGTTTTTAACTTTAACAAAAGGTACTGGTGTAATTAATAGAATCTTCCATGGTTATGGAAAATTTGAAGGTGAGATGGATGGCAGAAAAAATGGTGCTTTAATCTCAATGGCAAACGGAAAAGCTGTTGCATTTGCGATATTTAACTTACAGGCGAGAGGTGAAATGTTTGTAACTCATAATGATCCTGTTTATGAAGGAATGATTGTTGGATTGGCCCCAAAAGCTGGCGATATGATTATTAACGTTATGAAGGGTAAACAGTTAACTAACATGAGAACTCAAGGAACTGACGAAAACGTTGTGCTAACTCCAGTAAGACAAATGTCAATTGCAGAACAGCTAAGTATGTTAAATACTGATGAAGCATTAGAAATTACTCCTAAATCTCTTAGATTGAGAAAAGCAATTCTTAATCCTAATGATAGAAAAAAGAACGAAAAATCGTCAACACCTCTTTAATTAAAAAACTTTCTAACAATAAATAAACTAAGAGCAACAGCTGGTCCAATTCCAAAAGCAAATAATAAAGTTCCAACTCCTACTGTACCGCCCAAATACCAACCGATAGACATCACTGTAATTTCAAGAAAAGCTCTAACAATAGCAATCGGTAAATTTGTTTTTTTTTGTAAACCAACCATTAGTCCATCTCTTGGTCCGGCTCCTAAATTAGCCACTAGATAAATACCACCACCAAGCCCTACTGTGAGTACCGCTATAATGGCCAAAAATATTTGATAAATATAATTTTCAGGTGTTGGCACAAATTTTATGCAGATATCAATCATCAAGCCAATAATTATTGCATTTAAGATTGTTCCAATTCCAGGTTTTTGTTTTAAAGGTAACCACAAAAGTAAAACACCAATGCTTACAAATATAGTTATTATTCCAGTAGAAAAATCGACATTCAATGCAATACCTTGTGCAAGAACAGACCAGGGTGAGGCTCCAGCAAAAGAGACAATTAGTAATCCCTCACCTAAACCAAATAAAGTTAATCCAAGACACAAAAAAAAGAAAGTTGAAATTTTTGGTTTATGATTTAATGGTTTTTCAGAACTCCAATAAACTTTAGGAATATTTTTAATTTTCAAGAACATTTTTTAATAAATTACTTCTTTTAAAATTAAAGTCTATTATTGTTAACACTTTATGAAAAAATTTTTTATACTAATTTTCTTTTTAACATATTCACTTAGCTCTAATGCCCACATGGCACATTATAATAAATTTAATAAAATTGAAATGGAGATTTTAAAAGATGGTGAAGTAATTGGCTATAATTACTATTTTTTTAAAAAGGATGGAGATAAGACAACAGTCACAAATCAAATTAAGTTTACAGTAAAGTTATTTGGGGCAACAATTTTTGAAATTGATGGGTACGGAGAAGAAAAATATATTAAAGATAAATTGATTTCTTTTAATTCTAAAACACTTCAAAATGATAAAGAAAAATATGTAGATTTAGAATTTAATGAACAAACAGATAAATTTGATATTCAAGGTTCTTCCTATAGTGGTGTGGCATCAACAAAAAACGTAATAGGAAACTGGTGGAGCCACAAAATTTTGCAAACTGATAGTCAAATTAGCCCAGTATCAGGTAGTATCAAAGAACAGATAGTGACGTTTATCGGTAAAGAAAAAATTGAACTTTATGGTAAAACTTATGAGGTAGATCATTTTAAATTAACCTCAAAAGACATGTCTTTACCAAAAGATAAAAGACTTAATTTTGATATATGGTTTAATAAAAAAAATTCTTTAATTTTAAAAGTTACTTATTCTAGATTAGGAAATTGGGAATATAAGGTTAAAAAGTTTGAATAAAATTATTTATTTATTTTATTAAAAAGATCTTGAGCACTTATCCATCCTGATTCTAATCTAGGTCCAACAAACCAATCCGCACAAACTCCAAGGTTTAACGAGGAATTCCAGTAACTTTTAATTCTTAAAGGTTTTGAGTTAGATGAATATTTCCATCCATGATTTAATGAAAATAAAACTTTAGTTTTTTTGATACCTGTAAGTTTAAAAAACTGCTCAATCAAAATTTTTGTATTCAGTTTGTTATTTTCTCGATTTTTATTAATCTCTTTATTTGCCCATGAGTAAGTACTTTGTAAGGTCCAAAGATCATTTTTACTTTTAAAACGCATTTTACTATTTTCATTTCCAGCCCAGCCTAAAATTTTATCATTAAAAAAATAACTACTAACATTAAGTTTACTTTTTTTTGTTGTCATCATGACAGTTATATTCGCATCCATTTTAATTCTTTTATTGATAAATGAATGTTTAATATATTTTTTTGAAAGTTTTTTTAATTGAGGGAATGGACAAGTTAATATCAAAGATTTATAAAATTTTATTGATCCATCTGAAAAAGATATTTCCCAAACTTTTTTTCTGTTAGCAATTTTAATAACCTCACTACCAAAATTACAGTTAATATTTTTTAATAAATATTTACTAATTGCATTATTTCTCTTTTTACCAATTATCTTAATATGGTTCTTATCCTCTTTTTTATTATCATTAAGAAAAATATGATTTCCCGTCCAATTTTTAAGAATTTTTTTTGAAATTAAACTTTTTATAAAACTTTTAAATTGGATACTTTTTGGTGAAATATACTGAACACCATGATCAAAGCTTTCATTCTTATTAAGCTTTTTATTAGATGATCTTCCCCCAACCCCTCTTGCCTTATCATAAACATCTAATGAATATTTTTTACTAAGGGAGTTTGCAATTGTTGCACCAGAAATGCCAGAACCAATAATACAAAAGTCCTTCATTTACCTGCAACTACCATACCTTCTATTAACATCGTAGGAGCATTTGTAGAATATTTAAACTCAAGATCGTCAGCTAAGGTAATGTTTTTGAATATGTCTTTAAAATTTCCAGCAATAGTTATTTCACTTACTGGATATTTAAACACTCCATTTTCAACCATAAACCCTGTGGCACCAACTGAATAATCTCCTGTAACTAAATTGCTTCCATGACCGATGGTTTCTGTAACGTATAAAGTTCTTTGGTTTAATTTTAATAAGTCCTTGTATGAAATAGAACCTTTTTCAAAATATAAATTACTTGTTCCACCACTTCTACCATTTGACTTAAGGTTTAGCTTTTTCCCATTGTAAGTATCCACTAAATAATGTTTTAAAATACCTTGATCTACTAATTTTAATTCATCAGTTTTTACCCCTTCAGAGTCAAAATATCTTGAACCTAATCCTTTAATTATATTGGGTTTATCAAAAATATTTATTGAAGATGTAAATATTTCTTCATTAATTTTATCTTTTAAAAAAGATGTACCTCTTGCAATAGAAGAAGCAGATATTGCACTTGCAAAAACACTCAACATTCCTTTTGAAATTCTTCTATCAAAGACAATACTAATTTTTTCACTTTCTATTTTTTTTGGATCTAATTTTTGTAATGTTTTTTTTGCTGCTATTGCACCAATTTGGCTAGGCTTTAACATATCATTTAGATGACAAGTACTGGTAAATTCATAATCTCTTTCCATTTTATTATTAGAATCTTTTGCTACGGCGACACATGATGCTGAAAAAGAAGAAGACTTATAGCCATTTAAAAAACCATCACTGCTTGCTAATATAAAATTTGATTTTGACTCGGAGAAACCAGTTTCTGTATTAATAATTTCTTTTTTTTGGAATGCAGCTTCTTCTACTTCTTTTAAATATTCAATTTTTTCATCATTCTCTATATGGTCATCATCATATAAATTTAGATCATTAATTTTATTAGCCAGTAAGTCTTTATCCGGCAATGAATTATATTCATCTTCTGGAGTAATTTTTGTTGTCTCAATACATCTTTCTACCAATGTCTTGATATTTTCTTCTGTAAGATTTGAAGAAGAAATACTTGATTTTTTTTTACCAATATAGGTTGTCAGACTAACGCCTAAACTATCTGATCTATCAGATTCGTCTAATTTTTTATTTCTAAAATTTACCGTTTCTGAGATGGAGTGCATCACAGCAGCAGTTGAATCTGTTGCTCCAAGTTTTTTTGCTAAATCTATGCAAAAAGAAGCTGTTTTTTTTAAATAATCTTGATCTTTAACCATATGATTTATAATTGAGTTCCGCCAACAGTCATTTTATCAATTAAGATCGATGGTTGCGCCACACCTACTGGAACACCTTGGCCAGCTTTTCCGCAAGTTCCAATACCTGGGTCGAGCATCATGTTATTTCCAACTAATGAAACCTCTTTTAAAATAGAAGGACCATCACCAATTAACGTTGCCCCCTTAATAGGTGATCCAATTTTACCGTTAATAATTTCATAAGCTTCTGTACAGTTAAATACAAATTTTCCTGAAGTAATATCCACTTGCCCACCACCAAAACTTACTGCAAATATTCCTTTATCAACCGATTTAATCATCTCTTCTTGAGAATATTTTCCATTTAACATCATGGTATTTCTCATTCTTGGCAGAACAACATGTTTGTAACTTTCTCGTCTTCCACTACCTGTGGATCTTGTATTCATCAATCTAGCATTAAGCCGATCTTGCATAAAATTTTTTAATATGCCGTTTTCTATTAAAACAGTTTTTTCAGTTGGTGTCCCCTCATCATCTATTGTTAAACTTCCTCTTCTATTATGAATAGTTCCATCATCAACAATAGTAACACCTTCACTGGCAACTCTTTGGCCCATTAAATTATGAAAAGCAGATGTTTTTTTTCTATTAAAGTCACCTTCAAGGCCATGTCCTATAGCTTCATGAATAAGTATTGCTGGCCAACCTGATCCTAAAACAACTTTCATTTCTCCTGCTGGCGCAGGTTTACTTTCAAGGTTTACTGAAGCAATTCTAAATGCTTCATCACATACTTTTTTCCAATTATCATCTTTAAGGTATTCATCATAAGATTGTCTTCCACCAATTCCATAAACTCCTGTTTCTTTTTTTCCATCTTTCTCAAGCATAACCGAAACATTGAAACGAATTAAAGGTCTTACATCTGTTAAAACTTCACCTCCAGATCTTATAATTTCTATAGATTTATGTTCACCTGAAAAACTAGCGGTGACTTGTTGCACTATTCCACCTTTAGCTCTCGTATAGTTGTTAACTTCTTTTAAAAGATCCAATTTAGATTGTAGTGATTTTTCTTCTATTGGATTAACATCTTTATAAAATTTTTCATTAGATTGTGGAATTTCATGGTTGTAAATACCTTTTTGAGATTTTAATGTTGAGCTTAGATTATTGGCGGATTGTTTTAATGATTTTTTTGAAATTTCATTTGAATGAGAATAAGCTACTACTTCACCAGTTACGGCTCTTAAGCCATATCCTAGATCAGAACTATAGCTGGAGCTCTTTATTTTATCATCATCAAGTATAATAGATTCGCTTTTAGAATTTTCTAAATAAAGTTCACCATCATCACAATTATTTAATGTTTCTGAAATAATACTTTCCGCATCTTTTCTTGATAAATCTGTTTTAGTAAAAAAATCACTCATACATAACAAATAATAGTTATAATTATTTTTTCAATTGTCGTATTTCGCACATATACAATCTATCGGATTCTCTATAATTTTAGGGATAAATTAAAAAAAAGGACAATATAATGAAAAAATTTGATGAATTAATGAACGTTTCTAACGAGATACAGAATATTTCAGTTGATGAAGCTAAAGAAAAACTAAATGACCCAAATGTGCAATTTGTAGACGTAAGAGATAAAGATAGTTTTGAGTCAGAAACTATTGGTAATGCTGTAAATTTAGAAAGAGGCTTATTAGAATTTTATCTTGCTGATGGAAGTCCTTTAGAAAATGAAATGTTTAAGAAAAATCCTGATAAAGAATATATAGTTTTTTGTGGTCTTGGAGGTCAAAGCACACTTGCAACAAAAACTATGAAAGAAATGGGAATAAAAAACGTAAAAAATATGACTGGTGGAATGACAGCTTGGAAAGATAAGAAATAGATTGTGAAAGTTTATTTTAATAATTCATGTAAAATTTGCCAAGCAGAAATAAATTTGTATAAAAAACAAAATATTAAAGACATAGAGTGGGTAGATGTCACAAATAATAAATCAGCTGAAATAGAAACTCAAAAGAATGCAGAGAACCTTCTACGTAGACTTCATGTGAAAGATGGTGAGAATGTAATCGGAGGAGCGGAAGCTTTTTTATTGGTATGGAAGAAAATTCCTAAGTATAAGTTTCTTTATAATTTTTTTAAAGCTCCAATAGTTTTTACTTTATTTTCATTTTTTTATGAAATTATTGCTTTCTTTTTATTTTTAAAAAATAAAAAACAACTTTTAAAATAGGTTTTTGATGTTGAGAAAAGGTGCTGAATAAAATATATTTTATTTATGAAATTTTTTATACTATTTTTATTTATATTTAGTTTTATTTCTTCTGTTCAGTCCTCTCAAAAAAACAATTTAAATAATCTTTTTGATCAACTTCAAAATATTAATAATTCAAAAAGTGCTGCTTTATTGGAACAAAAAATTTGGTCTATTTGGAATAAACATCCCAATGATCTTAGGTTAACTGAAAAGTTAGAGTTTGGAACTGAGCTGATGCAATATGGAGATTATAATTATGCACTAAAAGTTTTCAGTAACGTACTAAAGAATGACCCTAAATGGTCTGAAGCTTGGAATAAAAGAGCAACTTTATATTTTTTAATGAGTCAGTTTACAAATTCATTAAATGATATTGATAAAGTTTTAGATATAGAGCCTAGACACTTTGGGGCTTTATCGGGACAAGCAAGAATTTTCATAAAACTTCAAGAATATGAAAAAGCAATTAAGAGTATTGAGAGCGCATTAAAATTCTACCCCTCATTTAAAAGTCGTGAACTAATACCTGAAATTGAAAGACTAATTAAAGAAGATAGTATCTAATTTAATCTTTTTTAGCTCTTTTTCTTGAAATTAACTGCGTTAGAGAGTCGACCATTAGATCAGAGGCTTTAAATATTTCATTTGATTTGAATTCATGAGAAGAATTTTTCTCTGGGTTTGATTTATCTTCAATGACTATTCCTTCGTCAGGGGAATTATTTTTTATATAAATTAATAGCAGCCACTCTTCATCTGGTGCTTCATCCCATTTGATAAATATTTCACCAGTTTCAAATCTTTGATCAATGCATCTAAAAATGGACATATGCCTAGTAACGTGTCGCTTGTTAAGTTGAAAAACTAAACTGCTGGCACTTCTGTAAAAACTTTCAAGAGAAAGTTCAATTTTCTGCCTTGCAATTTTATAGTCTTTCTCTTTTTGAAGTAAAGTTTCTCTATCCTCATCACCTTTAATTTTTACTCCTAGAGCCTCTACTCTTTCTCTAATTTTTTGATCACGTATAATTCTATATTTTTCTTTTAGTTTTTCTATTCTTGCTTGAAGACCAGAATAATCATCTCTTTTTTCTTTTAATGAAATCTTTTCAAGCTTTTCTAATTCTTTAATTTCTCTTATTCTAAATTTTTCTATTTGTTTTTCTAACTGTAATTGTTTTAGAAATTGTTTTTGTCTTTCAGCATGTTCCGTCCTAAGTAATGCTTGCTCCTTACGTAAAAATAATTTTATGTCTCTTGCTCTTTCTTTTTCAAGTTTAATTTCTTCTTTTAATGCTTTTTCTTTGAGTTTAGTTTGCTCTTCTTCTTCTTTTATTTTTTGCTTTTGAATTTGTAATTTTTCTTTTTCTTTTTTTTCAATTTCCTCAAGTTGTCTTCTTCTTTTTTCTTCAGCTTTTAAAGTTTTATACTCAAATATTCTATTGGCGATATTATCAAAAAAGGCTTGAATACATTTTTCTAAATTAAAATTAATTTTGAAATTAAATTCTGGTTTTAAAGAATGCTGAAGTTTGATTATTGCTGATATTAAGCTTCCACTTATTTTAACTGGCTTTTTTTTGGCTGGCTTTTTTTTGGCTGGTATTTTTTTAACTGGTTTTTTTTTAACCGGTTTTTTTTTAGCTGGTACTTTTTTAGCTGGTATTTTTTTAACTGGTTTTTTTTTAACCGGTTTTTTTTTAGCTGCTTTTTTTTTAGCTGACTTTTTTTTTATTTTTTTCATACTTTAAGGAAGTTATGATTTATCAATATATTAATGATAAATATAGTCTCTTGTAATAGGTGTGGATGTATAACTCTTGGTTAGTTGGAATTGATACACAACCTGATCACCCCATTTGAAAGCAATTTCGCATCCAGCAAGGTAAAATTCCCACATTCTAAAAAACCTTTCATCATACATTTTAATAATTTTTTCCTTATTTTTTATGCAGTTTTCCTTCCAATATCTCAATGTATGTGAATAATGTAGTTTGAGGACTTCAATATCAGATACTACTAACCCTGCTTTTTCTATTGGTGTGGTTACTTCACTTAAGCTTGGTGTGTACCCGCCTGGAAAAATATACTTTGTTATCCACGGATGTGGGTCTCTAGGTGGATTAACAGAACCAATGGTATGAACTAAAGAAATACCATTATTGCTAAGTAGTTTTTCTACTTGCTTGAAAAATTTTTTATAAAATTTTCTGCCTACATGTTCGAACATTCCAACGCTAACAATCCTATCAAATTTTTCATCTAATTCTCTGTAATCCATAAGCTTAAATGTAACTTGACTCTCTAAATTAAGCTCTTTAGCTTTTTTTAAACAATATTCTAATTGGTTTTGTGATAAAGTAATTCCTGTTACTTCACAATTTGCAGATTTAGCAATATCTAAAGCTAATGATCCCCACCCACACCCGATATCAAGAACTTTTTGATTCGGTTGTATGTTTAATTTTTTTATTATGTGTTGTATCTTGTTATTTTGAGCGTCTTCTAGAGTGTCATTCTCATTTTTAAAATATCCACAAGAATATTGTCTTTTTTTATCTAAAAATAAATCATATAGATCGTCTGATAGATCATAATGGTGAGAAACATTCATTTTAGATTTTTTTATAAAATTAAAATTTGTAAGATATCTGTATGAACCACTTAGTTTATTTATAAGATGACTAAAAAAATTAATTTCTCCTCTTCCAATATTCATAAGTGCTAAATCTAAAAATTCAGTCAATGTTCCATTTTCAATAACAATATCTCCATCAGAATAAGCTTCTCCAAAGTATAGATCTGGGCGATATAGTAACTTATAATGAAGTTTCTTTTTTAAAATCTTAAGTGTAATTGGAGTTTTTTTTTTGGGAGAGCCTATAATGTACTTTTTTAAATTAGCATCAACCAGTATGAAGCCATCATTTCTAAATATGTTATTTAAAAACCTTGCTAATTGCATCTAAACCGCCTTTAAAGATCCTAGTCTGAAGTTAAGTTTATTAAGCTCCTCTATTAATAAAAATTTATCTTTTTCATTCAAAATACTGACAGGGGGCAGAACATTTTTGTAAATTTTATTTTCATCAGACATAAAAGAATGTAACCCTGAGATTAGATTAAACTTTTCAAAAGTATTTCTGACATCACATAGCATTTCATTTTTTGTTTGCTCTTTTTGCTCGATAAAATCATCATAAACCTGTCGTGATAATCCTGCTGTTACATTGCAAGTTGCTGTAATAATTCCAGTACACCCCAATTCCAAGCCTTTTAAGAGTTTTGACTCTGATCCCGGTAGAACTGAAAAATTATCAATCTTTAAATTTTCATATAAGTTGTAAGAGCTATCTTTAACTCCCACTATTTGTTTTGGAAATTTTTTAACAAGCTCTTCAACACATTCAATACTAAATTTATAACCACACAATTTTTCAAAGTTATATAAGACAATCCTACTGTCTGGTACAGCATCAACTACTCTCGAATAAAACTCTATTACCTCGCTATCACCATACTTATAATAAGCAGGTGGCATTATTAAAAAATCACTAAAATTTAAAGAGTTCGCAACCTTCATTAAATTTATAGTTTCGTTTAAAGAATTAAGTCCAGTTCCAATTAAATATTTTTCCTTATATTTACTTTCTGATAATTTATTTAATAAACCAATTTTTTCACTGATAGATATAAGTTGTGCTTGTCCTGTGCTTCCAAAAATAGCAACACCATGGCAACCCATATCTATTATTTTTTCAGCATGATTAACTGTCTTTTCAATGTTTAGACTTAAATCGCTATTAAATACCGACATTGATGCCGCGTAAATACCTTTAATTTCACTCATATGCTAAACTTATATAAAATAAAAATTTAGTAAAGATGATAAAGTATTAAATGAAAATTTTAGTAGTGCAAAATAAAATGGGAATTGGAGATATGATAATCTATCTTCCATTCATAGATGCTATTTCTAAAGAGTATAATACACCGGTAAGTATTCTAGTTAAACAAAGTTCAAAAACAGAACAGTTCTTAAAAGATAATAAAAATATTGAAAAGATAATTATTCTTGAACAAGGCAATAAACTCAAGGAAGCAAAACATAAAGGTTTTAGTGGATTTCTAAACTTAGCAAAAGAGCTTAGAGAACATAATTTTGATAAAATCTTTATTTTTAACTCATCGCTTAGATTTTATTTAGTTGCAAAATTTGCTGGTATTAAAAATATTCATCAATATTCCTTATTTGCAAAAAAAAACCAACATATGGTTGATGCTGCAAAAAAATTTATAAAACAAAACTTAAATTTAACTGTAGAGAGTGATCCAAAAATTTTTATCAATGATAAATCTGTACAAGATATAAAATCAAAATTTAAAATTAACAATGATCAAAAAAATATTATACTTGGTATAGGTGGGTCGGGTCCAACCAAAAGAATTCCTGCTACAACATTTATAAAACTTATGCATCTAATCTCTAACGTTTATAAATGTAGATTTTTCTTAGCTACTGGTAAAGATAAAGAGGAACAAGAAATTTTAAAAGAAATACTTGATACAAAATTTAAGGATAAATGTGTTCCCTTAGATGAATTAAGTATAAGTGAAACCTTACCGATAATTAAAAATTGTGATGCTTCTATTTGCAATGACTCAAGTTTTAGTCACCTATCGTCAGGCCTTGGCGTTAAAACAATTGTTTTAATGGCAGACACACCAATGGTATATGGAAATTACAGTCCAAGAATGTATCCAATTATCCCAGATGGAGAGAATACAGTAACACATAATACTTTAGGTAAAGATAAAATTAATCCAGATAAAATTTTTGATCAATTAAAAAAAATTCTTAACTAAGAAATATCCCTTAATACAATCTCTTTAGCTTCATTTACAATAGTTGATAACCTTGTGGTCTCTGGTGAGATGTCTGGATGTATTTTTTTCTGAATTTTTATATATGCATTTTTAACATCATCTTTAGTAATATTTTTTTTTATATCTAAATTTAAAATTTTGTAGGCTTCCTCTATAGATATTTTAGAAGAATTTTTAATATTTTTATTTTGATTAAATGAAAATCTCCCAGAGTTTCTAAGTGTTTGTATAAGTCTAAATAATCCAATTAATTGAAATATTGAAAACCCTTTTAACTTAACTAAAGCTAAGCTAAGCAACGTAAGTGGTATACTTAATAAAAACTTACCTGCAACCACAAGTAATATTGCTAAGATTACTAATCCTAAAAAAATTAATTTTCTTAAATGTTTTGTTATTTTTTTTGATGAAATGTTAGCTGCTAATTTAAGTAAAAAGTAAATAATTCCCAAAAAAACTAGTGTATAAAGAATAATATTCATATATTTAATTTGTATCCATGAAAATACCACAACTTAAAAAAAAATTAGAAATAAAAACGTGTCATAATATCAGTTGGGAAGATGATTATAGCTGGATACATCAAGATGACATCCTGGACGTTTTAAAAGATAGCAAAAAATTAAACCCTGAAGTTAGAAAATATCTTGAAGAAGAAAATTCTTATACAGATTTTCACTTATCAGATACCAAAAATATTCAAAAAAAATTATTTAACGAAATTAAGGGAAGAATAAAATTGGATGATGAGTCTCTACCTTTTAAAGATTTTGATTATGAATATTGGTCAAAAACAACAACCAACGGAAATTATTCTATAAAATTAAGAAAAAAGATTGGTACCAATAATATTGAAGAAATTTGGAATGGTGATGAAGAAAAAGAAAAACTAAATGTAGAATACTTTGGTGTTGGTGATTTAGAAGTTAGTTTTAATGATAAATATTTAGGATATTCTTTGGATACCAAGGGTTCTGAATATTACACAATATATATTAGAGATATAAATACAAAAAAATTAGTTACTGACAAAATAGAAGAGACATCAGGTGGCATAACTTTTAGTTTAGATGATCAATATATTTTTTATTCAAAACTTGATGCAAATCATAGACCAAGAAAAATTTATAGACACAAATTAGGAACTAAAATTAGTGAAGATCAATTAATTTTTGAAGAAAAAAGTGAAGCTTTCACGGTTGGAATTGGTTTAAGCTCAGATGATAAGTATTTTTTTATTAATTCTTCAGACCATAATACTTCTGAACAATATTACTTCGATGTTAATGAAAAAAATCCTAAGCCCAAATTAATAAAAAAAAGACAAAGAGGAATTCTTTATTCTGTTAATTCTTGGGACGGTAAATTTTACAATCATACCAATGAAAATGCTGAAGATTTTAAAATAGACATTAGTGATAGTTTAGAAAAACCTGACTGGAAAACCTTTATTGCTGCAAAGGATGAAGTTCTGATTGGAGGGTTAACGTTTTTAAAAAATTGGATCATAAGATCTGAAACTTCAGATGCTTTGGATAAGTTATTTGTAAAAAATATTATAACCGGAAAAGAAGAAGAGCTAATTTTTTCTGATGAAATTGTGTATGTTCCTGGCGCATCTTTAATGCAAAGAGATAAAAATACAGATGAGATATACATAAGTTATTCTTCACCTAAAACACAGTCTAGAGTTTACTCTTATAACTTAAGCACAAAAGAAAAAAAATTAGTTAAAGAGCAAGAGATCCCTTCTGGTCATAATCCTGATGACTACATTGTCGAAAGGGTTGATTGTAAATCACATGATGGAAGGTTAGTTCCTCTTACCATTACAAGACATAAAGATACTGAAATGGATGGAAGTGCTCAATTACTTCTTTATGGTTATGGCTCATACGGAAGTTCTATGAACCCTAGTTTTTCTACTACTAGATTAAGTTTAGTTAATAGAGATATCATCTGGGTTACAGCCCATATTAGAGGGGGTATGGAAAGAGGTATGAAGTGGTGGAAAGAAGGAAAACTTCTTAATAAAAAAAATACTTTTGAAGATTATATTGCCTCTGCAAAGTACCTAATTGAAAATAATTATACCTCAAAAAATAAGATAATAGGTATGGGTGGCTCTGCAGGTGGTCTTCTTATGGGTGCTGTAGTTAATCAAGCCCCTGAATTATTTCTAGGAATTATAATGGCAGTACCATTTGTCGACTCTTTGACAACTAATTTAGACCACTCCTTACCTTTAACAGTTGGGGAATTTGATGAGTTCGGAAATGCAAAAGATAAAAAAGATCATTTTGATTATATTTATTCTTATGCTCCCTATAACAATATAAAAAAAATGGATTATCCTCATATGCTGATCACAACCAGTTTAAGTGACAACAGAGTATTATTTGATGAGCCAGCAAAATTTACTGCCAAACTTAGAGAATATAAAACTGATAATAATTTATTACTTTTAAAAACTGAAATGAACGCAGGTCATGGTGGTAAATCTGGTAGAGATGGAGCTATAGAAGAAATTGCATTAGATTATGCATTTGCATTAAAAATTTCTGAAAAAATTTAGTCACTTGACTGTTAGAAACAACCGTTTGACACAAAGCCAATTACAATCGAATTAGAATCTACTTCAAATCTTCTTTCACAAAGAATTCCATATTTCTTAGTATTGTAAACAAGCTCTAAGTTGCCTTTGTCATTTTTAAAATCCTCATCTGGCTTGCCTAATTCCATTTGCAAATTACTTGAGGTTTTTCCAATGTATTCACTTAACTTAGCATTTTCTTTTTCAACAATTTCATCTGTTTTATCTTTGATCGTTTGACAGCTAGTCAAAAAAAATAATAAAAATATTAGTTTAATAGAAATTATATTTTTCACTTATGTAATCTTATCATGATATCAAAATTACTAACATTAACTTTTAGGTTGTATTAATCGTTCAGATTAAACTAAAAAGTGTTTTTTTTATTAATATCAGAGAGATTTTAGTGAGAGAATCAATTAGATTAACCTTAACTTAACTTAAAGGAGATCAAATGTTAGATAATTATTTTGATTACAAAAAACATAAAACGGACTTTAAAACAGAGGTTATAGCCGGCGTAACTACATTTTTAACAATGGCTTATATAATGTTTTTAAATCCAGTAATACTTGCGGATGGAGGCTTTGATTTTGGTGGTGTTTTTACTGCTACAGCTTTAGCTGCCGCAATAGCATGCTTTATAGCAGCCTTTTATGCTAAAACATGGCCAGTAGGTTTGGCACCTGGAATGGGAATAAATGCTTTTATTGCTTACGGAGTTTGTCTGGGAATGAAATATACACCAGCAGAAGCTCTTGGTGCTGTTTTAGTCGCAGGTGTAGTATTCTTGATAATTTCACTTACACCTCTTAGAGCATGGTTGATAAATTCTATTCCGAAAAGTTTAAAACTTGGAATTGGTGCTGGTATCGGATTATTCTTAGCCATAATTGGATTTCAATTAATGGGGCTTACTTCTGATGACCCTGTTGTGCTTGTAAAACTTGGTGACTTAAGCAATCCTCTAACTTTATTAGGTGCTGCTGCTTTTATTTCAATGATTGTAATGGAAAAAATGAAAATTAAAGGTAACATTATTATTGGTATTGTCGCTTTTAGTATAATTGCATGGCTTGGTGGTTGGGCTAATTTTAATGGAGTTGTATCATCACCTCCTCCAATGACTCATCTAATGACTTTTGATTTAGGTGCTGCCCTTAGCGCTTCTATGGTAACTGTAATTTTTACACTTTTCTTCATAGATTTCTTTGATACTGCAGGAACACTAACTAGTGTTGCAAATGTAGCTGGGAAGGTTGGAAGTGATGGCAAGATTAAAGATATTGATAAAGCAATGTTGTCAGACAGTGTATCTACTGTTGCAGGTGCGATGATGGGTACTTCAACGGTAACAACTTATGTTGAAAGTGCAGCTGGTGTAAAAGCTGGTGGAAGAACAGGTATGACTTCACTAGTAATAGGTTTGTTATTCCTATTATGCTTGTTCTTTAGTCCATTAGCAACATCACTACCAAAAGAAATTGATGCTGCTGCGTTAATTTATATCTCAACTTTATTTCTTCGTAATATAACAGATATAGAGTGGGATGATGCTGCTGAAGCAGGACCTGCTGTACTTGCAATGATTGCAATGCCTTTTACTTATTCGATTTCGAATGGTATTGCGCTAGCATTCGTTTCATATGCTGCTATTAGAATTTTCACTGGAAAATTTGGTAGTACTAGCCCAGCTATTTGGGTTATAGCAATATTAAGTTTAATTAGTTTTTACGTATCTTAAGAAATTAAAATACTTTATTTGGGGCGGTCTTCGGATCGCCCTTTTTATTTATGGTGTTTTTTTTTAATATCTTCAATCCTTATTTCTTCGTACACTTCAAAAGGTTGTATAATCCAAGGGTTATTTTCTAATTTTACAGCACAATAATCTGGATCAAAAGTTGATTTTTGCTTTTTCCACAAAGTTGCTGTTTTAATGTTGTCAATTTTACCTTTTATAGGTTCGTATTTTTTCAGCCAATCAACACTTTTGTTTAAAGTAATCCCTGTATCTGAAAGATCATCACATAGTAGGATATTGCCACCCATATTTTTTGCTATAGAGCTCATTTCTCTAGAAAAAACTATTTCTCCTTGTTCATCTTCGACACCTTTGCCACTATAAGATTCAACTGCTAAATAAGCACATTTCAATTTAAAAACTCTACTAAGTACATCAATCATTGGGGCACCCCCTCGCATTATACCAACTAATAAAGTTGGTTCATAACCACTATCATAAATTTGAATAGCTAGCCTCTCGACAGTATTATTGTAATCATCCCAACTAACAATTAATTTTTCACTCATTGTAACTTGATATCCTTGTTATGGTTTAAAAAAAAAAATTAAAAACGCTAAAAATATAAACGCTAAAATAGAAATTATTAATATAGAATTGTTAATTATTTTTCTACCCCTTAAATTAAAGTAATGCCTTGCTGTTACCGATATTATTGCGATCGCACAAAGAATTAACCAATTATATTTATGATAAACTATAAAACTGTAGTGACCAGACAGCATAATAAATAGAACTAAAAAAGTAGAGTAATTATTGTGAATTGACCTTTGTTTTGCCGCTAAAGATAAACTACTGTCAATTTTCTTATTTTTTAAACTAGCTTTAATTATATTCATTTGATTTGGAATTATTACAGTAAAAACATTACCAAACATATTTGTACCCAATATCAGTCCAACACTTAAAAATGCAAACTTTGGTGTAAATATTTTTGTCAAACCAAAAGAGGTTAGCAACAACAAAGAAAAACTAATAAGTATAAAAAGTATATTATTTTTAATTATTGAGGACTTGCATAAAAAATCATAGACAAGCCAATAAAAATATAAAGATAAAATTGAAATTAAAACAGCAGAGATTGGTGATATTTCTAAGACTTTTTTATTAACCATTAAAATCCCAGAATTATAATAATAAATAACAAATAAAAGTAAAATTCCAGTTATAAATGTTAAATAACTTTGCCATTTGAAAATTACTAAACTTTTAAGATAATTTACCGGTGGAGATTTTTTTAACCTTGTTAATTTATAAAAATATCCAGAGTGCATCAAATAACCTTCTCCATCAATAGTGCTGCTTGAAATACTTTTATTAAGTTTATTATCTAAATAATTAAATAAAAAACTATTACCAACCCACAGTATAGCAAATAAAACATGTCCCCATCTTAAAACAAGCTCTAACCATTTCATTGTATAAGGTAAAAAATCCATATTTAATATTTAATCTTATCTTTTTTTTTGCTCCAAAGTTCAAAGACTTTTAATGCATCATCTCTTAACATTTGTTTTATTGGAATTTGCCTATCTTCATTTTTTTTTGAAATTTCTGAGTAGATTAAAGAATCATCAAAATCAATATTTTTTGCATCTTCTCTAGTATTTGCATAAAATATATTATCTATATGTGACCAATATATTGCGGATAAACACATGGGGCATGGTTCACAACTTGTGTATAAGTCACATCCTGTAAGCTTAAATGTATTCATTTTTTTGCACGCTTCTCTAATTGCAACTACTTCAGCATGCGCTGTAGGGTCATTAGATAGGGTTACTTTGTTTGAACCTTCGGCAATGATTTCATTTTCCTTAGTAATCACGCACCCAAATGGCCCACCGTCATTATTAGCACTATTCATTGAAAGTTCTATGGCTCTAAGCATGAAATTATTTTTTGTGTTCATATTTATTTTCTAACTACTATATCTAATTCTATTTTTTAATTCATTCAAACTCATTAAAATTTTTTCTGGTGTTGCTGGGGCATCGAGTTTTGGTATGACTTTATATTCTCCAGCTGATGCTACTGCATCTTTAATTGCATAAAATACACTCATAGCTAACATTAAAGGAGGTTCTCCAGTTGTTTTGGATTTGTTAACTACATTTTCTTTATTTTTTCCTTGTTTAAATATCTCCACATTAAATATTTTAGGAATATCGCTTGAAGCAGGTATTTTATAAGTAGAAGGCGAGATAGTGGTAATTTGACCGTTAGGCTTCCAATTTACCTCTTCCATGGTTAACCAACCTTGTCCTTGGACAAAACCTCCTTCAATTTGTCCTAATTCTAATGCTGGATTAATCGCTTTTCCTGCATCCTGCAAAATATCAACTCTATCTATTATATTTTCACCTGTAAGAGTATCTATTGTAACTTCTGTAACTGAGGCGCCATAACAAAAGTATAAAAAAGGTCTTCCAGAAAACATTTTTTTATTAAATTGAATTTTTGGTGTTGAATAAAAACCAGAAGAAGATAATGAAATTCTATTTAAATATGCTTCTTGAATTACAGAATTAAATTTAAATGATTTTTTATTGAATTTAATTAATCCATTTTTATAAACTACATTTTTAATATTTTTAATATTATACTTTTTCTTAATAAATTTTTCTAAATTTTCTTTAATTTTTGAAACAGCATTAAGTGCTGCTGCGCCATTTAAATCTGTTGTAGATGATGCTGCACTTGCAGAAGTATTTGGCACTTTAGATGTATTTGTTGAAGAGATTTTTACTTTATCATAAGAAAGGCCAAATGCATTAGACACTAATTGAGCTATTTTTGTATTAGTTCCCTGACCCATTTCAATTCCACCATGATTTAAATAAACGCTACCATCTGTATAAATATGAACTAGGGCACCTGCTTGATTAAGATGAATTGTGGTAAATGAAATACCAAATTTAACAGGAGTAATAGCTATTCCTTTTTTTAAATATCTATTATTTAAATTAAATTTTTTAATTTTTGAATATCTTTTTTTATAATTTGATTTTTTTATTAATCTATTAAAAATTTCTTGGATTACATTGTCTTCAATTTTCATTCCATAATGTGTAATATTTTTACTATTTTTTTTATAAAAATTGTTTTTTCTAACTTGTGCGGGATCTTTTTCTAGATACCTTGCAATATTATCAATTATATTTTCAATAGCCATCATACCTTGATTTCCACCAAAACCTCTAAATGCTGTTGAAGAAACAGTATTAGTTTTACAAAGGTAGTTTTGTACTTGTACATTTGAAAGATAGTAGGCATTATCTATATGCAATAATGCTCTTTCATTTATAGCTCCTGATAAATCTGCTGACATTCCACACCTTGATGCTAGCTTAATTTTCAAACCTTCTATAACACCAACATCATTAAAACCAACTTCAAAGTCTGAATAAAAATCATGACGTTTTCCAGTCATTATAATATCATCATCTCTATCTAATCTAAGTTTTACTGGTTTATTTGTTTTGCTAGCAAGTAATGCACAAATACTAGAAGTTAAAAAATTTGTTTCTTTACCTCCAAAACCTCCTCCTATTCTTCTAACTAAAACTGTTACACTATTACTTTTTTGGTTAAGCATTTTAGCAATAATTTGCTGAGTTTCTGAAGGATGTTGAGTGGAACTATACACTAATAAATCCTTATCTTCTTTTGGAATTACAAATGCAACTTGACCTTCTAAATAGAAATGTTCTTGACTGCCTGTTGTAAAATTACCTTTTAAAAAATTTTTAGATTTAAGGATGGCATTCGTTGGGTTACCTCGTTGTATTTTTTTTCCTTTTAAAACAAAGTTTTTTTTTTTTAAAGCTTCCTTTATTGTAATTATTGGCTTTAAAATTTTATAAACAATTTTAGCTTTTAACACAGCTTTTCTTGCTAATTCTGTTGTTGTTGCTGCAACAGCAAATAACGGTTGCCCATAAAATTCAACTTTTTTAGAAGGAAATATTGGATCACCATTGAAAACTGGTCCAACATCATTTCTTCCTGGAATATCACTAGTTGTAATCACAGTGATTACACCTTCACTTTTCCATACCTCACTTAAGTCAATTTTTTTAATTAAGGCATGAGCTTGTTTGCTCCACCCAACTGCTCCATGTAAAGTTCCATGAGGTTCATTGATATCATCAGTATAATCTGCAAGTCCACTTACGTGCTTTCTTGCGCTATCGTGTGGTCTTTTTTCATTAATAAAAAAAGTTTTTTTCATTTAATAACTAAGTCTAATTAATTTATTCTTTTTAATTTCTACAAAACATTTCGTTAGTAAATTCTTAGCTATTTCTACACGATAATCTTTACTTGCTCTCATATCATCAATTGGTTGGAAATCTTTTTCTAAACTTTTTTGGGCTTTTAAAATTGTATCTTCTGAAAAACTAGAATTTAAAAGCATTTTTTCACAATAAAATGCTCTTTTGGGAATAGCAGCCATCCCTCCATAAGCAATTTTAATATCTTTAATCTTTTTATTCACAATTTCTAAATTAAATGATGCACAAACTGATGAAATATCATCATCTATTCTTTTTGAAATTTTATAAGCTTTAAAAATATTTTTTTTGAAAATTGGTATTTTTATTGAACTAATGAAATATCCTTTCCTTAACTTAGTTTTTCGATAACCAATAAAAAAATCTTTTATTGGTATTATCATTTTTTTATTAAAGCTTTCTATAGAAATGCTTGCATCAAGTGATAATAGAAGTGGTAATGAATCTCCTATTGGTGATGCAGTTGCTATATTTCCTGCTAGAGTAGCAACATTTCTAATTTGGACAGAGCCATACCTTTTAAGTATTCTATCAAAATCTGGATAATATTTTTTTATAATAAGCTCAAATTTACTTAAAGGCGTTGTCGCACCTACTTCAATATAATTAACTTTTTCTTTAATATAATTAAGTTCATCAATTGAATTTAAATAAATAATATTTTTAATATCTTTTTTTTGCTTAGTAACAATTAAAGACATATCTGTACCACCACTTAAAAATTCAGCATTTTGATTTTTTTTAATTATTTTCTTTAGTTCTATAATTGTTTTTGGTGCAAAATATTTTTTAAATTTATTATTGATAGAGATATTTTTTGGTCGGATTTTTTTTAGAAGACTTATGGTTTTTTTTTCATTTTTTTTAAATTGATCTGGCTTATTTTTTTTTAAACTTTTGGCAGCATCAATTATTGGTCGATATCCTGTACAACGGCATAAATTTCCTGAGATTGATTCTTCTATAGTTTTTTTGTCATAAGAAGTTTTATTTTTATACATTGAAAATAAAGACATTATGAATCCAGGTGTACAAAAACCACACTGAGAACCGTGAAAATTAATCATTGCACTTTGTACTGGATGCAAAGAACCATTTTTTTGGGTCAAGTCTTCAACTACTAACAAATGCTTACCTTCAAGACTTGTTGTAAATGCAATACATGAATTAATTGCTTTATAGATTATCTTATTTTTTTTTAATTCTCCCACTACAACAGTACAGGCTCCACATCCACCTTCAGCACACCCTTCTTTGGTACCAGTTTTCTTTAGTTCCAATCGAATGTGGTTTAGAATAGTCTCATTTGGGTCAGGATTTTTTATTTCTTTTATTTTATTTTCAAAAATAAATCTTATGCTATTAGAGACCATCTAACTACCTCTGTAAGTAGAATAACTCCATGGTGAAACTAATAATGGAACATGATAATGTTCTTTGATATTGGATATTCCAAACTTTACGACAACATCATCTAAAAAAGGTATCTTTGAAATTTCTGCAATCTTTTTAAAATAATCACCAACAAAAAAAATAAGTTCATATTTACCTTCTTTAAAATCAACTCCCTCAATTAGAGCATTGTCAGACCTTCCATCATTATTCAATACAATGGTATTAATTTTGCTTTTTTGATCATCATTTTTGTAATAATAAAGGTCAACCTTAATTCCTTTTCCTGGTTTTCCCGAATAGACATCTAAAACATGTGTTGTTAATTTTGTCATAAGATAATTATATTATACAATAATTAGATATTTTAATATGAAAACTATCCACTCGATCAAAAAAGTAAATCAACTCTCAGAAAATGAGTTTATTGGTACTTTTGGGAATGTTTTTGAAAAAACAAATTGGATTGCTAATAAAGCCTTTAATTCAAAACCATATAAAGACTTTGATGAATTTAGATCTAAAATGATTGCAATTTATGAAAATAGTTCAAAAGAAGATTGTTTAAAAATTTTTAACGCACACCCTGAACTAGCAGTTGAAAAAAAACTAACTGAAGATTCTCATAAAGAACAAAAAGGAGCAAATTTAAATCGTTGTAATGATGATGAATTTAATGAATTTAAAAATTTAAATTATGAATATAAAAAAAAATTTGGCTTTCCTTTTATAGTTGCTGTTAAGGGAAAAAATAAAAGTGAAATTTTAATTAATTTTAGAAAAAGAATTAAAAATGAAATAGATTCAGAGTTTGATGAAGCTAAGGTGCAAGTTAAGAAAATTGCTAATTTTCGTCTTAATGAAATAATTAATTAGTACTTTCAACAACATACGTTGCAACTGCTTTAATCTCTTCATCTGACAACTGCCATTGATAAGCTGGCATAACTCCTATTCCATTTGTTACTGCCATAAGTACCCTTGAGATATCTGGCTTTATCTCATTTAAGTTTGGACCAACTTTTCCATTAGAGTTTGCATCATCCAGCGAATGACAGGTGGCACAATTACCATCACCCATAAAAATTATTTTTCCTTGATTAAATAGATCATCAGCTTTTATATTTTGAGGTAAAAGAATAATTATTATAAAAATATAACAACTAATATTAATTAATATTTTTTTTTTCATCACAATGATATTATAATATAAATTAATTTAATATATTTGATAATGAAAAATTCATTTGATGAAAGAAATTTAAAGGAAATAAATAATTGGTTAAAAGCCAGTAAAAAAATAGCTCTTGCAACTGTTATACGTACATGGGGGTCGTCTCCACAACCTATTGGAAGCAGAATGATCGTCAATGAAAATGGTGATTTTTCAGGTTCTGTTTCTGGTGGATGTGTAGAGACTTCAGTTATTAGAGAATGTTTAGAAATTATAAAAAAAGATAAGCCGTTTAAAAAAATTGATTTTAAAATTTCAAATGAAAATGCATGGGAAGTTGGGCTTGCTTGCGGTGGTGAAATTTCAATTTTTATAGAACAGATAAGTTAATGAAACTAAAAGTTTTAAAAGAAGTAATTAAAAAAAAAGAAAATAGATCTGAATTCGCAATAATTACCAACCTTGAAACAGGAAATAGTGAAATTTTTGAGCCTAATATCGCTATCAGTGAAGATTTTGAAAAGTATAAAGATAAAATAAATGGCTTTTATAAAGATAAAAAAAGTGGAGTAATAGAAGGTACAGATATATTTATTGAAAGTTACTCAAGATCAATAAGAGTTTTTATTGTTGGGGCAGTTAATATTGCTCAATACCTTGTTGATTATATTAAAAACCTAAATTTTGAAATAATTGTTATTGATCCAAGAGGATACTTTGCAGGAAGACAAAGATTTTCAGGCATAAGAATAATAAATAAGTGGCCAAATGAAGCTTTTAAAAAAATTAATACAAATTCTGATGCTGCATTAATAACTCTAACGCATGATACTAAAATTGACGATCCTGCCCTACAACACGCATTAAAGAAAAATTTTTATTACATAGGTGCTTTAGGAAGTAAAAAAACTCACATCAGTAGGTGTGAAAGATTAAAACTAGCAGGATTTAATGAAGATAAGATAAAATCAATTCATGGGCCAATTGGGATAAATTTAGGTGGAAAATCAGCATCTGAAATTGCACTATCAATAGCGGCACAGTTAGTGGCTGAAACTAATAAAAAATGAATATATTAATTATTATTAATAAAAAATTGATTAAAAAGGAGAAATAATGAAAGCCTACTGGATTGCTTTGTACAAAAGAATTGATAACCAAGAAAATCTAAAAAATTATGGTTCAAAAGTTACTGCAATAATAAAAAGTTACGGAGGAAAGCCTCTTGTGAGAGGTGGAAAATTTGAAACTTTAGAAGGTGAAACTTACCCAAGAACTGTAATCTGGGAATTTCCAAGTCATGAACAGGCAATGAAATGCCACGATTCTAAAGAATATCAAGATGGGTGGGCTATAGCGAAAGATACTACTGAACGAAACTTACAAATTATCGAAGGTTTTAGTACTGAATAGGTTCTGGATCTATACTTCTCCACAGATACCAAGTTGCAACTGAACAATACGGACTAAATCTTTTGTTTAATAATTTTACATAAGATTCAGGTGGTAAATATTTTTTTTTATAATTTTTTGAAATTCCTCTTAAAAGACCAATATCTTGTATGGGCCAAATATCTGAACGATTATAAGTAAATAATAAGATCATTTCAGCTGACCATCTACCAATTTGTCTTAACTGTGATAAATAGATAATAGCTTCTTCATCTGACATTTTAGGAATTAACCTAGGGTTAAATGATTTATCTAATATTTGTTTCGCTAGACTTTTTATTCCTTTAACTTTTTGTTTAGTTAATCCACAACTTTTTATCTGGGCAGTGGATAGTGTAGAAACAGTTTTAGCATTTATTTTATTCTTACATTTTTTTTGAAATTTTGAAAATATAGAATTGGCAGCAGCAACACTGATTTGTTGTCCTGTGATACTCTTGCATAATGAAAAAAATATATCTTTTCTAGAAGTAAGCACAGCTTCTGAAGGAGATTTATATCTTTTAATTAATAAAGACATCACTTTGTCTTTATTGGATAAATATTTTTTTGCAGTATTCCAGTATTTTGGTTTTTTATTCATGTCTAGTAGTAGATGGTATTTTTTGTTTATGATAAATTTCTCTTCTAAAGATTATAAGAGACGCAAGAACTACAAGTGATGCACCAATTAGTGTTTTTATAGTTGGTATCTCACTCCAAATAAAATAACCAAAAAATATAGCAAACACCAAAGCTAAATATTTTAAGGGTGCCACTAAAGATACTTCAGAAAGTTTATATGATTGAGTTAAAAATAAATTTGCAGAGCCTCCTGTTACTCCAATTAAAGCTAAAAGAATAAAATCTTGAAAGTTTGGCATTTTCCACCCCATTGGAATTGTAGCCAAGCCAGCAATTGAAATAGTAATTGTAAAAAAAATTGAGATAAGCCAAATAGGTTCTGTTGTAGATAGTTTTCTAATCGTAATGGTTACAAAAGCCATTCCAATACAAAATATAAGAGGAAGAAAATAAAGGTAATTCATACCCTTAAAGCCTGGCTCAGCAATTATAATAACACCTATAAATCCAATTATGACTGCCAGCCACCTAAAAACACCTACCTTCTCACTTAGCAAAAAAATTGATAACACGGTAATAAATAGTGGTGCTGCATATGATAGGCTAACAACGACTGCTAAAGGAAGTTCTCTTAACGCAATAACTATTGCTATTAAAGCCATTAAACCCATAAGACATCTAAATAAGTGTTCTTTTGATCTTTCAGTTGTGTAAAAAATTTTTAATTTATTTTTCGGTATCAAAAAATAAGTAGGCAGCAGCCCAAAAAAGCCTCTAAAAAATAAAACTTCTCCAGTTGGGTAGTCACTTGACCATTTTACAAGCAAATCCATAACAGAAAAGGTACATACAGATAGAAACATGTACAAAAAACCTAATTGATTTTTAGTCAGCATAAGAATAATTTGTAAATCAAATTAAAGGATAATCAATGGAAATAGCAGTATTAGGATTAGGATGTTTTTGGGGACCAGAAATTAAGTTTAGTAAACTTGAGGGAGTTATTAAAACTGAAGTTGGTTATTGTGGGGGTGACAGCAAAGAAGTCACCTACAAAGAAATATGCGCTGGTAATACAAATCATGCAGAAGTTGTTAAATTAGATTTTGATCCTAAAATTATATCTTATGAAAAAATTTTAGAATTTTTCTTTGAAATTCATGACCCTACAACCTTAAATTCACAAGGACCAGATTTTGGCACACAATATAGAAGTGAAATATTTTACTTAAGTGATGGACAAAAAGAAATTGCTGAGAATGTTATAGAAAAAATAAATTCAAGTTTATCTGGACAAGTTGTAACAAAATCTTCTTTATTAAAAAATTACTGCCCTGCAGAAGAATACCATCAGAGATATTTAGAAAAAAGATAATATGTCTTTAGTTAATACAAGTTGGTTAGAAGAAAATTTAGATAAAGTAAAGATTATTGATTGTTCATGGCACATGCCTCAGACAGAACGTGATGGTTTTGATGAATACAAAAGTAAACATATTGAAAATGCAATTTTTTTTGATTTAGACAAAAACTCTAAAAAAGGTACTGACCTACCTCACATGTTGCCAGATACTAAGTCTTGGGAAGGTATTGTTTCTAGTATGGGAATTAAAAACGATGATCAGATAGTCGTCTATGACAATTCAGATGTTATTAGTTCATGTAGATGTTGGTATAATTTTATCTATTTTGGTCACAATCCAGAATTAGTTCATGTATTAGATGGTGGATTAAAAAAATGGATTAAAGAAGATAGAGCAACCACTAGTGATATAATTAAGATTATTTCCTCTAGCTATACTGTGCATGAAAAAAAAGAATTGGTAAAAAATATAAACCAAATTAACAAAAATGTTTTAGAAAAAAAATTTAATGTTATTGATGCAAGAAGTTTAGAAAGATTTAAAGGTAGCGTTCCTGAACCAAGAAAAGGATTGAGAAGTGGCTCTATCAAAAACTCTTTTTGTCTACCTTTTTCTGAACTTATAAATCAAGATCATATATTTATTAGCAGAGAAAAAATTCATGAAAAGTTTAAATCAACTGGATATGAAATAGGTAAAAACATTGTATTTACTTGTGGTTCTGGAGTTACCGCTTCAGTTTTGGCTCTTGCTTATTCTTTAATAGATAATAAATATATGCCTACTATTTACGACGGATCATGGAGTGAATATGGGAAGAATTAAAATATGAAAAGATCTACAAAAATTGGAACTGCGATCCTTGTCTTCTTTTTAATTATTACGATAGTAATTGTTGGAAGAACAATGATAGGAAATCATTTTAAAAAAAAATTTAGCAAAAGACCTCCTCCAGGAATAATAGTAACTGAAGTTGTTGCAAAAAATTTCTCTCAAAAAGTTTCAACTTATGGAACAGCAATCCCTTTTAGAACTAAATCATACAAAATTGAGAAATATGAAATAGTTAACCCAATAGAATTTAATAAAAAATTAAAAAAAGGTGATTTAATAACAAAATTAAAGACTAGAAATCTGATAGCTGCCTTTGATGGAGTAGTGACTAAAAGAGACTTCTCAAATGATATTAAAGTTTCTGAAAGTTCTCTCTTAATACAGCTAGAAGATACCTCGACAATTTATGTAGATGTGAATATTCCCGAGCTTTATTCAAGTTTTATTAAAGAAAATTTAAATGTTGATGTTAAATTTTCAGGTAATAGTGAAAAAATTTATTCAGGAGTTGTTGATTCAACAGCTGGTAGAATTGATGTGGATACAAGATCTTTAGCTATAAGAATAAAATTAGAAAATGATAATTTTGAAATTTTACCAGGTTCTCTTTTGGAAATTATAGTTAAATATAACGAAAGAAATTCCATGAGTATTCCAGATACAAGTTTAATAATGGAAGGTAACAAAACTTATGTTTATAAAGTTGCAGAAGATAATGTTACTAATAAAGCTGAAGTTATTATTGGAATAAGAGATTCTGGTTTTATTGAGGTGGTTTCAGGTTTGGTTAATGGAGATAATATCGTGGCTGAAGGTCTAAAAAAAGTTAGGCCAAGAGGTAAAATTAAACCAATTAAAAAATAATGTTTATAACTGACGTAAGTATAAGAAGACCAGTTGTTGCTTGGGTGATGTCTCTTATATTAATTGTTTTTGGCCTATTTGTTTTTTCTCAATTGCCAGTAAGAGAACTGCCTGAAGGCTTACAACCACCTGTAGTTCAAATTAAAGTAGACTATAAATCTGCATCAGCACCCATAATTGATCAGGAAGTAACACAAGTAATAGAAGATGTAATAGGTGGAGTAGAAGGAATAAAAAATATTAATTCAACATCAGAAAACGGAAGTAGCTCAATTAACATTGAATTTAATCCTGATATAGACCTGGATAATGCTGCTAATGATATAAGAGAAAGAGTTGCAAGAGTTGTTGATAGATTGCCAAGTGAAGCGGCGGCACCCCAAATACTTAAGCAATCAGCAGGATTTTCAACCACTATGTGGCTGGCCGTATCTTCAGCAACCTGGAGTGACTTAGAACTTGGAGATTATGTTGAGAGATATTTAATAGATCAATTTTCAAGTGTTAAAAATGTTGGAACAATCTCGACTGGTGGCTTAAGAGATTTAAGTGTTAGAATCTGGATAGATCCAATTAAACTTGCAGCAAATAACTTAACTATTCAAGAAGTTGAAGAAGCAGTAAGGAAAGAAAATGTTAGCCTACCAGCAGGAACTTTAGAAGCTACCAATATAGATTTAATACTAAATTTAGATAAATCATATAACGATATAGAAAAACTAAAAACATTACCTATTAAAAAAAGCCAAAATAGTATTGTAAGACTTTCAGATATTGCCAACGTTGAGTTTGGCCCAGTTTCAGAAAAAAATCTTTTTAAGGCCCAAAGTAAAGATGCTTTAGATTTAAATACTGTAGGAATTGGTATTTATGCAAAAAGTGGTGCCTCAACAGTAGAACTCTCTAAAGAGATAAGTAAAAAAATTGATGAAGTTAAAAAAACATTACCAGGTGATCTAAATATAGAAGTAGCTTTTAACAGGGCAACATATGTGGGTACTGCTATCGATGAAGTATACAAAACATTAATCATCGCTTTTATACTTGTAGTTATTATTATTTACCTATTTTTAGGAAATATAAAAGCTGTAATTGTACCAGCTGTTGCATTACCTGTAAGTTTAATAGCATCCTTTTTGGGAATTTACTTATTTGGATTATCAATAAACATTTTTGTATTATTAAGTTTTATTTTAGCAATTGGAATAATTACTGACGATTCAGTAATAATGACAGATGCAATTTATAGAAGAATTGAAAATGGAGAGAGCCCTTTAGTTGCAGCATACAAAGGGTCGAAACAAATCAGTTTTGCAATTATTGCAACAACTTTAATTTTAGTTGCAGTATTTATTCCTTTAATTTTTATAGATGGAATTGCAGGAACATTATTTAGAGAAACTGCAATTGCATTATCTTTTTCAGTTGTGGTGTCCTCTTTTGTTGCTCTTACATTATCTCCCATGTTAGCAAGTAAGTTTTTAAAAAAAGAACCTAAACAAAATTTTATAGTTAAAAAATTTGACAAAATTTTTAAATCATTATCAAAATTTTATGAAGAAACATTGAGTTATTGGTTGAATAAGAAAAAAATTATAATTTCATTCATTGTCTTCACAATTATTGTTTCTAGTGTTTTATTTAATTTTACAAAAAAAGAATTGTTACCAATGGAAGATCGAGGTGTATATCTTGTTCTTGGATTTACTGATGAAGGAAGTTCTTTTGAATATACTGAAAAAAGAGCAGCAGATGTTGAAAAGAGATTAATTCCTCTTCTTCAAGCTGAGGATAGTCCATATAAAAGGTTTATAATGAGAGTGCCAGGCTTTGGTGGCAACAGGAATTCTTTTAATAGCTTTATAATAATTGCATTATTAGATGAATGGGCTGAAAGAGATAAAAGTTCACTAACAATAATGAGAGAAGCAATTGGAAAAATTGTGACTGTTCCTGAAACTGTAGCTTTTCCAATATCACCTCAATCTATTAGAGTTTCTAGCTACAACAAACCTGTTCAAATGGTTATATTGGGCAGTACTTATGAAGAGTTAGAGGAAATACAGTCTAAAGTTATCAGAAAATTAAGACAGAATAAAAATTTATCTAGAATAGAATCTGACTATTCTAGAGACAAACCAGAAATCAAACTGGTAATTAATAAAAATAAAGCCAAAGATTTGAGTGTATCTACCGACTCAATTGGAAAAACTTTAGAAACTCTTTATGGTGGAAAAACTGTAACGAAATTTAATAGACTTGGTAAAGAATACCCAATTATACTTCAGCAATACTTGGCTGATAGACGATCTCAAGAAGGGCTTTCTAAAATATTTGTTAGATCGGAAAGCTCTGGTAAACTTATTTCTTTAGCAAATTTAGTAGAGTTCAGTGAAAAAGGGTCTGCAAAAAAATTAGCAAGGTATAATAGGCAGAGAGCTGTAACAATATCTGCCAATATATCTGAATCTTATACACTTACAGAAGCAATTTCATATTTAGAGGAAACAATGGAAGAAATTGGCTCTTCTAATCAAATTGCATGGAAGGGTAAATCAGAAGAAATAAAAGAAACTAGTAATGAACTATTTATTATTTTTGGATTAGCATTTCTAACTGCATATTTAGTAATGGCTGCAACCTTTAATTCATTTATTCATCCATTTATTATCATGTTAACTGTTCCACTGGCTTTGTTTGGAGGTTTGGTCTTTATCCTATTCTTGAACAGTTCTATTAATATCTTCTCACAAATAGCACTTGTTATTCTAATTGGAATATCGACTAAAAATAGTATTCTAATTGTTGATTATGCCAATCAATTAAGAACGGCTGGAAAAAATATTGAAACATCAGTTAAAGAAGCCTGCCAATTAAGATTTAGGCCCATAATGATGACGTCAATAAGCACGATGATAGCAATGATGCCTTTAGTTATAGGAAATATTGGACCAGGTGCTGGTGAGGCTTCAAGACTAGCTGTGGGTGCTACTATTCTAGGTGGGATGATTATATCAACATTCTTTACATTATATATAACTCCAACCATGTACTTGGTGTTAGCAAAGAATACAAAACGAATAGATGCTGTTGATATTGAGCTAAAGAAACAACTTCGTTAAAATATAATATATTTATTTTTATTTAATCTTTTCTGACAATCTTGTAATTGTGACTTGTATTTATTAGATTGTTTTTCTACTTTTTTAGCTAAGCCTATAACTTTCTGATTATTCTTATAATTTTTATAACCACCCCACCCCTCATGATATGCAAGGTATTGTCTAAAAGCATCTTTTTTAGAAATTTTTAAAAGAGACTCTGTTTTATCAGTGTACCAACCAATAAAGTCCACACTATCTTTAAACCTTGTTCTTGTTGCTAACTTATTCCCAGTTTCATTTTTATATTGTTCCCAGGTTCCCTTTACTGCTTGTGAATATCCAAATGAACTAGAGGGCCTCTTAAATGGTATGATCTTAAATAATTTTTGCCTTGGAGGTTTGGCTAACCAATTAAAGTCTGATTCCATCTTAATTATAGCTAACTGAATATAAATTGGGGTTCCCCATTTTTGCTCTGTTTTTTTTGCATGTTTATACCAAAGATATCTTTCATTAAAAATTGAACAACTATTTGATGTATTTTTAGGTATTGAGGAACAGCCAGTAATAAAAATAATTAATAAAATTAAAAAATAATTTCTAAGTTTAAACATATCTAATTACAACTTTATAGATAAATACTACCAATATAACACCTGCAATATTTCCAAATAAATCACTTAATTCAAATCCACGAACTGGAATAATAATATGAAATAATTCTAAAATAATTGACAATAAAAATAAATAAACAATTAAAAAATTAATTTTTTTAGTATTATGAAAAGAAAGCACTCCTAAGCTTGTAAGTAAAATAAAAGCATAAATATGATTTGTTGAAATTATAAAATCTCTAGTGATTTGAGGTTGTATTAGATGATTATTATATAGAAACCATCCAAGTATACTACCTGGAAACAAATATAAAATTATCAATATAATATTAGCAGAATAGAACCCTGTTTTAAAAAGGTTTTTTAATTTATACATAATAATCTTATTTATTTTATTTCTTTTATCAGCTATCAGAATATATCAAATGGCTCATTTAATTTTAGTAAGACATGGTCAAAGTGAATGGAATCTAGAAAAAAGATTTACTGGTTGGGTTGATGTTAACCTCACTGGACAAGGAAAGTTAGAAGCTTGTAAAGCTGGCGAATATATTAAAGAAACTAAAATTGATATTAATCATTTTTATTCATCATTTCAGTTAAGAGCCATCAACACACTAAAATTTATTCAGGACACTTTAAGGGACAAGAGAGAACCAATTAAAGCCTGGCAATTAAATGAAAGACATTATGGGGCACTAACTGGACTAAATAAAGATGAGATGAAAGAAAAACTTGGTGAAGATAAAATCCATGCTTTTAGAAGATCTTGGGATATTAAGCCAAATCCGTTAAGTAGAAATAATCCATATCACCCATTAAATATAGAGATTTATAAAAATATCCCAAAGGAGAATATTCCTGACACGGAATCTCTTAGAGATACCTATGAAAGAGTAATGAAATTTTATATTGATGAAATTCAAGAGAAAATAAAAAATGATGAAAATATTTTAATTTCAGCTCATGGGAATTCTATAAGAGCGCTTTGCAAATTTTTATTTAAATTAGATAATCAAAAAATAACGTTACTTGAAATACCCACAGGTAATCCACTTTTGATAAGTTTAGATTCAAAACAAAATATTAAAGAATGCTCTTACCTAGATCAAGATAGAGCTAAGGACTTATTAGTTTTCTAATAATTTTTTATAAATATTAAGATCTGTTAAATGTCTAAAGTCTTCTAAACTCTCAAAACCATGTAACTCGTCTTTATTAATTAATTTATTCCAAATATTTGAAATTGAAAAATTGCCAACTTTATATGAGTCAAATAAACTCTTATTCAGGATCTGGCACCCCGTATAAATTAAACGATTATGCTCATCTTTTTTTATTATATTTTTTTTAAGATTGAAATCACCCTTCAAATTTTTGTCAAAACTTAAGTTTTCATTAGCTAATAAAAGTATATTTTTAACTTTGTTTAAAAAATAAAACTTCTCCATATGTTTAATGTATTTTTTATAATTTTCATTCCATACAGTGTCTGGATTAAATGTAATAAAATCTGTTTCATTAGATGAATTTATCAAATTTAATATTCCACCACCTGTATCTAAAATAATTGAGCCATCATTAACTATCTTAATTTCTAAATTAAATTTCTTATCTTTAAGAAATTGTTCAATTTTTTCACTAAGATAAAATGTGTTGATTAAAATTTTTTTAATTCCCAAAGAATGTATTAAATTAATACAATTTTCTAATAAAGTTATTTGATTTATCTTTAGTAAGGGTTTCGGAGTTGTCAGTGTTATTGGGTTTAAACGCTTGCCATATCCGGCACATAAAATTAGTGCAGTTTTAATCTTCATTTCTGATTTCTTATTTTTTTTGAAAAATTAAGGTCTAGTAAGTCTTTAAGCTCAGAAAATTTTTTATTATTAGAAATTCTTAATTCAATTAATTTCCAAGCATAAGGAATTAATTTTAAATATTGCTTTTTCTTATCTCTCATGGCCAATCTTGTAAATATTCCAATGATTTTCATATTTCTTAGAATAGATAATATTTCAAAATCACTTAATAATGTAGCCTCGTTAACTCTTTTTTTATTCAATTTTACATAATAACGATAAATTTTATCTTTAAATATTTCATCTGTTTTAAATCTAACATCATCAATTAAGGAAGCTACATCATAAGCCCTGTTTCCAATTAAAGCATCCTGCGAATCGATAACTCCTATTTTATTTTTGAACTTCATTAAATTCGATACATGAAAATCTCTATGAACAAAAACTTTTTCTTTTGATTGAAGGTGTGTTAACAAAAATTTAATTTGTTTTTTTATATCAATTTTAAACCTAGTTAATTTATTTTTTTTTACAAATTTTTTTGCATACCATTTATAAAATAAATTTGCTTCATTAAATAATTTAATATTATCATAAATTGGAATTTTGTAAGTATTTCCTTTAAAGTTTTTAGATCGATTTTGTTTAATTTTTTGAATCTCACCTAGTAAATCAATAGATTTTTTGTAGAGTGTTTCTCGTCGGTCTTTATTTTTTTTTAATAGAACAAAAACTGAATCGTCTCCAAAATCTTCAATTTCTATATAATTTTTTTTATAATTCTCACTATAAAGCTTGGGTGCTAAAACTTTATTTTTAATTAGAAGACTATTTATTGCATCATATATTAATAAGTTTTTCTCTTTTTCCTTAAAAGCAAAAACTACGATTGATTTTTTGTTTGATGATGACTTTCTATAAAAAGATCTAAATGATGCATCACCTTTAATTTTTTTTAATTTATTATTGGTTTGCAACATCTATTTTTTATTTTTAATTCCCTTGATTGTTAAATATCTTTTATTTAAATCATCATTATATTCAAAAAATAATTCAATTTTGTTATCAATATTTTTTTTTATTTTCTTAGGCCATTCAACTAATGTCACAATTTCTTCTCTGTTTTCAAATAAACCAATATTTTTTATCTCACTATAGTCAGTTAACCTGTACAAATCATAATGCTGTATTATAAAATTTCCAACATCATATTCATTTACTAAATTAAATGTTGGGCTAGTAACTTCAGTTAAATTTATTTTGTTTAATTGTTGAAGATTATTAATTAGGTGTCTTATAAATGTTGTTTTTCCTACACCTATTTCTCCATGAAAATAAGCTACATCTCCTTTATTCAGTGTTCTTGAAAATTTTTTAGCTAGCTCAGATGTTTTATCTTCTAAGGAGATATCTATTTTTTCGCTATTAGTAGCGATAAGCATCTGGCTTGAATGGACCTTCTGTTTCAACACTTATATAGTCAGCTTGGTCCTTTGATAGTTTTGTAAGTTTTGCTCCTACTTTTTTTAAGTGAAGCATAGCTACTTTTTCATCTAATGATTTTGGTAACACATAAACTTTATTTTCATAATTTTTATGATTATCCCAAAGCTCAATTTGTGCCATTACTTGGTTTGTAAATGATGCACTCATTACAAAACTTGGATGTCCTGTTGCGCAACCTAAATTTACCAATCTACCTTTGGCCAAAAGAATAATTCTCTTTCCATCAACTAATTCTATTTCGTCTACTTCTGGTTTTACTTCTGTCCATTTATAATTTTTTAAGGCTTCTACTTGAATCTCATTATCAAAGTGACCAATATTACAAAGTATTGCTCTATCTTTCATGTTTCTCATATGATCTGCGGTAACAATGTCTATATTACCTGTAGCTGTAACAACAATATCTGCTTTACTTATTGCTTCATCCATTAAAACTACCTCATAACCTTCCATTGCTGCTTGGAGTGCACAAATTGGATCCGCTTCTGTAACCATAACTCTTGCTCCACTTTGTCTCAAAGATGCAGCACTACCCTTTCCAACATCACCAAAGCCTGCAACAATTGCAACTTTACCAGACATCATAACATCTGTGGCTCTTCTAATTCCATCTACTAAACTTTCTCTACAACCATACAGGTTATCAAATTTTGATTTTGTAACTGAATCGTTAACATTAATTGCTGGAATCATTAATGACCCATCTTTTTCCATTTTGTTTAATGCTTTAATTCCTGTTGTTGTTTCTTCTGAAACACCTTTTACTTCCTTTAACAAATCTTTGTAATCGCTATGCATCATTGCAGTTAAATCACCACCATCATCTAATAGCATATTTGCTTTCCAGTCTTTTTTACCTTCTATTGTTTGTCTTATGCACCATACAGCTTCCTCTTCAGTTTCACCTTTCCAAGCAAAAACTGGTATTCCTGCTTTAGCTATTGCTGCAGCAGCATGATCCTGCGTTGAAAAAATATTACAAGAAGACCATCTAACTTCTGCTCCAAGCTCTACTAAAGTTTCGATTAAAACTGCTGTTTGAATTGTCATATGAAGACATCCTAATATTCTTGCTCCTTTTAAAGGTGCTTTTCCTGAATATTCTTCTCTTAATGCCATTAGGCCAGGCATTTCACTTTCAGCTATTGAAATTTCTTTTCTCCCAAAGTCTGCTAGCGATATGTCCTTAACTTTAAAATCATCCATTGCTCAGTTTTATATAATAAAAATTTAATTAATCAACTTATGATTAGACTTTAGGGAAGACAATCTCAACATTTGCACCTTTTTGTGAGGCATTGTTTGAAGCATTAATAGTAGCACCATGAAGATCAACAAGGTTTTTTACTATATTTAGACCTAAACCAGAGTGTTCACCAAAAGTATCTGGTCTATTACTATAGAATCTATTAAATATTTTTTTAGTATCTGTCTCCTTAAACCCTTTACCTTCATCAATAACTTTTAAAATAATTTTATCTTTATCTCCTTTGTAAATTTCAACTAAGATTTCTTTATTATCCTCACTAAATGAAATTGAATTATCTAATAAATTTGCAATAATTTGTTCAATTCTATTTTCTATTCCATTGATAAAATATTCTTCTTGATCATCTTGATCATTTAACATTATTTTAATCCCTCTTTTTGCTTCATAAATATTATTAAAATCATCTACTACAGACCTTATAACTAACTTGAGATTAATTTTTTTCATTTTTTCTTTACTTAATGCAACCTCGTCTTTTAATATTTGAGAATAATCAGTGATCAATCTTTCAATTCTTTGGACGTCGTGATTCAGAATATTAATTAATTTACTTCTTTGAGATTGATCATCAGTCTCATTCAATATTTCTGAAGCACTTTTTAATGATGTTAGAGGGTTTCTTATCTCATGAACAAGGTCAGTTGAAAAATTTTCTGCATGTGAAATTCTTTTTTGAAGTTCACTTGTCATATCATCTAAGGAATTTGACAAAGTTCCTAACTCATCATTTCTACTTTTAAGTTCATTAATATTTGTTTTTTTTTTACTCTTTTCTTTTATAATTTTTGTATACGCTACTAAGTTCTTTATAGGCTTAAGAAAATATCTATTTAAAACAAAAGAGAATATAAATATTACTATAATTATAAATATTGCTGTTCTTAGAATAAATGTTTTTCTTTCATCAATAGCAGATTTAACATCATTAGCATTTTCAGTGATTACTAGGTATCCAATATTAACTCCATTCAATGTTATGCTTTTAACTGTTGTTAATAAAAACTGATCATAGCCTTCCTGAGTAAAGGTAAAGGGTTTTCCATAATCTTTTGACCACGAATAATTAGTAAGAACATCTTTAAGTGAAACAGTTTTTTCTTTATTTAAATTTTTTATTTCTACAGTTTTTTTGCTTTCTTCTTCATCTAAAATTTCTAACTCGACTATATCTAACCTGCTAGAAAAAGATCTTGGATCTAAATCTAGCGTATCAGTATCACCTACTAAATTAAATTGATTATCAAATAAGATAACTCTGTCTAGATTTTGAAATAAAAATCTTGTTGAAAATAAAAATCTTCTAATATCTTCTTCTTCAAATTTTATATTTAATCTTAAAATATGCTCAATTGTATTATTAATTATCTGAATATGCTTGGATGTTTTGTTTTTTATTAAATTAGGTTTTGCATTGCTAATGTAAAGAGCTGCTAAAAACCCTATAATTAAAAAAATAACTAAATTAATAAATAAAAATTTTTTTAATATAGATAAACTTTTTAGAAAATTGCTGAACATTAGCCAACATTCCATCTGTATCCACTGCCATATCTTGTTTCTATAGCTGTAAAATCAGGATCAACTTTTTTAAATTTTTTTCTAATTCTTTTAACGTGACTATCAATAGTTCTATCTTCAATATCCGTATCTTCTCGATAAGCAATATCCATAAGCTGAGCTCTTTCTTTTATTATTCCTGGTCTCTTTGCTAATTCTTTAACTATTAAAAATTCTGTGGTGGTAAGTTTATCTGGTAATTGCTGGTTATCCCATTCACATTCAAGTTGTGAGGGGTCAAGTTTTAGCTTTCCATGTGAAATAATATTTTTTGTGTCTTCAAGATTATTGTTAATATCCTTTTTTCTAAGTTGAACCCTTATTCTTTCTATCAAAACTTTAATGGAAAAACCTCCTGACTTTTTTATAAAATCATCTGCACCCAACTTTAAGCTTAACAGTTCGTCTATCTCATCATCTTTTGAAGTTAAAAAAATTACAGGTAAGGAAGTTTTTTTTCTTAACTTTTTTAAAAGTTCTTCACCATCCATTTTTGGCATCTTTATATCTATAACAGCAAGATCTGGTGGATTTCTAGTTAACCCAATTAAAGCACTTTCTCCATCAATGTACGTTTGAACTTTGAAGCCCTCTTTTTCAAGAGCTATACTTATACTTGTAAGTATATTTCTATCGTCATCAATAAGAGCTATTGTTTGTGTTTGCATAATGTACTTTAAAAATACTAAATTGTTCTAATTTAGGCAATGGAGATAAATTAATGAAGTATTCCCCAATTGTCCCCTGTATTCACATCTACCGTCAATGGTGTTGAAAAAGTGTGTAAATCACTTTCTGTAACACTTGTCATTTCATCCTTAATTATTTCAGTTATATTTTTAACTTCTTTTACAGGGACCTCAAAAATTAGTTCATCATGAATTTGCAATAATATTTTTGATTTATTATTTTTGATGCTTTTAAATTTTTTATTAAGTCTAATCATTGCAAGTCGCATGATTTCAGATGCTGACCCTTGAATGGGAGCATTGATAGCTGCTCTTTCTTGAAAATTTCTTACATTGAAATTTTTATCATTAATTCCATTAAAATGAGATCTTCGACCAAAAATATTATTTACATAGCCACTTTTTCTACAAAACTTAATTGTATTATCCATATAAATTTTTATTTCAGGAAATTTTAAGAAATAAGCATTTAAAAATTCAGCTGCTTCATGATTTGAAACATTGATTTGTTTTGCAAGCCCATATTGTGAAATACCATAAATTATTCCAAAATTAATGGCCTTGGCTTTCCTTCTCATGTCTTGGTCTACTTTTTTAATATCAACATTAAATACTTGGCTTGCTGTAAGAGAGTGAATGTCTTCATCATTACTAAACGCTTTTTTCAACTCTTTGACTTCTGCTAAATCTGCTAAAATTCTCATTTCAATCTGATTATAATCTGCAGATATTAATGTGAACCCTTTTTCTGCTATAAAAGCTTTTCTTATATCTTTACCATCATCTGATTTAATGGGAATATTTTGTAGATTTGGATCACTAGAAGCTAGCCTTCCTGTTGTTGTTGCTGCCAATAAAAATGAAGTATGAACTCGTTTAGTAGTTGGATTAATATGTTCTGGTAAAGCATCCGAATAAGTATTTTTAAGTTTAGATACCTGTCTCCAGTCAAGAATTAATTTAGGAAATTCATGTCCTTTAAATGCTAAGTCTTCTAACACACCTGCGTTTGTAGCAAAACTTCCTTTTCTAGTTTTTTTAAGTACGGCAATCTTTAAATCATTGTAAATAATTTCACCTAATTGTTTTGGTGAAGCAATATTAAATTCTTTTTTTGAAATTTTAAAAACTTCTTTTTCTAGTTTACTGATTTTTTTCTCAAATTTTTCAGACAACACCTTTAAAAATTTATTATCAATTTTTATTCCTTCAATTTCCATAAATGCTAATATTTTAATTAAAGGTTTTTCAAAGATCTCATAAATATTAGTTAATTTTTCTAATTTTAAATTTTTAATAAATATTTTGTATAATCTGTAAGTAATATCAGCATCTTCAGCAGCATACTCCATTGCCTTATCTAACTCTACATCACTAAAATTTATTTCTTTCTTGCCTGTGCCAACAATTTCTTTAAATGAAATTGTTTTATGCTGTAGATGAATCTCAGACAGGGTATCCATGTTGTGTCTATTTTTTCCAGCATCCAATACATAAGACATCAACATTGTATCTTCCATTGAATTCATATCTATTCCCTGTTTAAACAAAACAATAAAATCAAACTTAATATTTTGGCCAATCTTTTTTACGCTCTTGTCTTCTAAAAGTGGTTTTAGTTTTTTAATTACAGCTTCTTTTTTCAAACATCCTTTAAACTTATGACCAATTGGAATGTAACAAGCCTTACCAATTTTAGTGCTTAATGAAATTCCCACCAAATCAGCTTGATGTGCATCTAATGAGCTAGTTTCAGTATCAATTGCTAGCTCTCCAGCTTCTTCTGCTTCATTAATCCACCCATCTATTTCTTTTTCATTGGTGATGAGATGATAGTTTTTTTTACTGATATTTTGCTGTTTTTTTTCAGGTTTTGTCTCTCTTGCGATTTTTCCTAGCTCAGGTTCTCCATATGCGGAAATGACAGAGCTAAGAAGTCTATTAAACTCCATTTCTCTTAAAAATTTATATAGCTTATTTTTATCGATCTCCTTTAGATGAAATTCTTCTATCTTTCTTTCAACTGGAGCATCCTTCATTAGTGTTACTAATTTTTTACTAATTATCGCTTTATCTTTGTTTTCTATAAGTGTTTCTCTTCGTTTATTTTGTTTTATTTCTTGAGCGTTATCTAATAACTTTTCTAAAGTTCCATACTTGTTAATCAGTTCTGCTGCAGTCTTAACGCCTATACCTGGTACTCCTGGAACATTATCGCTACTGTCTCCAGCTAAGGACTGAACATCTATAACTTTTTCTGGACCCACTCCAAATTTGGTTACTATATCTTCAGATGTTATAAATTTATTTTTCATTGGATCAAATATACGAACGTCTTTTCTATACAATTGCATTAAGTCTTTATCTGAGGAGACTATTGTTACCTTCGCACCCTTTGCTAAAATTTGCTCTGCATAAGTGGCTATTAAATCATCTGCTTCATAATTTGGAAGATCTACAGATGGTAAATTAAAAGCAACTACAGACTTTCTTATATATTCAAACTGTGGTGCTAAATCATCTGGTGCTTCTGATCTATTAGCTTTGTAGTCTGAATAAATTTCATTTCTAAAAGTTTTTCTAGCTGCATCAAATATTACTGCAAAGTGTGTAGGTTTTTGAAGATTTTCATTCGATTTTGAATCTTCTAATAGTTTAAATAGCATGCTACAAAATCCACTAACTGCACCAACAGGTAAACCATCACTTTTTCTAGTTAGAGGTGGTAATGCGTAATAAGCTCTAAAAATATAACCCGAACCATCTACTAAATAAAAGTGGTCTGTTTTTTTAATTTTATCCATTAAATAATATTATCTTAATAATTTTAAATACTATAAATGTATTAACACGCATGGAGCAAAAAAATATACTTTCTGTTAAAAACTTAAAAAAAATTTATTCAAGTAAGCAGACTGGAGATAATCTTGCATTAAATGATTTAAACTTAGACGTGAAAGAAGGAGAAATTTTTGGTCTTCTGGGTCCTAATGGTGCTGGGAAAACAACATTTATAAATATTTTAGCAGGAACAGTGGTAAAAACAGCAGGACAAGTAAATGTCTGGGGTTTTGACCTAGATAAGAACCCACGACAAGTTAGAGCTTCAGTTGGAATAGTACCTCAAGAAGTAAATCTTGATCCATTTTTTAGTCCAAGGAAATTATTAGAGTTACAGGCTGGCCTCTATGGAATTAAAGAAAAAGATAGAATTACAGATATGATTCTAAAATTAGTATCCCTAGAAAAACAAGCTAACAGCTATGCTAGAAGTTTATCTGGTGGGATGAAAAGAAGGTTGCTAATGGCTAAAGCTTTAGTTCATCAGCCACCAATAGTTATTTTAGACGAACCTACAGCTGGCGTTGATGTTGAGTTAAGACAAAATTTATGGAAAAATGTAAAATTACTCAATGAACTTGGTGTAACGATCATTCTAACAACTCATTATCTTGAGGAGGCTGAGGAAATGTGTGGAAGAATAGCTATATTAAATAAAGGAAATATTGTTGCTCTAGACAGCACTAAGAATTTATTAGACAGAATTCAAACCAAAAAAGTAACCTTTAAAACTAACATAAAGATTAATATTATTGATGACGATCTAGAATCTTTAAAAATAGTTTCACACATAGATAATGAGGTTTGTGTTTCTTATGAAAAAAGTAAAATTAATATGGAAGAGTTAATTAATTTAATTAGGAAAAATAACGTAAAAATAATAGATATTTCAACTGATGATGGTGATTTAGAGGATGTTTTTTTAAGACTAATAAAAAACTAGATTATCACATTAATAAATAGTAATTTGTAGATATGGATCTATTAAAAACTAATTCAATTCAAAAAGTATTAAAAACATTTATTCTAATTTTTATAGGAACAATGGCTTTAACTATTTCAGCTAAATTAAAAATACCATTTTATCCTGTACCTATGACAATGCAAACTTTTGTAGTTCTTTTTTTGGGAATTGCTTTTGGATATAAAATTGGCTTAGCATCTGTAGCTGTTTATCTTCTAGAGGGTATTCTGGGAATGCCAGTATTTTCTAACTCACCAGAAAAAGGTGTTGGGATAGTTTATTTTACTGGTCCAACAATGGGATATTTAATTGGGTTTTTATTTGCTTCTTTTCTTACAGGCTATTTAAATTTTAATAAAAATATTTTTATAATTTTTGGAAAATTAATATTTTCTGTTTCAGTAATCTATGTATTTGGAGCTATTTGGTTGGGAACTTTAATTGGATGGGACAAACCAATTCTTCAGTTAGGAGTTACACCATTCTTATTAGCTGAATTATTTAAGATTTGTTTGTTAACTATATTAGCTAAAAAAATTATTAAATTTAGAAAATTTATCTAGGGGATCTTTTGGATAAAATTCTTTGTAATGTTCTTCTATGCATTTTAAGTCTTCTGGCAGTTTCAGATACATTTCTATTACATAATTCAAAAACTCTATGAATGTGCTCCCACTTAACTCTATCAGCTGACATGGGGTTTTCTGGTGGTTCAGCTTTTTTCTCTGGATCAGCTAGCAATGCTTTCTCAACATCATCTGCGTCTGCTGGCTTTGCAAGATAATCAATTGCACCTTCTTTAATTGCAGCTACAGCTGTTGGAATATTTCCATATCCTGTTAACATTATAATTCTACTGTTTGGATTAGAAATTTGAATTTGTTTTACTACTTGAAGCCCGTTTCCATCTGTTAGTCTAAGATCAACAACAGCAAAACCTGGTTTTTTTTCTATAACTGATTGAATACCTTTTTGCACACCCTCAGCTTGAAAAACCTCAAACCCTTTTTTTTCCATTGCTCTAGCAAGCCTGTCTCTGAAGGGATTGTCATCATCAACGATTAATAAGGTTTTATTGTCAAAATCAGCAAGTTTTTTTAAATTGTTTAGTTCAGACATCTAACTCATATGGTGCCTAATCTAATAATTTCAACTCCTATTATTTACTTTACATTAATTAACTATTACCTTAATTGCATGATTTATATGAAAGTTTTTAAGTATTTTTAAAAACTTTTTTTTATTAAATTTTTTTTGGAGACATAATGCAAAAATTTAAAACAGTTGATGATCTTATAAATCAACTAAAGCCAGAAAAACCTATTTATTGTATTAGGAAAAAATCAATACAATTAGCTTCTACATATTTTAGAAATAAATTTCCTGGTAAAGTGCTTTATGCAGTAAAAACTAACCCACATCCTGAAGTACTAAAAACAATAGTTGAAAGTGGGATTGAGAACTTTGATATAGCCTCTATTCAAGAAATTAAAGATATAAGAGCAATTAATCCTAATGCAAAATGTTCATATATGCATACAGTCAAAAGTAGAAAAAGTATTAAAGAGGCTTATTTTAATTATAATGTTAAAGCTTTTTCCCTTGATACTAAAGATGAATTAATAAAAATTATTGAAACAACTAACGAGGCAAAAGACCTTGAATTATTTGTAAGAGTAGCCGTTTCAAATGAGCATGCTGAAATAGATTTATCAACAAAATTTGGGGCGTCCATATCTGAGGCGACCGCTTTATTGAGATTAACAAAGCAATATGCAAAAAAAATAGGTTTAAGTTTCCATGTGGGATCTCAATGCATGCATCCTATTTCATATACAAAAGGGATTGCTGACATTGGAAATATAATAAAAAAAACTAAAATTATTCCAGATTATATTAATATTGGAGGTGGATTTCCTGCAATTTATCCAGATCTTGTACCTCAATCTTTGGATAATTATTTTGAAGAAATAAAAAAAGGTTTATCAAATTTAAAGTTGGAAAAACTTCCTGAAATATTATGTGAGCCCGGAAGAGCATTAGTTGCAGAAAGTGGATCAACAATTGTAAGAGTAAATCTTAGAAAAAAACAAAAACTTTATATAAATGATGGGACGTATGGAACTCTTTTTGATGCAGGTACACCAAACATAGTTTACCCTTCTCGTTTGATTAAAAGTGGAAAAGCAATATCAAAAAAACTAACTGCTTTTGATTTTTATGGCCCTACTTGTGATAGCATGGACTATATGAAAGGACCTTTTCTTCTTCCAAACAATATTAAGGAAAATGATTATATTGAGCTAGGTCAGCTTGGGGCCTACGGTCTAACTTTCAGAACTCAATTTAATGGTTTTTATTCTAATGAAATTTATGAAGTGGAAGACGAACCTATAATGACGTTATATGGTAAAGAGAGCAATAAAGATATATTAGTTGCCTAATGTCAGAAAACAAAAATTTAACTCATAATAGCAAAAAAAGCTTCTTACAAAATCCAGTTGAACACATCGATATTACTTCGTTTGATGCAAGAAAAATAATTTCCTCAATGGAAAAAATGTCTTTTGTTTCAAGAGAAACAGCAAATGCAGCCAATATTTTTAATGAAATGATTCAAGATAAGGATTGCACAATTTTTTTAACACTTGCTGGTTCAACATCTGCTGCAGGATGTATGAATATTTATAAAGATTTAGTTAAATATAATATGGTTGATGCAATTATTGCTACAGGAGCTTCAATAGTTGATATGGATTTTTTTGAAGCTTTAGGCTTTAAACATTACCAAGGCTCACAGTTTCAAGATGACACCGAATTAAGAAAAAATTATATAGATAGGATTTACGATACATATATTGATGAAGAAGAGTTACAGGAATGCGATCAAAAAATATGTGAAATAGCAGATACGCTTGATCCAAGGAGTTATACATCAAGAGAATTTATTTATGAAATGGGAAAATATTTAAAGAAAAATTCTAAAAAAAAAGATTCTTTAATTGAAACAGCATATGACAATAATGTTCCCATTTTTTGTCCGGCATTTACAGACTCAAGTGCTGGTTTTGGATTGGTCACACACCAAGAAAATAATCCTAAAAACCATATTACGATAGATTCTATTAGAGAACTTCGTGAATTAACTGAAATAAAGATTCAATCGAGAGGATCTGGCTTATTTATGATTGGTGGAGGAGTACCAAAAAATTTTGTTCAAGATACTGTTATCTGTGCTGAACTTTTAGGAAAAGAGGTTGAGATGCATAAGTATGCAGTGCAAATTACAGTGGCAGATTCTAGAGATGGTGCTTGTAGTAGCTCCACATTAAAAGAGGCAAGTTCTTGGGGCAAAGTAGATATTGCAAAAGAACAAATGGTATTTGCAGAAGCAACTAGTGTCCTTCCCTTGATTGCAAGTGATGCTTATCATAAAGGTGACTGGAAAAAAAGAACGAGAAAAAACTTCTCAAAAATATTTAGATAAAATTGAAATATCTTTCTAATAAAAATGGTTTTCTAGGAATTGACAATGATGTTAATTTTAAAGAAAAAGTTGTAGTTGTTCCATTTGGTTTAGAAAAAACTGTAAGTTATGGTGGTGGCACTCGTAATGGCCCTAAAGAAATTATCAAAGCATCACATCAAGTTGAATTATATGATGAAGAATTACATTGTGAACCCTACAAAAAAATTGGAATTAAAACTTTAAAACCATTTAAAATTGATAAAGACATTAAAAAGCTCTTAAAAAGATGTCTGATATAAATCAAGAAATATTAGATAAAAAACTATTTCCAATCACTTTTGGTGGGGAACACTCAATAACACCCGGATGTATTGCTCCATTTGTAAAAAAACACAAAGAAATATGCCTACTACATTTTGATGCACACGCAGATTTAAGGGAGAGTTATAATGGAGAAAAATTTTCTCATGCTTCAGCTATTAGGAGATGTCTTGATCATAAAAATGTTTCAATAATCTCATTTGGGATCAGAAATATATCTCAAAGTGAAATACCATTCTTAAAAAAAAACTCATCTAGAATTGATATCTTTTGGGCAAAAGACAAAAGTAAATGGGACTTAAAAAAATTTAAAAAAATGATAAAGAATAAAACAGTTTATTTAACATTTGATGTTGATGGTTTAGATTCAAGTATAATGCCCGCAACAGGTACACCTGAACCAGGTGGACTATTGTGGGATGAAACTTTAAATATTATACGGATAGCTGCTAAGAACTCTAATATTGTTGGTGCAGATATAAATGAACTTTCACCTATAAAAGGTTTTAATTCTTACAATTTTCTTGTAGCAAAACTTGCTTATAAAATTTTATCGTACAAATTTTTATACTAAGCTTTTGAAGCTTTAAGAGTTCCCAATAATAATCTGAATGGAATTAACATTGCTAAAGCTACAAATATTTTAACTGCTAAGTCACCTAGAGATAAAGTAACCCATGGAATTCCAGTTGCATAAAATGAGATAGAGAAGAATAAAAATGTATCTACAGTAGATCCAATTAATGATGAAGTTAATGGAGCAACAAACCATTTCTTTTTTCTTAAATAGTCAAAAATTTGAACATCCAACAACTGCGCAACCATAAATGCTGTGCCTGAACCTATAGCAATTCTGACTGAAATTAAGTCTGCAAAATTTGTTGAAAAGAAAAGAGTAAATACAATCCCTATAATAAAACCAACATAAACAATTTTTCTAGCTACAACCTTGCCATAAGATCTATTAGCTAAATCTGTAATTAAAAATGCAACTGGATAACTAAAAGCTCCATAAGTTAATATTTCTTCCAAACCATAATAGTTGATCGGAAATTGTACTAAATAATTTGAAGTTAAAACAACAACTCCCATTATAAATGAGAGTAGTATAAAAAACTTTTTCATTAAGCTGATTTACTAGGGGATACTTTGGGTGCTTTTTTAACGAATGGTGACTTAATTAATATACTTTTTTTTAATTTTTTTAATCTTGGTGATATATTTTTATTTCTTGCAGTCTTTAAAAATTCATCAAAAGTACCTTTTTTATCAACACATCTAACACCTGCATTGCTAACTGTTAAAGTTAAGCTTCTTTTTAAAAGTTCACTTTTAAATTTTGTTTTTTTTAAATTTGGTAAAAATCTTCTATTAGTCTTATTGTTAGCATGACTAACATTGTGACCTTTCATAGGTATTTTGCCGGTTAATTCGCATTTTTTAGACATAATATTTAGTGACTATATAAGATGAGTTAGTGACCTCGTCAAGTTTATTAGCTTTAATTAGGCTGTTTCTTGCCTATTATTTCTCTAAAATTCTTGATCCCATCAGTAATTAATATTTCTTTTAACTCTTTTTTTATTTTTCCAACAATATTGGGGCCCTGAAAAACCATACCAGTATATAATTGAACATAGCTTGCACCAGCTAAAAATTTTCTATGTGCACTTTCTCCTGAGTCCACACCACCTACTCCAATAATTTCAATTTTATTTTTTAATAATCTGTAAAACTTACTTATTAATTTATTGGCCTCTTCTTCAAGAGGTTTTCCAGATAAACCGCCCTTTTGATGTTTCAGTATATTGTTTAATTTACCTCTATTTCCTGCAGTTGTATTTGAAACAATTATTGCACTTACTTTATGTTCTAACAATATTTTACTTAATACTTCAATTTGTTCATCTGAAATATCAGGAGAAATTTTTACAACAATTGGTATTTTAGATTTAAGCTTAATTTTTTCTTCTTTAACTAAATTCATTAATTCATCAAATTTAGTTTCATCATGAAAACTTCTTAAGTTTTCTGTATTAGGTGAGGAAATATTAATTGTAATATAGTCAGCGATATCATGAAAGGTTCTAAGACCAATTAAATAATCATTTAGCCTATCATCACTATCTTTATTTGGACCTATATTAATTCCCAATAAGCCCTTATTCAAATTTGATCGAATTCTGTTACTTGCACTTTCTGATCCTAAATTATTAAATCCTAATCTATTTATAAGTGCTTCGTCTTCCACCAATCTAAATACTCTTGGTTTTGGATTTCCATACTGCTTAAGTGGTGTAACGGTCCCCACCTCGACAAACCCAAATCCAAGTTTAAATAAAGAATTATAAACTTCAGCATTTTTATCAAATCCAGCAGCCATTCCAATTGGGTTATCTATTTCTTTGCCAAATAGTTTAGTCTTGAACATTGGATCATCTTTATTTTCATCCTTTAAATTTGGTGTCAAATTTAATCTTAAAGACTTAATTGCTAAATTATGAGCAGTTTCAGGATCAATTTTAAAAATTAGTGATCTGAATTTTGAAAACATTATTTTATTTTTTCTGTTATTAATTTTTTAGTTTCGTTAACTCCAAAGAAGCTTATAAAAAAGCCCATTCTTGGACCATTTTCATCTCCAAATACGACTTCATAAATTAATTTAAACCAATCACGTAGATTTTCTGAATATCCATTTTCTTTTCCAGTTGAGTAAATTAATGTTTGAATATCCTCAGGTAACATTGCATCATTACAGTCATCAAGTTTCTTTACTAGAGCCTCTAATGCAATTTTTTCGTTTGAATCTGGTTTCTTATATTTTTTCTGAAGTTTGATTACATCGTTAAAGTATTTAATAGCGTAGCCAATTAAATTATCAAAAATTATATGATCTTTTTCTGAGATATCTTTTTTATATTTTTTTACAAACTTCCAAAGTAATTCCTTGGAATCTGCATTACTTGCCTCCACTAAATTTAAAAGCATTGAAAAACTCATAATAGTATCTTCTTTAGGAATTAATCCATTATGTACATGCCAAACTGGATTCATTAATAACTGTAATTCATTTTGATTTTTAGCTTTTTCCACAAAATCTAAATATTCATCAACTGTTTTTGGAACTATTTCTTTGTATAGTTTTTTTGCTCTTTTAGGATTTTGATACATGTACAATGAAAGACTTTCAGGAGACGCATATTCTAACCACTGATCAATAGTGATCCCATTACCTTTTGACTTTGAAATTTTCTCACCTTTTTCATCTAAAAATAGTTCATAAGCAAAGCCAGATGGGTTTGTTTTGCCAATCAATTTAACTATTCTTGAAGATAATATTGCACTTTCTATTAAATCTTTTCCATACATTTCAAAATCTATATCGAGGGCATACCACCTCATTGCCCAATCCACTTTCCATTGTAATTTACAATTTCCATCTAAGATACTTACCTCAAGTTTTTTTCCGTTATTATCAAAGATAATTTTAGATTTTTCTTTTAAGATTTCTAAAACTGGAATTTCTAAAACCCTACCAGTATCTGGACAAATTGGTAAAAATGGACTGTAAGTTTTTTGTCTTTCTTTTCCTAGTGTTGGAAGAATTATATCCATAATACCTTGATAATTTTCTAGAATTATCTGTAATGTGGGGTTAAAAAAACCACCCTTATAAAGAACTGAAGAACTTTGAAAGTTATATTCAAAATTAAATTTATTTAAAAAATCTTTTAACATTTCATTATTATGCTCACCAAAACTTGAAAATTTTTCAAATGGATCGGGCACTTGAGTCAAAGGCTTATGAAGATTTTTATTTAAGAGCTCTTGATTTGGAACGTTTTCTGGAACTTTCCTAAAGCCATCCATATCATCAGAAAAAGTTATGATTTCTGTTGGTGTGTCAGTGAGCTGTTTTAGAGCATTAACCATCATCGATGTTCTTGCAACTTCACCAAATGTACCTATATGGGGCAACCCACTTGGACCATAACCTGTTTGTAAGATTATTTTACCCTTTTTAGCAATAAAGGACTTTCTTTCACGCAGCAATTTTTTTGCCTCAACAAAAGGCCATGCGTTAGTTTTATCTAAATTATCTTTTTTAATCACTTTGTTTAATAACAAATATCTTATATTTGGTGTTTTTATTAATTCTTATAGAGTTGAAATTTATTTACCATAAAATAATGTTCTATCAAGATGTCTAATTATAAAACTGTTTTTTTTACCTTGGGTGTTTTGCAAATTATTCTTGGAATTTCTATGATGATTCCAATTTTAGCCCAATTTATTTATTCTGAACTAGATTCTTCTTTTATTGGGGCTTCTATAGTTTCAATAATATTTGGTGTTTTATTTTTTTTGACAAATTTAAACCATGACAAAAAGTTAAACTTACAACAAGCATTCTTATTAACCGCTCTTTCTTGGTTGAGTATTGCAATATTTGGCTCTTTACCTTTTATTTTTTCTACTCTTGAACTATCCATTACTGATTCTTTTTTTGAAAGTATGTCTGGTATTACCACGACAGGGTCTACAATTATTTCAAACTTGGAGGGTGCACCTAGATCAATACTTTTATGGCGAGCTATGCTTCAATGGTTAGGAGGAATTGGTATTATTGTAATGGCAATAACTCTAATGCCAATAATGAACGTCGGGGGAATGCAGTTATTTAAGATTTCAAGTAACGATTCTTCAGAAAAGTTATTACCAAAATCTAAGGAAATATCTCTTAGATTAATTTACGTATATTTAGTGTTAACAACACTTTGTGCTGTTACCTATAAAATTTTTGGTATGAATGTTTTTGATAGCCTAACTCACTCCATGACTACAATAGCAACAGGTGGCTTTTCAAATTATAACGAATCTATTGGATATTTTAATAGTTTACCCATTGAAATATCATCGATGGTTTTTATTATACTGGGTAGCCTACCTTTCATAGCTTATATAAAATTTTTAAATGGTAATAAAAAAATATTTACTTCCGATGTCCAAATTAAATCATTTATTAAGATAATTATTTTTTCAATTATTCTACTTTTTATTTATTCTTTTTTTCAAAATAAAGATTTTTCTCAAATTAATATAAGAGTAATTGTTTTTAACGTTATTTCTATCTTAACTGGTACGGGATATGTCACCGGAGAATTTGATGGATGGGGAAATTTTCCACTAATTTTCTTTTTAACTCTAATGTTTATTGGTGGTTGTGCTGGCTCAACAACTTGTGGAATTAAAATTTTTAGAATTCAAATTTTATATCTATTTATTGTTAATCAATTGAAAAAAATTATTTATCCAAGAGGTATATTTATAATTAAATATGATAAAAATAAAGTAGATGATAAATTTATGGCTTCAATTATCTCTTTTATTTTTCTTTACTTGGTTATATTTTTTTTGATAACTGCATTTTTATCTTTAAGTGGCTTAGATTTTGTAACCTCAATCTCAGGTGCTGCCACATCAATTTCCAATGTTGGCCCGGGGTTAGGCTCTACAATTGGCCCTAATGGGGATTTTTCAAATATACCCGAAATATCTAAATGGATTTTAAGTCTTGGAATGATATTGGGTAGATTAGAATTGTTTGCTATACTGGTATTGTTTCTACCTTCTTTTTGGAGGAATTAATTATGATTGAAATAAAAAAACAATCGCTCTCAGAAACTTTTTCTATCTACCTGGATAAAAGAATGCTTAGAATATTATTGCTTGGGGCTATCTCTGGGTTTCCCTGGGTTCTCATAGGAAGTAGTTTGAGTTTATGGCTTAAGGAAGAGGGTTTAAGTAGATCAACAATTGGTTGGGCAGGTTTAATATTTGCAGTTTACGCTTTTAACTATTTATGGGCCCCTCTTATTGATAGATTTCAAGTACCGTACCTAACAAAAAAACTTGGGCATAGAAGAGGATGGATAGTTTTAATGCAAATTTCAATTTTAACTTGTCTTGTTACCTGGAGTTTTATTAATCCCACTGAAAATCTTGCACTACTGATTACGGTTGGTTTAGTTATTGCTATAGCATCAGCCACACAAGATATTACCGTTGATGCCTTAAGAATTGAACAAATAGGTGAGCATGAAAGCAAATCAATGGCAGCTGGTGCTGCGATGGCTGTTGTTGGATGGTGGAGTGGATATAAATTGGGTGGTGTAATAGCTTTATTTACAGCAGAATATTTAGAAAATATTGGTGTTAATAATTACTGGCAAATTACATTTTTAATTTTAGGAGTTGTGGTAATTTTGATGAACATAGGTTTAATGTTTGTTCATGAGCCCCTTTCTACTGACAGGCAAAAGAAGCAAAAAAAAACAGATAAACTTATAGAAAGCAAACTTGGATCAAAAAATATTATAACTAATTTTATAGCTTGGATAAGCAGTACATTAGGTGGTCCTATAATAAGCTTTTTTAAGAAAAATGGTTTTTCAATTGCTATTGGAATTTTAAGCTTTATTTTTTTATTCAAGATTGGTGAAGCCTTTCTTGGACGTATGTCGATAGTTTTTTATAAAGAAATAGGCTTCTCTAAAGGTGACATTGCAATTTACTCAAAAACTTTAGGATGGATAACTACAGTTATATTTACATTGCTGGGTGGGCTTTTTGTAATTAGATCTGGCGTTTTAAAAGCAATGTTTGTTGCAGGAATACTAATGGCAGCAACTAATTTATTATTCACAGTCTTGGCATGGAGTGATAAATCTGAGTTATTGTTCGCAGTAGCAGTCATATTTGATGATATAGCCGCAGCTTTTGCAACAGTTGCATTTGTAGCATTTATTTCATTATTAGTAGACCGAACATATACCGCAACTCAATACGCGTTACTTGCATCGATAGGGACTGCTGGCAGAACTACACTTGCATCATCATCTGGAGCATTAGTAGATTGGCTTAATGGAGATTGGGGAGTATTTTTTATCATTACAGCCATCATGGTAATACCCTCATTGATTTGTTTGTGGTTTATTAAAGATAAATTAAAACTTCGTGAAAAATAATTACTTTTATAAAAAACCTTTATCAGATATCTATAAAAAACCCCATGTAGTTTCTGAAGTTACTTCTCAAATTTTGTATGGGGAAAAATTTAAAATTATATCTAAGAATAAAAGCTGGATAAAAATAAAAGTTTTATTTGATAATTATATTGGATACATAAAAAATAAAGATTACACTACAGATCATAAGCCAACTCATAAAATATTTATTCTAAAAGCAAATATTTATAATAAACAAAAAAATAAGACAAAATATTTTTTACCTTTTGCATCAAGAATTTCAATGATTCAAGAAAGTAAAAAATTTATAGAATTTGAAAAAAATAAATGGATTAAAAAAAGTGATGTAAAAAATATTAATCATATAGAAAAAGATTATTTAAAAGTATTAAAATTTTTTTTAAAAACTAAATATGTTTGGGGTGGTAAAACTTATAGAGGTATAGACTGCTCTGCTATTTTACAATTATTTTTTTACTATAATAATAAATTTTATCCAAGAGACACAAAAGATCAAATAAAATATTCAATAAAAAAAAATAAAGGTGGAGTGTTTAAAAAAGGAGACATTATATTTTGGAAAGGTCATGTTGCTGTTTGTATTAACGCTCAAAAATTAATTCATGCATATGGTCCAGAAAAGAAAGTTTTGATTATGAATGTAACAGAGACAATAAATAGAATTGAAAGAACAGCAAAGTTAATAGTAAAAAAAATATCCTCTATAAAATATTAACTTCTTCCAAAGTCTGGCTTGTTAATATCTTGTTTCAACTTAATTATTTTCTTTCTAACCTTTTTAGTATTAACTAATTTTTTAATAATGGACTTATTATTTTTAGATTGAATATCTCTCTTAAATGAACGTAAATTTTTAATAAATAAATCAATAGCTTTTGAAATATTTTTTTGATTATTAAAAAAAATATCTCTCCACATAATTTCATTAGATGCTGCAATTCTTGAAAAATCTCTCAAACCACCTGCACTGAATTTAATTAATTCATACTTTTGTTGTTTTTCAAAATCTGTCGCTGTTTTAACCAAATTATATGCAATTAAATGAGGTAAATGACTTGTCATAGAAAAAACCGTGTCATGTTTTTTTGAGTCCATAATTGCAACATTTGAACCAATTTTTTTCCAGAACTTGGTAAGTATCAGAAGGTGTTTTCTGTTGGTATTTTTTTCTTTTATTAATATGCACCATTTATTAAGGAATAAATTTTTTACCCCGTTTTCTGGGCCACTAACTTCTGACCCTGCAATAGGGTGACTGGATGTCCAAAAAATTCCTTTTTTCAATTTTCTTTTAATTAAGTCCATAGACTTTTCTTTAGATGATCCAACATCTGTAATAATAGTTTTAGGTAATAGATATCTATTTATCTTTAAAATTATTTTTTCATATTCTCCTAGTGGGGTGCAAAATATGATTAAATCTAAGTTTGGGATAATTTTCTTTAAATCATCTATAATTTCACATGGTAATTTTAATTTTTTGATTTTTGAAATATTTAATTTTGATTTTTCATAGACAAATATTTTTTTAGCTATTTTTTTTTCAGATATTGATCTTAACAATGAAGAGCCAATTAAACCACAGCCTATAATTAAAATATTTTTCATAATTAATTAAAGATAGTCTTGATCGTTCTTATGAATCTCATATTTTCTTTTTTAGATCCAATTGTTAATCTTAATTTGTTTTTAATATTATATCCATCCTCTGTAGATCTTAATATAATTCCTTTTGACTGCAGTTTGTTAAAAATATAATTAGCTGAAAATTTACATTTATCAAAATTTAACAGTAAAAAATTAGCCGTTACTTCATTTGAAAAAATTTTTAGTTTTTCTAAATCATTTCTAACTTTATTTGCTTCTGTGATATTATGTTTCACAGATTGATTAATAAAGTTTCTATCTTTTAAAGCTTCTATTGCTGCCATCTGTGCAACTTGATTTACATTAAATGGAGGTCTAATTAAATTCATTGCAGAGATAATTTTCTTGGGGCCATGACCCCAGCCAACTCTTAACGAGGCCAGTCCATATATTTTTGAAAAAGTTCTTATCACAACAACATTATCCTTATTTTTAAATAAATCTAAACCAGATTTATAATCTTTATTTTTCATATATTCAAAATACGCATCGTCTAAAACTAGTAAAATATTTTTATTCAATTTCATTCTTAAGTCTATTAGCTCTGCTCTACTTAAGTATGTTCCTGTTGGGTTGTTAGGGTTAGCAATAAATACAAGTTTGGTTTTTTTTGTTACTTTCTTAATAATTTCATTTATTGAAACTTTAAAATTTTCTTCCTTAGAAAAAACAACTTTTGCCCCCACTATTTGAGCATATATCCTGTACATTAAAAAGCTATATTGAGGAACAATCACTTCATCAGATGGTTTTAAGTACAACTGGCAAATCATTTGAATAATTTCATCTGACCCTGCACCACAAATTATCTTCTCAAAATCACACTTATATTTCTTTGAAATTTCTTTTCTTAAGTTTTTTGCCTTACCATCTGGATATTTTGATATTAACAGCTTTTTATTCTGTAAAATTTTCTTTACTCTTGGGCTAACACCAAGAGCTGACTCATTTGCTGATAATTTTATAACATTTCGTATTTTTGCTATATTTGACTTACCTGGTTTATAAGCTTTTATTTTGAATTCTTTAAATTTTGGAACTGTCATTTTATTAATTTAATTTACCTTATAAATAAAATATTATCCTTTCATATAGAATAAGTCATTTTTTAAAAAAATTGACATAAGAAATACTATCTAGTACAAAAAATATGCGCTGATTTAACTGAATTGCGAGCGCTTAAAAAAAACCGCTAAATAAGTTTTTTTGTCTCACAATTCAAATTTGGCTAATATTTATGAATAAAAATGTAAACATAAAAAATATTATAATTGATAAACCATTAAAATTAGATTGTGGTCAAACTATCAATAATTATTCTCTAGCTTATGAGACTTATGGCTCTCTAAATGAGACGAAAGATAATGCTATTCTTATTTTTCATGCTTTAACCGGTGATCAATTTGTTTCTGGAATAAATCCAATTACTAAAAAAGAGGGTTGGTGGTCATATGCTGTTGGACCTGGTAAAGCCATTGATACTGATAAATATTTTGTAATTTGTGCCAATGTTATTGGTGGATGTATGGGTTCATATGGTCCTAGTGAAGTTAACCCTGTAAACAATAAAAAATATGGTACTACTTTTCCTGTCATCACTATTAATGACATGGTTAATGCACAATTTAATCTCTTAAATTTTTTTAACATTGATAAATTATTTGCTGTTATGGGTGGATCAATGGGTGGAATGCAGACACTTCAGTTCGTTAATAACTTTCCTGATAAAGCAAAAGTTGCTATTCCAATAGCCTGCACAGCTAGTCATTCAGCGCAGAACATTGCTTTTAATGAACTTGGCAGACAATCGATTATGGCTGATGCTAATTGGGAAAATGGTGACTATTCCAATCAAAATAAAAATCCTAATAAAGGATTGTCTGTTGCCAGAATGGCTGCACATATAACTTATTTATCTAAAAATGGTCTACAGGAAAAATTTGGAAGAAAGTTGCAAGAAAGAGATGACCTAAAATTTGGTTTTGATGCAGACTTTCAAATAGAAAGTTATTTAAGATATCAAGGATCTGTATTTGTTGATAGATTTGATGCCAATAGCTACCTATATATAACAAGAGCGATGGACTATTTTGATCTAATCAAGGAACATCACGGTAATTTATCTAAAGCATTCGAAAAAACTAAAACTAAGTTTCTTATTATATCTTTTACTTCTGATTGGCTTTATCCAACTTCCGAAAATAAAGAAATTGTTATAGCCTTAAATGCCATAGGTGCTGAGGTCGGATTTGTTGAAATTGAGTCTGATAAAGGACATGATTCATTCCTTTTAAAAGTTCCTAAATTTTTAAATACTCTAGGTGATTATATTAAAACAGCTTACTCTAAAAACTAAATATGAAACAAGAATTTAAAATAATCTCTGATCTAATTGAAAAAAATACTAGAGTTTTAGATGTGGGCTGTGGTGATGGCATATTAATGGAATATCTTAAGTATAATAAAGAAATAGACATAAGGGGAATAGAAATTTCAAAAGATAATGTTCAAAAATGTTTATCAAAAGGACTAACTGTTATTGAGGGTGATGCAGAGAAAGATCTATTACAATTTCCTGACAGCTCCTTTGATTTTGTTATTTTAAGTCAAACACTGCAAGCATTTTTAAATCCTGAAATAGTTATCAAAGAGCTATTGAGGGTTGGTAAAAAAGCTATTGTTACAATACCTAATTTTGGTTTTTGGAAAGTTAGGCTTCACCTATTAATTAGAGGAACAATGCCAATTACAAAAAATCTACCTGATGAGTGGTATAATACCCCTAACCTTCATATGTGTACCATAAAAGATTTTTATAACTTTTGTGAAAATAGAAAAATTAAATTAGATAAATCATCAGCTCTGCATAACGAAAAAATATCCTCTATTAATAAACTTAATCTAAATATCAAAAATTTATCCGCAGAACTAGGTATTTTTTTAATTGAAAGTTAAATGGAAATTCAAATAATACCCTGCTTACAAGATAATTATTCTTATCTAATTATTGATAAAACTAAGAATATTGCATGTGTGATTGATCCCAGTGAAGCAAAACCTATTATCAAATATTTAGAAGATAAAAATATACATTTAAAATATATATTAAATACACATCATCATTATGATCATGTGGGGGGTAATATAGAATTAAAAGAAAAATATGGAGCTAGTATTATTGGATATAAAGGAGATAAGGATAGAATCCCAGAAATAGATATACTGGTCAGTGATCAAGACATTTGGCACGAAGAAAATTTCCAGGCTAAAATATTTCACATACCTGGTCATACCCTTGGTCATATATGTTTTTATTTTTATAATGAAGAATCTGTTTTTACAGGAGACACCCTCTTTTCGCTTGGTTGTGGTAAGATTTTTGAAGGAACATACTCACAGATGTATATCTCATTAATGAAAATAAAAGCACTGCCAGAAAAAACAAGGATCTATTGTGGACATGAATATACTAAACAAAACTCTAAATTTTGCATTACTCATGACCAAGACAATGAAAACCTAAAAATTAAGATTAAAGATATAGACGAAAAATTAAAAAATAACCTACCTACTATTCCGTCCACTATTAAAGAGGAATTAGAGTGCAATATTTTTCTTAGATCTAATACAGAAGAAACCTTTTCAAAATTGAGAGATTTAAAGGACAATTTCTAACTTATTCGGACTTGACTATAATAGGTCCCCGACTATATTGCAGATTATAAAAAATAGATTAAACAATGTCATACGCAATCATACAAACAGGTGGAAAACAGTACAAAGTAAAGGCTGGAGAAATACTTAAAATTGAAAGATTAGAGGATTCTAAGCTTGAAACTAAGATAGAGTTTAAAGAAATTTTAGCTTACGGAGATGACAAAAATATTGAAGTTGGATCACCAACGGTTGAGGGTGCGAAAGTTGAAGCAGATCTTGTTGAAAATGGAAAAAATAGAACAATATTAATTTTCAAAAAAAGACGAAGACAAAATTCTAGAAGAAAAAATGGTCATAGACAGCAATATTCATTAATAAGAATTAGTAAAATATTTTCTAAAGACGGTAAAATTTTATCTGAAGCGGAAAAAATGGTTAAACCAACTAAAAAAATTGAAAAGGTTGAAGCTAAAGTAGAAGCTGAAGCAGTTAATAAATAAATTAGGTAAATTATGGCTACAAAAAAAGCAGGTGGATCATCGAGAAATGGACGAGATAGTGCTGGTCGTAGACTTGGCGTTAAGAAGTACGGTGGTGAAGTAGTAATTCCTGGAAACATAATTGTTAGGCAAAGAGGAACTAAAATTTTTCCTGGTGAAAATGTCGGAATGGGAAAAGATCATTCAATTTTTTCTGTTGTTGAAGGAAAAGTAGTATTTAAAAAAGGTAGATTAGACAGAACATTCGTTTCCGTAAAACCCAATTAGTAGTACAACTAAAAACTAACAGTTGTAATATGAAGTTTCTAGATCAAGTAAAAATTTATTTAAAGGCCGGCAATGGTGGGCATGGTTCTCCTAGCTTTCGTAGAGAGAAATTTATTGAATACGGTGGACCTGACGGTGGTGATGGAGGTAAAGGTGGTACCATATTCCTAAGATCAGAAAGAAATTTAAATACTCTTATCGATTATAGATTTCAACAACACCATAAAGCAGGAAGAGGAGTAAATGGTTCTGGACAAAATCGTACAGGTCATGGTGGAGAAAATTTATTTTTAAAAGTTCCAATAGGTACACAAGTTTTTGAAGAAGATAATAAAACTTTAATTTATGATTTTAAAAAAGAAGGTGAAGAATTTATTGTAGCTAATGGTGGCAAAGGTGGCCTTGGAAACACTAGATTTAAAAGTTCCACTAATAGAGCTCCAAAAAAATTTACTAAAGGTGCAATCGGTGAAGAATATGTAATTTGGCTTCAATTAAAAACTATTGCTGATGTTGGTATTGTTGGATTACCTAATGCAGGTAAATCAAGCTTGCTAGCTGCCATTACAAATGCGATGCCTAAAATTGCAAATTATAAATTTACAACACTAAATCCAAATCTTGGTGTTGCAAGTTATGATGATAAGGAAATAACTCTAGCTGATATCCCTGGATTAGTTGAAGGTGCACATGAAGGTGTAGGTCTTGGTATTCAATTTTTAAAACACATAGAAAGATGTAAAACTTTAATGCATTTAATAGATATTACTGATGAAGACCTTGAAAATACCTATAAACAAGTTCGAAATGAGCTAGGGAGTTACAGTAAAGATTTACTAGAAAAAAAAGAAATAATTGTATTAAATAAGACAGATTTATTAGAGGAAGAAGAAGTGAAAGAAATTTTAAACAATTTTTCTAAAAATAAAGATTCTGAGGTGGTTACACTCTCAACATTAGAAAAAGGCTCAATATCTAAAATTAAAGCTAAATTACTCTCCTATGTATCTTAAAGATTCTAAAATAATTGTAATTAAGATTGGCTCATCTTTGTTAATAGATGACAAAAAAAAAGTAAGAAAAAAATGGCTTACTGAATTTGCTAAAGATATTCAGGAACTAATAAAACAGAATAAAAAAATTATTATTGTAAGCTCAGGAGCAATAGCAATGGGTTGCAAAAAACTAAATATTAGCAAAAAAAACCTTAAAATTGATAAAAGTCAGGCTGTTGCATCTATTGGGCAAATTGAACTAATGAATTTATTCTCAGAAATATTTGTTAAATTGAAAATTAATATTTCTCAAATTCTTCTCACTTTGGAAGACACAGAACAAAGAAGAAGGGCCCTTAATGCAAAAAGAACTTTTGATAACTTATTTAAACTAGGCTTTGTGCCAATAGTTAATGAAAATGATACTATTGCCACTTCAGAGATTAAGTATGGTGACAATGACAGATTAGCATCTCGTGTTGCACAAATATCAGGCGCAGACTCACTTATATTACTTTCTGATGTAGACGGTCTTTATACGCACAATCCAAAAATATATAAAAATGCAAAATTAATAAAAGAAATTAAAAATATAGATAAAGATATAGAAAAAATAGCCACTAAAAGTATTAGTGAGCATGGCACAGGTGGTATGAAGACTAAAATAGATGCTGCAAAAATCTGTCAATTATCAGGATGCCAAATGGTAATAGCAAATGGATTATTAAGCAGACCCATTAAAAAAATAACTGAAGAGAATAATTGTACATGGTTTTTACCTAAAGTTTCAAAATTGGCTGCTAGAAAAAAATGGATTATTAGCTCTATTTCACCTAAGGGTGCACTTATTATTGATGACGGTGCAAAACAGGCACTTTCAAATGGTAAAAGCTTATTAGCAGCAGGAATAAAAAAAGTGTCTGGCCGTTTTAGTAAAGGTGACCACATCAAAGTTTTAGATAGAAATAATTACGAATGCGCAAGAGGACTTAGTTCTTTTTCATCGAATGAAATAGAAAAAATTATGGGTCACCACTCAAAAGAGATAGAAAAATTACTAGGATATATTTCTAAATCAGAAGTAATTCATAAAGATGATATAGTAGAGGTATAAAATGAGTAAATATATGAGATTAATAGGTCAAAATGCAAGAAAAGCATCACTTGATAAAATTAATTCAAAAACTAAAAATAAAATTTTAAAAAGATATGCCTTCTTATTAGGTCAAGAAAAACAGTCTATACTTAAAGCTAACCAAAAAGACATTCAATTTGTTCTTGGCAAAGGCTTAAAAAGCAATCTAATAGAAAGATTAACTATCGATGAAAAAAAATTAATAGGCATAAAAAATTCTATAGATAAAATTGCTAACTTAAAAGATCCTGTTGATACTACTTTAGAAAAATGGCGCAGACCAAATGGTTTAACAATTAGCAGAGTGTCTATACCTATTGGTGTTATAGGTGTTATTTATGAAAGTAGACCTAACGTTACATCTGATGTTGCAAGCTTATGCTTCAAATCTGGAAATGCTGTAATTTTAAAAGGTGGCTCTGAGGCTATAAATACTAATAAAATTTTAGCAAAACTATTTAGAAAATCGCTTAGAGAAAATAAAGTGAACGAAAACTTTATTCAATTTATAGATTCTAAAGACAGAAAAATGGTCGATTTTATGCTTTCAAAAATGAAAGATTATATTGATGTAATAATACCTCGTGGTGGAAAAAATTTAGTAAAAAGAGTTCAGCAATTTTCAAATGTCCCTATTATCGGTCATTTGGAAGGACTTTGTCATACTTTTATTGATAAGGATGCTAATCTAAAGATGGCTACAAACATTACCTATAATGCTAAGCTAAGAAACACTAGTATTTGTGGAGCTACGGAAACAATTTTAATACATGAAAAAATTGTTAAGAAATTCTGTAACCCAATTTTAAAAAAGTTAGAAGAAAATCATTGCAAGATATATGGAGACCGCTTTTTAAAAAAATATTACAAGGGAAAAATTTATCCAGCAAAAGAAAAAGATTGGTCTACTGAATATTTATCAGCAGCAGTTTCTGTAAAAACAGTCAAAGATTGTGATGATGCCATTAATCATATTAACAAATATGGAACTATGCACACCGACTCTATCGTTACTAAAAATAAAAAAACTGCAAATAAATTCTTAAAAAATGTTAAAAGCTCTATAGCAATGCATAATACATCCACTCAATTTGCTGATGGTGGTGAATTCGGTTTTGGTGGTGAAGTTGGCATTTCGACAAACACATTACCTCCAAGAGGGCCTGTTGGATTAGGACAGCTCGTTTCATACAAATACGAAATTATTAGTAATGGTAAAACTAGAAAATAACTTAAAACAAAAAAGGATAAAAATTGGAATCTTAGGGGGAACTTTTGATCCTGCCCACAAGGGCCATTTGGAAATTTCCAAACAAGCTAAAAAAATATTAGAATTAAAGAATATTATATGGGCAATTACCAAACAAAACCCATTTAAAAACACAAGTAAAACAGATCTAAAGAATAGAATAAAATTTGCAAAAAAATTCATTGGCAAAAATAATTTTATTAAAGTTAAGTTTTATGAAGAAAAAGTTCTTTCCAATAAAACAATCGACCTCATTAATTATCTAGATAAAGATAAAAAATTTGAAATTTATTTCATTATGGGTGCTGACAATCTAATTAATTTTCATAAATGGCATAAATGGAAATCCATTATAAAAAAATGCAATCTTCTTGTATTTGATCGGCAGGGATATAAAGCAAAATCATTAAAGTCTGTTACCTTTAATGGTGTAAATAAAAAAAAATTATCTTTTATTAATTTTAAAAAAGTCAATATTTCATCTTCTCAATTAAGAAAAATTTGATAAGGTTAAATGTATTAATGGAAAAAAACTCAGACCTTAAAAATTTAATCCTAAAAACCCTAGATTCTAATAAAGCCCTAGATATTATTTCAATAGATCTTAAGAATAAAAGTTCAATGGCTGACTATATGATTATAGCAAGTGGAACTTCTTCTAGACATATTCAAGCTTTATCTGAAATGGTGTTAGAAAAATTAAAGACCAATGGAGTAAAAAATTCTAAGATTGAAGGAAAAGAAAGTATGGATTGGAAATTAGTTGATGGTATAGACCTGATTGTTCATATATTTCATCCAGATAAAAGAAAATTTTATGAATTAGAAAAAATATGGTCACAAGTCATTCCTAAAGAAAAAGTGATGATATGATTTTGAATAAAAGATTTTTTCTTTTTTTATAATACTATTATTTACTTTTCAAAAAAGTTTTTCTGAAAACACTGACATATATAAAAAAATTGATTTGTTTGGTGAGGTGCTTGAAAAAATTAGTAAAGAATACGTTGATGAAGTAGATCAATCAAAAAGTATGGATTCAGCCATAAATGGTTTATTACAATCACTAGATCCCTATTCTGCATATATGACACCTGAAAGTTTTGAGGGTATGCAAACTGAAACTAGTGGAGAGTTTGGTGGTCTTGGTATTGAAGTTGGCATGGAAGCAGGTGTTGTGAAAGTGATATCACCAATAGATAATACTCCAGCATCAAAAGCAGGCTTAAAAGCTGGTGATTATATTGTAAAGATTAATAACACTCAGGTTCAAGGGAAATCGTTAATGGAAGCCGTAGAGTTAATGAGAGGACCTGTTGGATCAAGTATTGAAATAACAGTTAGAAGAAGAGGTGTAAAAAAAGCATTAATTTTTAATATAATGAGAGAGGTTATTCAGGTTCAATCTGTTAAATCTAAACTTATAGATAATAATATTGGTTATATAAGACTAACTTCCTTTAACGAAAATAGTAGTGAACAAATTAAAGAAAAGATTAATAAATTAAATAAAAATAAAGATCTAAAGGGGTATATCTTAGATTTAAGAAATAACCCTGGTGGCTTACTTTCTCAGGCAATTAAAATTTCGGATTTTTTTTTAGAAAATGGTGAGATTGTATCAACAAGAAGTCGACAAGCCTCAGAAAATCGAAAATGGTTTGCTAAAAAAGGTGATCTAACAAATGGTAAAACACTAATTATACTTATTAACTATGGATCAGCATCAGCATCGGAAATAGTAGCCGGTGCATTAAAAGATCATAAAAGAGCTATTATACTTGGGGAAAATAGTTATGGAAAAGGTTCTGTACAATCAATAATCCCTTTAAAAAATAGAGGTGCTATTAGATTAACAATTGCAAAATATTATCTCCCTTCAGGAAAATCTATTTCTAAAGTAGGTGTAACGCCTGATATAGAAGTTGTAGAAGGTTCAGATGATTTTAAATTTAATTCTGAAACTGATAATCAATTAAATTTTGCTCTAAAATTATTAAATGGTAAATCTAATAAAGAGATTTCTGAAACTTCAGTAGTTAATAGCTCTTTTTTTGAGACATTTAAATTAGCAAAAAGTGATGGTAAAAAATTATTCATATGGAATAAAAAACAATATTCTACTGTTACTGAAAAAGAATTAAAAAAATCGAATTATAAAAGTTTAAGTGAGTATTTAAATAATCAATAAATTTTTAGTGGAAAAAGATAATATGAAATTACCTCTTAGAAGTGGAGTTGGAATTGTTGTCCTAAATAAAGATAATAAAGTTTTTGTTGCAAAAAGAATTGATAATCAAAAAAAATTTTGGCAGATGCCCCAAGGTGGTGTTGACAAGGGTGAGGACTACTTAACTGCTGCTTACAGGGAGTTAGAAGAAGAAACTAGTATAAAAAATGTTGAACTAATTAAAGAGTGTGATGGATTAATCTCTTATGAATTGCCAAAAAACTTATTAGGTATAATCTGGAATGGTAAATATAGGGGTCAGGAACAAAAGTGGTTTATAATGAGATTTTTGGGCCAAGATAACGAGATTGATATTAAGACTAAACATCCTGAATTTTGTGAATGGAAATGGATTGATCTTGAAAATATAACTGACCTAGTTGTAGACTTTAAGCTACATGTGTACAAAGATATTAAAGAAAAAGTAAAAGAAATTCTTAATTAAGAGTTTTTAGCACATCAATTTTTTGATCAACCAAGTATTTATTCTGATCTGTAATGTCACTATTTTTTGAATTTTCTTCTGCTTGAGCAAGTAGTTCACTAATTTTATCTTTATCAATATCTTTAATATTAAAGATAGAACTTGTCAGAACTGATAAATTATTATTCTTAAATTCAACAATTCCATCCTCAACGTAGTAATTGTCTTCTCCTGATTTAGAAAAGATTTTAATAATCCCTGGCTTTAGAAATGAAATAATTGAGATATGGTCCTTTAAAATCCCCATTTCTCCTTCAAAAGCAGGTACAACAACTTCTGTTACATCTTCTTTTGAAAGAAAAGATTTTTCTGGGTTTACAATTTCTATTTTAAACTCTTCACTCATTATGCGGCAGCATCCTTCGCCATTTTTTCTGCTTTTTCTACAGCTTCTTCAATTGTACCCACCATATAAAATGCAGCTTCTGGTAAATGATCATATTCACCATTACATATTGCAGCAAAACCTTTAATTGTAGATTCTAAATCTACTAATTTTCCTGGAGAACCAGTAAAGACTTCAGCAACAAAGAAAGGTTGTGATAAGAATCTTTGAATTCTTCTAGCTCTAGCTACTGTTAATTTATCTTCCTCAGATAATTCATCCATTCCTAAAATCGCAATAATATCTTGCAGTGATTTATAAGTTTGAAGAATTTTTTGCACTTCTCTGGCAACTCTATAATGCTCATCTCCAACTATTCTAGGATCTAAAATTCTAGAAGTAGAATCTAGGGGATCTACTGCTGGATAAATTCCAATTTCAGCTATTTGTCTAGACAATACAGTTGTTGCATCTAAGTGAGCAAAAGATGTGGCAGGTGCTGGGTCAGTTAAGTCATCTGCTGGTACATAAATCGCTTGTACAGATGTAATAGAACCTTTGTTAGTAGTTGTAATTCTTTCTTGAAGGTTACCCATATCTGTTGCAAGTGTAGGCTGATATCCAACAGCTGAAGGAATTCTTCCTAATAGTGCAGAAACTTCTGAACCTGCTTGAGTAAATCTAAAAATGTTATCAACGAAGAATAATACATCTTGTCCTTCTTGGTCTCTAAAATATTCAGCTACAGTTAGACCTGTTAAGGCAACTCTTGCTCTAGCCCCTGGGGGTTCATTCATTTGACCATACACTAATGCTGCTTTTGATCCTGGACCTTCTGGCTTAATAACGCCTGAATCTATCATTTCGTGATAAAGGTCATTTCCTTCTCTAGTTCTTTCTCCAACACCAGCAAACACAGAAAATCCACCATGAGCTTTTGCTACGTTGTTAATTAATTCCATAATAAGTACCGTCTTACCAACACCCGCACCTCCAAATAAGCCAATTTTTCCTCCTTTGGCATATGGTGCTAATAGATCAACTACTTTAATTCCTGTAACTAGAATTTCTGTCTCTGTTGATTGATCACTAAATTCAGGTGCAGCTCTGTGAATTGGCCATTTCTCTTTTGTTTTAACTTCACCTTTTTCATCAATAGGTTCACCTATTACATTTATAATTCTTCCTAAAGTTTCTGGACCAACTGGAACTTGAATGGGAGCACCTGTTGCCGTTACTTCGTCTCCTCTTTTTAATCCTTCAGTGGCATCCATTGCAATTGTTCTAACACTTGATTCACCAAGGTGCTGAGCAACTTCTAAAACTAATCTGTTATCTCCATTTTTACATTCTAATGCTGATAAAATTTCCGGTAATTCTCCATCAAATTTTACGTCTACTACTGCTCCAATGATCTGTGTGATTTTTCCTTTGCTCATAATTATAAACTTTCCGCTCCTGATATGATTTCAATTAGTTCTTTTGTAATAGCTGCTTGACGACTTCTATTATACTCAATAGTAAGCTTGTCAACCATTTCACCTGCGTTTCGAGTTGCACTATCCATTGCGCTCATTCTTGAACCCTGTTCGCTAGCTGAATTTTCTAACATCGCTTTAAAAATCTGAGTAGATATATTTTTAGGCAATAAATTGCTTAAAATTTCATCTTCATCTGGTTCAAATTCATAATTATCCTCAGATGAATTTTCTTCTGCTTCTGATGTTTTTAAAGGAATTATTTGTTGTTCTTGAGGTATTTGAGTGATTACATTTTTAAATTTATTATAAAAAATTGTACACACATCAAATTCTTCTTTTTCAAAGTTTTCAATTATCATTTTTCCTACTTTTTCAGCATCTAGATAATTGATAGTTTTAGAATCTTTAAAAGATATTCTCTCTACAATATCATCTTTATAAACTCTTTTTAATTGATCATATCCTTTAGATCCAACAGTTATAATTTTTAAAGTTTTTCCCTCATCAGATATTTTTTTAAAATATGCTTTGGCTTTTTTAATAATATTTGTATTAAAACCACCACATAGACCACGGTCAGATGTTAACACAATACATAAATGTACCTTATCTTCACCTGTTCCAGAAAGGAGCTTAGGTGCATTTTCTTTATCAGAAATGCCACTGGATAAATTAAGAATAATGTTATTCATTTTTTCAGAATAAGGTCTTCCCTTTTCAGCATTTTCTTGTGCTCTTCTAAGTTTAGCAGCCGCAACCATTTTCATGGCTTTGGTAATTTTTTGTGTAGACTTTACACTCGCTATTCTTTTTTTTAAGTCGTCTAGTGTTGCCATATTCTAAGAATTAAAGTTCTTCTTAAGTTCCATGATAGTTTCAACTAATGATTTTTCAGTATCTTCTTCAAGTTTACCTGAACTTAAAACAGATTCTAAAATTTCTGGTTTTTCAGATTTACATTTTTCAATAATCTTAGATTCAAACTCAGCAATATCTTTAAGTTCAACATCATCCAAATAACCTTTGACTCCACAGAAAACTGAAATTACTTGCTCAGCAACTGTCATAGGAGAATATTGTTTTTGTTTTAAAAGTTCAGTTAGTTTTGAACCTCTATTTAAAAGTTTTTGTGTTGATGCATCTAAATCAGATCCAAATTGTGCAAAGGCAGCCATTTCTCTATATTGAGCAAGCTCCAACTTCATTGAACCAGAAACTTTTTTCATTGCTTTTGTTTGTGCTGCAGATCCAACTCTAGAAACAGACAAACCTACGTTAATCGCTGGTCTAATTCCTTGGTTAAACAATTCCGTTTCAAGAAATATTTGCCCATCAGTAATTGATATAACGTTAGTAGGAATAAAAGCAGATACGTCTCCACCTTGCGTTTCAATTATTGGAAGAGCAGTTAATGAACCTCCACCATGCTCATCACTAAGCTTGGCTGCTCTCTCAAGTAATCTACTGTGTAAATAAAATACATCTCCAGGATAAGCTTCTCTTCCTGGAGGTCTTCTTAATAAAAGTGACATTTGTCTATAAGCTACAGCCTGTTTAGATAAATCGTCATAAATGATTAATGCATGCATACCATTATCTCTATAGTATTCACCCATAGTACAGCCTGTATATGGTGCTAAAAACTGAAGCGGCGCTGCATCTGAAGCAGTAGCAGCAACAATTGTTGTATATTCCATTGCACCAGCTTCTTCTAAAGTTTTTTGAATTTGTCTAACTGTAGATCTTTTTTGACCTATAGCGACATAGATACAATAAAGTTTTTGCTTCTCATCGCCAGATTCATTTATTTTTTTTTGGTTAATGATTGCATCGATAGCAACTGCAGTTTTTCCAGTTTGTCTATCACCAATAATTAATTCACGCTGTCCTCTTCCAACTGGAACTAGACTGTCAATTGATTTTAAGCCTGTTTGCATTGGTTCACTAACAGATTGTCTTGGAATAATTCCAGGAGCTTTTACTTCAACTCTACTTCTTTTAGTTGCTTTATCTAAAGCACCTTTACCGTCTATTGGATTTCCCAATCCATCAACAACTCTTCCTAATAATTCTTTTCCAACAGGTGCATCAACAATACTTCCTGTTCTTTTAACAACATCACCTTCTTTAATTTTTCTGTCATCTCCAAAAATTACAACTCCAACATTTTCACTTTCTAAGTTTAGGGCCATTCCTTTTGATCCATCGGAAAATTCTACCATCTCTCCAGCTTGAACATTGTCTAATCCATATACTCTAGCAATACCATCTCCTACTGACAAAACTTGACCAACCTCAGTCACTTCTGCTTTATCGCCAAATTTTTTAATTTGTTCTTTTAATATCTTTGTTACTTCTGATGGGTTTATATCCATTTATGCCTCTATCATCCTATTTTCTATTTGTTGTAATTTATTTTTAATGGAAGTGTCCACCATTGTGCTTCCGACTTGCACAATCAAACCCCCAATTAAACTTGCATCGTGTTTGTAGTTTAATTTTATTTTTGAACTAAAGTTTTTAGTCAATTCTTCTTTTATGTTGTTAATTTCATCTTCAGTAAGATCTTTTGCAGAAGTTAATTCTGCTTTTAATTCACCTCTTTTGATTGAACATGTCTCAACAAAGCTTTTTAGAATTTTATCCACATAAAAGAATCTTCTTTTAGATATTAAGAAACTTAAAAATTTTGTTAATAATTCATTTAATTTATATTGTTCTGAAATTTTGCTTAGAGCATTCAATTGGTCTTCTTTGTTATTTGTTGGATCCTTAATTAAAGATTTAAAATCTTCACTTAAAGCAATTAAATTGATAATTGAAGCAGAATGAACCTCGATCTCACTTAAATTATTAGCTTCTATTGCTAATTCATAAAGTGCCAGGGAATATCTACCTGCTGATGTTTCAGAAAAACCTTTATTTTTGCTCAATTTATTGTTCCTTATAAATATTTGAAGATTTATTAAATTTCCGTTTTAATTAACATATGACCCTATTCTCTTCAAGTCACACATTGTCTAAAAGTGTTATTTTTTGACTGTTAATTGAAGTTTATTGGATCAACATCAACTGTTAGTTTCATTCCAGTAGGAAATTTGAATTTTTTAATGATTTTGGCTAGTGAATTCTGTACTTTTAGAGATTTTCTACCTCTGATCAAAAGTCTTACTCTGAACTTTCTTTTTAATCTAAATATAGGTGCATTCACAGGGCCAAGAACTCTACCTTCGACAGCACTTTCTATAAAAATTTTAAACTTATAAGCCTCTTTTTCAAGTTCTCTTTCATTGCTGCCAGTAATTATTAAAGCAATAAATCTCTGAAACGGTGGAAGATTATTTTCTCTTCTAATTTCAAGTTCTTTATCTAAAAAAATATCAGGATCTTTATTTGTAATGTCTGTTATCATTTTGGTATCTAAATTATAAGTTTGAAAATAAACAGTTGCTGGCTTTCCTGTTCTTCCTGCTCTACCTGAAAGTTGATGATATAATTGTAAATTCTTTTCTGCGCCCCGTAAGTCATGACCTTGTGATGATAAATCAATATCCACAACAACAATACAATTTAAACTTGGAAAGTGGAATCCTTTAGAAATTAATTGAGTTCCAATTAAAATTGGAATTTTATTATCTATAATTTTTTCTAAAACATCTGCTGAACTTTTTTTATTCATTGTATCGCTAGAAAATATAGTTGTTTCCTTGTTGGGGAAAATTTTTTTTACTTCTTCAGATATCCTTTCAACTCCAGGCCCACTAAAAATAAAATCACATTTTCCTTCTTTTGAGCAGTCCCTATTTAGTAAAGCTTTGTATCCACAGTAGTGACATAATAAATTTTGTTTGTTTTTATGATAAACCAAATTTATTGAGCAATTTGGACATGAATAACTAGTAAAACATTTTTTACATAATACATGGGGTGAAAATCCTCTTCTATTTAAAAAAAATAATACTTGATCTTTTTTTTCAAGATGAAATTTTACTTTCTCAATTGTTTCTTTTGATATCCAAGATTGAGATTCTATTTTTGAATTATTAAGATTAATTATTTCATATTTTGGTAAAGATGCATTTAAATATCTTTGATCCAGTTTTGATAAACTATATTTGCCTTTTTTAATATTGTCATAAGTTTCAATAGAGGGGACGGCTGTTATTAAATTGATTGGAATATTTTCAAAGGATGCTCTAGAAATTGCCATATCTCTCGCATTATAAGTTACTCCCTCATCTTGCTTATAAGATTGATCATGTTCTTCATCAACAATGATTAATCCTAGTTTTTTAAAAGGTAAAAACAATGAGGACCGAGCACCAATTACAACTTTAATTTTATCATTTGCTATTCCGCTCCAAATAATTTCTTTATTTTTTTTTGTAATACCTGAGTGCCACACAGCTGGCTTGAATCCAAAAAATTCTATAAATTTATTTTGAAATTGTCCTGTTAATCCAATTTCTGGCAGTAGAATTAACCCTTGAAAACCCCTGTTAATTATCTCTTTTAAAGCCTCAAAATAAACCATCGTTTTACCAGACCCCGTAGTGCCTTGTAAAACATGAACTCTAAATTTTTGATTTAATACATTCATTTTTTTTAATGAATCTTTTTGCTCTTTAGAAAGTTTTATTTCATTTTCTTTGATATCAATTTTGAATGGCTCATAAGCTTCAATTGGTAGTTTTTCTATGGCACCACTACTTAATAATAACAATTTTAATGCCATACCTTTAGGGGTCATATTGTATTCAGAAAACCAATTTAAGAATTTAATTGTATTTTTCTTTAGCGATGGAACATCTAATTTTCTTAAAACTTTTTTAATTGCAAAATTTTTGTTTGTTTTTTTTTCAAAATCATCCCATACAACTCCAGTAGCTTGTGACTTTCCAAAGGGTACCACTACATAGTCTCCAACCTTTAAATTTAAATCTGAATTGTAGGTAAATGGATGATTAAAAATATTTGGTATAAGAATCGGTACTTTCATATCATTATAATATGAAAATAATTTAAGAGTGTATTGTTCTTTTTTGAACCGCTCTACTTCTATTGATAAACATAACTTTCAAATACACTGCTAGCTTTTTTTTTCTGCACCATGAATAAATCATTAAACCAAACTTAATTTAAAAATTTAATTTGTAATTCAGATACATTTGCAACTTTAGTTTAACTTTTCTTTTAGTACAAGTGCTATTAAATAAGCTAGTATAATTTAGCTAATTTTTTTTCTCTGCACTTAGTGCACCACCATCCTTTTTTTAATTTCCCCTTAACAACGATTTATCTTACATTAACATAATAATTAAAAAGAGGCCTATGCCCTATTTTTAGATTAAGGAAGGTAATAACTAGACCTATAGAGCTAGATCTAGACAATGAACACTAAAAAGTTTTTTGTCATCAACCCAGGTTTTATTAATTTTCCATCCAGCTTCATTAGCTAAGTTTTTGAAGGATTTAATCGTGTATTTGTGAGAATTCTCGGTGTGAATCTCCTCATTTTTTTTAATTAAATATTTTGAACCATTGATTCTAATATTGTTATTTTTTTTAGATTTTAATCTCATCTCAATTCTTTTTTTTGATTTATTATAAATCGCTAAATGTTTATAGGAATTTAAGTTTATATCTCCACCCAATTCAGTGTTTATTCTTTGTAAAATATTTTTGTTGAATTTTGCAGTTATGCCTTTTTTATCATTATAAGCAGAAATTAGAGTTGGAATATCTTTAACTAAGTCAGCGCCAATGATAATTTTTTTTGCTTTAAATTTTGATTTAAGCTTTTTTAGAAATTTAATAGCATCCTTTTTTTCAAAATTACCAATAGTTGATCCTGGGAAAAAAATAACTATATTTTCTGATGAATTGATTTTAAAAGGTAGTTTATTATTTCCCGAAAAGTCATATCCTTTTGGAGTAATAGCTATTTTTGGAAATTTCTTTTTAAAACCTTGGGATATTTTGGTTATATAATCTTCAGAAATATCTAGGGGTATATATTTTTTTGGCTTATCTAAACTGCTGAGAAAAATAGCTATTTTTTTGGTGTCTCCAGCGCCTGGTTCAATTAAAACTACATTTTTACCTATTTTATTAGCAATTTCAATTTTATTATCTTTTAAAATTTTTCTTTCAGTTCGTGTTGGGTAATATTCTTCCAACTTAGTAATTTGTTCAAAAAGTTTTGATCCATGAAAGTCATAAAACCATTTAGAACTTAGCTTCTTGTTTTTCTTACTTAAACCAAGGCTTACTTCTTGTAAAAATAATTTCATTTTATATCAGGCACAACTAAAAGACGACTAATTGGCATTGAAAATCGTCCTTGTCTTTCAGCATCAGTGCTTTCTTTGGATATTGCGAGTAGGTTAGATAAACTTGTAATCATTAATTTTCTTTTCTCTGGTTTTAAGACAAATGCAGCATAAAAAAATCCTGCTGCAATTTCAGCTACTTGAGTAACTGGTCCCTCCATAGATACAACTTTTGTTTCGATAGTTACATTTGCCTCAGGAAAAGACTTATTTACAAGATTACTTAGACTTTCAGATCCTCGTATCCTTGGATCGCCTAAATCAATCTCTCCATAACTAGGTATTACTTCTTGCACATAACTATAAATTAAATCGTGTACCTCTTTGTAGCCAGGTGCTACATTCATTGGTCCATCAACTAATGCTGCAAACCGACCCTCAGAAGTTAAAACTCGTCTGATTTCATCTAACACAGGAGTTATAGGGTCCATTAATGTTAAAGCCCAATGACATAACACTATATCGATAGAGTTATCATTGATTGCTGTCAAATTTTGTGCTTTTGATTCAATGAGATTAACTCCAGTATTTATAAGACGTGTCTTAGCTAATGCTAATTCTTCAGGACACATATCTATACCTTTTAAATTTAAATTTCTATTACGATCAAATAAGATTTTTAATAGTGGCCCTGACCCACAAGCAAGATCTAATACACGAAAACTTTCATTATCAGGTACAAGTTCAGCTAGCCATTCATAACTATTACGTCCAGCTTCATCACGACAAGAACTTGCGCATGCTTCAGTAAATCCAGTATGTTCTTGATGGACAGTTCTTAAATGATTAACTAAAGCATTACCGTCGGGATGTAGATTACGAGCAAGACTGTCAGTCCAGATCGAATTTAGCCCCTTCTGATTAGTTATATCTTTCATGATTTATTTTTAACTGGCCAACAAATTGGATTTAGTGGACTAGCAGCTACGTCTCCTGGTTTGACATTAGGCATAAATTTCTGCCAGTCACCAGAGACCATCGTAGGTGCATTAACTACTCTCGCTCCATCTCGATAATAAGTATTGGCTAGAGCCACTCGGCTACGATTAGTACGGTTACGTGAAGCAGTATGAAAATTTAAATTATGATGAAAGCTAACTTCGCCCAGTTCAAATGGAGTTTCATTCACACTTACATTATTTTTTAAAAAAACATCTGAGACCCCACGGTCATATCCAGTACCAGTCTTTTCAAACGTAACAGCGTTAACTAATTCGTGGACATCGAGTGGATAGGCAAAAGAGAGTGGCCCCATCTCAAGAGGGATTGGCTGTGCTGGTGCCCAAGCGGTAACTACGTCATTAGTATCTAGCGGAAAATGATGATCGTCGAAATGCCATGGGGTACGACCACAACCAGCTTGTTTAGCTAGTACATTGTCATGGTAAAGTCTAACAGCTGGTACTTCAAGAAGATCTGCTGAAATTTGCCCTAGACGCGGTGATAATACGTAAGCACGAAGGAGAGCGTTGTCAGGCCAAATCATTTCAAGACTAAGGAAACGGTCATGTGCTCCTTTATCTGGATCAACCTTAAACTCCTTTTTTAATAGATTAATTAACTCAGCTCGAAGTTTTAGCACAGCCCCAGGTGAGAAAACCTTCTTAAGTTTTATGAAACCATTTTTTTTAAAAAAATAAATTTGATCATTGGTTAAATGATAGGGCTCAGCTAATTCTGAGATAACTTCATCATCACTGGGTATTGCAATATCTGGTAAGGGATCAGCATTAATGATTTCATCTCCTTTAACATCATTATCTGCAAGACTAACATACCAGTCCCACCAGGCCTGATTGCCCTTATCCCATGGTTTACTGATATCAGCAGCATCAGATATTTTAGAATTTAAATTGTCATTAGAGTTTGTCATTTAAACTATTGTAGTAGTTTTATTTTTTATTAGTAAGAGTGCGTTTTGACATAAAGTATTCGTTTTATGCATGATTATAAATCAAAACTGTCTTATTTTTGGGATCATCAATATTTTGGTTTACGGCATAATTCATATTATTATTAATAAAACTATTTTAAGAAGTTTGTCTACATGTACTAGAGATATAGTCAATCCTGAACCACAAGTCTAACTGCTAGATGTAATGTAAAACAACAATACAGTCGCCGAACAAGAAAAGAACAAGAATTAAAAAAATAATTTTTTAATAAATGTGCAATACCAACGATTACAAAAATTTAAATAGTTTTCTAATAATTGATTATTATCGTTGGTACTAAAAGATAATTTAAAAATATTATAGGATAATATGGGATTAAGAGTGTATTGTTCTTTTTTGAACCGCTCTACTTCTATTGATAAACACAACTTCTAAACGCACTGTTTACTTTTTACTTTCAGTACCAAGAATAGAACCTAAATTATAAAACTAATTCACTATTCAGTTAACAATCCCAATACATTTTTAACATTATTTTAACTTTACTTATTGTTCAAGTCTATTCTATTAGGGTGAAGGCTTTACGGTTCATATTAATCTAAATAAATTGTATTTTCTAATCTGTTATCACTACTGTTACATGGTGTTTTAATGCAAGTACAAACTGTAACATTATCCCAGCCTGCTCTTGAATTAATCCAAACAAATCCTGCATTAGAATCCCCACTTGCTGCATTAGCACACCAGCCACCTTGCTGAACTCTATTACCACTTGCCTTATATGGATTCTTCCATCTTCCATTATTATCCATATCATTAATTAAGTAATCAGTAAAAAATGTTACCTGACTACCGTAACAAGCAATATTGTACTTTGTTGTATTTCTAATTTTGGACATCATGCTGACACTTCCACTTATGTTGCAGTCTTGAATTGTTAAAGCTACTTTTTTTACAACATTATTATGATTAGTTTTTGATGAAGAAACTTTAGCAGCACCCGTATACCCGTTATAAGCAACCACTCCTACTGCAGCTAATATACCAATGATAGCTACAACGACTAGGAGTTCTATAAGAGTAAAGGCTTTACGGTTCATTCCACTTTAAATTTTGTAATCATTGAGTCATAAGGTGCTATATTAGTTCCTACAATTATCTCATCATTTAGTTGTCTAGTAATACAAGTTCCTCCACCATCACCGTGATTATTATAAACTGTTGTACCACTTACTGAACAAACACCTGTTGCAAACCATTGTTGATTATAAACATTTTTGTACCCTATTGCTTTAAAATGATAATCAAAAGCTGAAACAACGTCATAACTATTATTTCCAGATGTTATACTTAACACTTTTGGACATAAATTTGATTGATCTATGATGTTGCCTGAAGATATTTTTTTAAGAATTATTGGTTGATCAATTGAACATTTCATAATCTCTGACTGAATAAATTTAACTATTGTTTTGTGTTGAGTTTTAGCAGCATTTTTTTTAGCAGCACTCGTATACCCATTATAAGCAACCACTCCTACAGCAGCAAGGATACCGATGATGGCTACAACGACTAGGAGTTCTATTAGGGTGAAAGCTTTATGGTTAATTCTAATATTATTCAATTGGAATTTTTGTAGTAATTTTTTCTGATGCAACATCAGATGGACACGTATAAACTGTTATCTCTGTTGCTGTGTTTTCCATTAAAGTATTATACTCCCACATTGTATTACATGTTACTCTATTGTAATAACCAGGTGTTCTACCTGAGTAAGCAGAATGAGTTCCATTAGGATGTTTAAATTTTGGGCTCGAGGTTCCTTGTCCCCAGAGTTTACCCAATGAATGAGATATAGCTCCACCACTTGTGCTTGGCAAAGTTCTATTTGTGCAATCAAAAGTACCCTCTAATATTTTTTGCTCAAAATTACATTTAGTTAACTCAGCTGAAACATATTTTACTACTGTTGCATGAACCGATTTAGCTGCGTTTTTTTTCGCACTTTTAGTATACCCATTGTAAGCAACAACACCTACAGCCGCTAATATTCCTATAATAGCTACAACGACTAGGAGTTCTATTAAGGTAAAGGCTCTTTGGTTTACTTTCATTGCCATTGGGTTTGATAGGATAGAACGTTCGTACTATTGCTACAAGGGCTATCTACGCAAGTACAGACATCAATTTTTTTTGTTGATGTTGTGTAGTGAACAAATGCGTATCCTATATATTTTTCTTGAGTACAAGCCCAGCTATCACCAGATGTTGCAACATAATTTTGGCCCCAAGGTTCTTTTGTGTGATTATTTTTCCATTCAATAGAATTGTTTAAATCGTTTGTGAAATATTCTCTGAAAAAAAGATATGTATTGACATCATACCAACATCCTTTTTCATATTTAGTTTTATCACCTTGTTTCAACATCAATTTAACTTTTCCATTTGAGCTAATATCGCATTGTTGTATTAATAGATTCAGTTTTTTAACTACAGTATTGTGATTAGATTTTGAAACAGCTTTCTTCGCACTTGAGGTATACCCGTTATAAGCAACCACTCCTACAGCAGCAAGGATACCGATGATAGCTACTACGACTAAAAGTTCTATTAGGGTGAAGGCTTTGCGGTTCATATAATTTTTATTTCAAAAGTATTATCGTTTCTTGCGTATAAGCAGATGCACAACCTTCTTTATGACAAGATCTTATCGTAATTGACCATGTGTTTGCACTTAAATCAATATATCCAAAGTTGTAACCTGCACTGGTATTAATAGATGCACTATAAGGATCAAAAGGATTTTTAAATTGCTTATTAAGGACCAGTCGTGCTCCTTGTATAGCTTTTTTACCTGATACAGGACAAGGTTGACCTCCAGCAAATGTTCCTTCACCTAAATCACACTTCATAATTTCAGAGGATATATATTTTACAGTTTGAGCATGTATTGTTTTAACAGCATTAACTTTTGCTGAATTTGTATACCCATTATAAGCAACCACTCCTACTGCAGCGAGGATACCGATGATGGCTACTACTACTAGGAGTTCTATTAGGGTGAAGGCTTTGCGGTTCATTTAGTATAAAAAATCTATTGGAGGGTCAGTTTCAATATAACCATTTTTACCACCACTCCATCCATATGGTCCATTACATTTTGCTTTGACGCAACTACCAAATCTAATTGTACCTGTAGCATCAATCAAATGAAGGTTTAAAACACCTTCAGAGTTATTATTGCCATAATTATAAGTATTTCCACACGGATCAGTGCTAACACAAATTCCTGGTTTGGAAGAGTCAATTGGATTTTTTAATTTATCTTTAAAATAAGCTTGCACAGCAGTGAGTATTGTTTTTGTAGTTCTGTTGCTGCAATCTAAATTTCCGTCCATAACTTTTACTTCACCTATTTCACATTTTGTATTTTCAGCCATTATATATTTAATAACCATTTTTTGATTAGCTTCTACAGCAGCTCTTTTAGCAGCACTCGTATACCCATTATAAGCAACTACACCAACGGCTGCTAGAATACCGATGATGGCTACTACGACTAAGAGTTCTATTAGGGTGAAGGCTTTGTTATTCATATTTAATCTCTTCCTCCAATCTATTATCAGAATTACTACACGGCTCCTCGAAACAAATACATAAGGTTATATGATCCCAGGAATTTGGTGAATCAATATGAGTTATACCAACATATTGTCCTCCCCACGATGCCACTTTACAACCATTAAATCTTTGTGCACTCCAGGCAGTAGGGTTATCAGGATGTGGAGGATATGGATTTGTATATCTACCATTATTCTCCATATGATTAATAAGATATCTTGCTATGAATGTTCGTTGATCAGGTTGATAACAAGTAACTACACTTTCAGTTTTAGAACCATAGACTTTCATCATTGTTACACTTCCATAAATATCGCATTTTTGGATCACAAGATAAATTTCCTTCTTAATCGCTGCATGATTAGATTTTGCAACTGCAACCCTTGCGCTTGATGTATACCCATTATAAGCAACCACTCCTACTGCAGCGAGGATACCTATGATGGCTACAACGACTAAAAGTTCTATTAGGGTGAAGGCTTTATTTTTTATCATTTATAGTGTTAATTTATATGTTGAACTTAAAGCACTCCCAGACTCCTCAACACAACTATCAACATACAATGTAATCACGTTGTTTACCCAGCCCATTGCAACATGATGGACACCCTGTTCGTTAAGCCCACCCCATCCTTTTGGCTGAGATCCACTTGAAACACATGTTCCTTGATATCGTCCTCCATGAGTTGCTGGTATACTTGAACTATATGCATTTTCGATTATGGAGCCAAAATATGAGCTCATGGTACTTGTTACTTTTCCATAATTATTTGTTAACGTAAAGATGTCTGAGCAATTGAGTTTATTATCTAGAAGTCCTAATGATGAGTCAACTTCACACATTTGAATTTGACTTACCATAGTATTTAAAATTATTTTATGATTAGCTTTAGTAACAGCTTTTTTTGCAGCCCCCGTATACCCATTATAAGCAACAACACCAACAGCTGCTAAAATACCGATGATGGCTACTACGACTAGGAGTTCTATTAAGGTGAATGCTTTTCTATTCAAAGCTTAATCTGTTACGTTGATTATTATTTCTTCACGGTTACTAGTTGTATTACAAGGTGTTTTCCAACACGAGCTAAGTCTTACATCTGTAGCACTTTTAGTGCTCCAATTAATGTAACCAACATCAGCATCACCCGTATAACTTATGTTCAATCTACAAGCGCGGTCTGAAGTTTTGTAAGGATTTTTCATATTATAATAAATTCCAGTTGATCCTCTGCATGAGCTATTCATGCCAGTAGCCCAATTATTTGCATGTGTGATAGGACATGTCTGTGGACTAGCTTTAAACATGGTATCTGCAAGACCAGCATTACATTTTGTTAATTCTGCCCTCATGTGTTTGACCACATTTTTATAATTAGTCTTTGCTGCTGAAACTTTAGCTGCTCCCGTATATCCGTTATAAGCAACCACGCCTACCGCAGCAAGGATACCAATAATAGCTACGACGACTAATAATTCGATTAATGTAAAACCATTTTTTTTCATAGATTATTAATAAATATTAAAACTTTTGATGTAATTTTAATAAAAAGATACATAACAATAATTGAGCCAACAACTGCTAACCAAATATTAATTTTATAAAGAAATAAAATTACCCACAGTGCTACCCCAAAAGCAATGTTGTAATAAATAAATTTAAATAATTTAGGCATAGCTAGCAACTGTTACTGATGTTTGGTTTTTTATTTGTTTGTGTAATTGATATGGTGCAACTTGTATTAGTCTTTTTAGTTGCTGTAATTGTTAAGGTGTTGGCGTTTGTAGTTTTAAAAGTGTACGATTGTTCTGATAAATCATCTATACCATCAAATAAGTTGGTAACTATATTTGGTGTCGAAGCATTGTAATAATACTCACCATTATTGGAGTTATATTCTTGTTCAGCTAAGTAGATTGAGTTTAAGGTAATTTCTGCTTGTTTTTTTTCAGCAGATGCTTTGTATCCACTATAAGAAACAACTCCTACCGCTGAAAGAATTCCAATAATAGCAACCACAACCAAGAGTTCTATTAAAGTAAACCCTTGGCTATGATGCCTCATTTTAAAATATATTTTATTTAGTCTAGTGTTACCGTGCTTGACTGTTTATTTGCAGCCGTACTACATGGTGTTTTGTGACAAGATTTAATTGTCATAACCTTACCACTTGCAGTGATTGTAATATAACCAGCATCTGTATCGGCAGTATTATTTCCTGAAGTTCTATGAGCATCGCTTGCTCCAACATATGGATTTTTATCTTTTAGAGCTGCTGCTGCTGCTGTAGCTGTGTTTGATCCAGATATATTTGTGCAGCTTCTTGTAGCATTCATAATAGATGTTTCTCCTAAACTACATTTTTGTAATTCAGCTGAAATATATTTAACTGTTTGTGCGTGAATTGTTTTTGTTGCAGAAACTTTTGCAGCTCCTGTGTAACCATTATAAGCAACAACACCTACTGCTGCCAAAATTCCTATGATCGCAACAACAACTAATAATTCAATTAGTGTAAAACCTTTATTTAATTTTTTCATAATTTCTCCCTACTGTTAAAATCTTAAAAAGTATAACTTGTATAAAAATTAAAAAAATTACCGAATTTTGGTAGTAATTTAACCAATAATGGCACCCACGTTGAAAATTGGCGCATACATAGCTAACATTAGGCCACCAATAGTAATCCCCATGAATACGATCATTATGGGCTCAATTAAGCTTGCAAGGTTTGCAACTGCAACATCAAACTCTTCTTCGTAGTATATGGCAATAGAGTTAAACATTTCATCCAAGCTACCTGTTTGTTCACCAACTGAGATTAGTTGACTAAAAGTTGGAGGGAATATTTTTTCTTTGTTAAATAAATCAGTTAAACTTTCACCTGAGAAAACTCCTTTTTTAATATTATCTAAAGCTTCTACAACAATTACATTATCAGTTACTGATTTTGCAATATCTATACTTTCGATTAAATCTACGCCTGCTTGATTGAGGTTTCCTAAAACTAAAGATACTTTTGCTAAAATTGATTTTTGGATTAAGTTTCCAAAAATAGGAAGTTTTAACGTAACACGATGCCAATTTTTTCTTACTTCATAATTTTTTTTAATTAAAAATTTAAAACCAACTACAAAGGAGATTATAAAGACAAGAAGAAAAAATCCACCAGAAGAACGAACAAATTCACTCATCGCCATAATTACAGCTGTTGGTGTCGGTAAATCATCTGCCATACCCATACCTTCATACATATTTACAAAAGTTGGTACTACATTCATTAACATAAAAACTGTAACTAATATTGCAACTGAAAATAAAACACCCGGATAAAATAAAGCACTTTTAATTTGTGATTTAATTTTTTCTCTTTTCTCTAAATTAATTACTATTTTTTGTAAAAAAGTGTCAAGCTTACCACTAGCCTCCCCAGCTTTAATTAAGTTAACAACCACTGTATCAAAAATTTTTGTATGTTTTTCAAAACATTTTGAAAGTGCATTACCTGACTCTAAATCTTTTTTAATAGTTGCAATAACTTTTTTCATTGGTGGTCTTGATGTTTGGCCTTCTAACATCTCTAAAGTATTCAATACTGGTAACCCCGCTCTAAGCATGGTCGCAAACTGTTTACAGAAAATTAAAATTTCTTGTGGTTTAATGCCTGTTCCAAAAGTAATAGAAGTTTTTTCTTTTTTAGTAACAACTTTCTTTTTTTTAGCTTCTTTTAATCTTGTAATGATAACTTTTTGTTCTTTAAGTTTATGTGCTGCTTCTGCATTATTTAAAGCTTCAATTTCACCCTCAACATATTTGCCAAGGGATATTCCTTTATATTCAAAATTTAACATTAGTTAGATTGTAGAACTCTTTCGTATTCTGCAAAAGAAAGGTCACCACTTAACAACATGTCTTGCCCCATATCTTGCATGGTTCTAAACCCATTTTTTTTTGCAATAGCATTTAATTCACTTTGTTGAAGATCAGATAAAATTCCTGATTTTAACTCATGATCAATTTCCAAAATTTCATAAATTCCCATTCTTCCCTTGTAACCAGAACCACCACATTCATCACAGCCTCCACCTTTGTAAGTTTTAGCTCGTGCTGATTGTTCTGGTAAAAAACCAATAGAATTTAATAATTTAGGGGTAATGTTTTCATCAATTATTCGACATTCGACACATGTTTTTCTCGCTAAACGTTGAGCCATAATCAAGGTTAAAGCTGCAGATATTAAATAATTTGGTGTTCCCATATTTTGTAGACGAGTAATTGAGCTTGAAGCATCGTTTGTGTGAAGGGTGCTAAATACTAAGTGGCCAGTTAAAGCAGCCTTTAAAGCAATATCTACAGTTGCTTTATCTCTAATCTCTCCAACTAAAATTACCTCTGGGTCTTGTCGTAAAAAAGACCTTAAGGCTTCTTCAAAAGTATAGCCAATGGTTTCTTTTATTTGTACTTGACCAATCCCCTCCATTTCATATTCAACAGGATCTTCTGCCGTTAAAATATTCATACCTGGTTTATTAATATGTTTTAAGACACTGTATAAAGTTGTTGTTTTACCACTACCTGTTGGTCCAGTAACTAATACCATTCCCTGAGGTGAACTTACGGCTTTAATAAGTTTTTTTAAATCTTTTTCTTCAAAACCAAGATCGCTTAAAGCTTTATCTCCCGCATCTTTATTTAAAATCCGCATTACAACACGTTCTTTATTTTTTGTCGGTAAAATCGAGACCCTTAAATCAATCTCTTTAGTATCAGATTTAAATGTCGAAGCACCATCTTGGGGAACTCTTCGTTCTGCTATATCAAGCTTACTAATTATTTTAACTCTGGCAATAATTGCATCATAATTTTCATGTAAAAACTTTGAATACTTATCCATTACTTTTAAAATACCATCCACTCTAAATCTTGTTTGAGAACTATCTCTAAAAGACTCAATATGAATATCACTTGCACCTAAGTTGATGGCTTCCGTGATTAACTTATTTCCAAAAACTATTACTTCTGTCCCAACTTCAATAATTTCATCTATATTTTTTTCAAGTTTTTCTACTTTTACATTTTTATCAGATATTTTTTGTGCATTATTTTTATTTAATCTTTCAACAAAATTACTAATATCACTTATGGATGCTGCATATAATTCTGGTTCCATTTGTGTCATTGTTTTTAAATTTTTCATTAAACCTAATTTTGATGCGTCTGCTATAGCTATTTTTAAAATGCCATTCCCCATTTCAAAAGGTACCAGTAAATTATCTTGAATGTATCTTGCATCAATAATTTTTTTGATCTTAGGATCTATTACAGTTTTTTTTAAATCTACAATTGGCAAAGAGTAACTTGATGATAAAAGTTTTAATATTTTAACTTCGTCTGCAAAATTTAATTCAAAAGCAGTTTCTAATTTTGATTTCCCTATTTCTTCACTTGTTGAATTAATTTTGGATATTTGCTCAGAGGAAATAATTGCACCCTCCATTAACATGTTTAAAATATTTTGTTCACTTGTGGAATCTAATTTGATTTTACTCATCTTAATCAATTACCCGTGGAGCAATAAAGATTAGTAATTCTACTAACTCATCACTATTATTTTTACTTTTAAATAGATTGCCAATTACAGGTACTTTGCTAACCCCTGGTGTTTTACTATTCACATTGCTAGTTGTGTTCTTTTTAATGCCACCAATTACCACAATATCTCCATCACTTACTAAAAGTTTTGTGACAATTGAATTGGTTTTAATTCCTGGTTCATCTGACCCTGCAACCTCTACTGGAGAGTCGTTATTAACCTTTATATCCAATAAGACATTTCCATCCCCAATAATACTTGGTGTAACTGTTAATGATAATGCGGCTTCTTTAAATGCAGTGGTAGTTGTTCCGTCTGCTGTTGTTTGGTAAGCAATCTGTGTTCCTTGAGTGATAGTTGCTTCCTGATTATTTAAGGTAAATACACTTGGTTGAGAAAGCGTTTTACTTAAACCTAACGACTCTAAAGCTTCAATCTCAATTTTTAATGCTCTTGCCCCAATTTGTTTAAGTATTCCAATTCCACTTGTCCCCGAAATACCTTGATTTGAAATAGTTCCTGCTGCAGCTCCTAAAGTTATACCTGCAGAGGTTGTTGCAGCGTTTCCACCGCTGGTAATACCTGAAATTGTAGTGGTACCTTTGCTGCCTCTTTCACTTACACTCATTGCACCTACTCTTGCTCCCAATGCTTTTGCAAAAGTTGATGTTGCATCAATTATAAATGCTTCAATTAAAACTTGTTTAGTTTTTACATCTATCTCTCTAATAACTGCATCAATAGTATCAAGATCTGGTTCGTGACCTCTAACAATTATTGATCTAGTAGTATCTTCTACTGTAATTGATAGATTGGACATAGTGCTAACACCCTCCGCACCTTGTGTTGCAAATAAAGCCTCCAACGTGGTTTTTGCTTGAGTAGGGCTAATATAATATAATCTAAATATTTCAGCTAAGATCGGCTCAACTGATTCTTCCAATTGAATTTTTTTCTTTAATACTTCTGCTCTTGCAGATTTTGCTGTTTCTTGTGCAGTTAATTTTTCGGGAGTATGAACTCTTATAATTCCATTAGTAACATCAACATCAGCTACTAAAGTTTTCATATCTAACAAAGTTTGAAATGCAACATCCCAACCAACATTATAAATTTTAGCATTTACTGTGCCACTTACTTCATCCCCTACTAAAATATTTATATCTGCTATATCTGCCATTAATGACATCACATATTTAAAATCTAGCCCTTGAAAATTAATATTAACCATTTGTTTAAGGTGAGGATATTCATCTGAAATATAGACATAGTTTTTAACATTTTCAGTTGTTATCGTTTTACGTTTATCTTCTCTTGGTATGCTTGTGTCATAAGGTTTAGGACCATCAATAATTTTCTTGTCCATGTCCTCACGACCTTCAACAATAATCTTGGCTGTATCGATTAAAGGTTTGTCACCATGAACAGACACTGGATTTTTTGTTGTAGCACAAGATTGCAATAGAACGATAAATGATAGTGCTATTAAAATTTTAAAATATTTATTCATTTATTATCCATCACTCGGTTTAATTATATTATTCATATAAACTTCAAAAAAATTATTTCCTCCATCTTGAACAATTACAAAATCAGAATAAATATTTCTTATCGTCGTAGTATCTGTAATGGCTTGATCTTCTTCATATTTATACGCTCCCCCATCAGCAGCTGAAAAAACTGCTATTTGTTTGTTTTCAGCAGTAATTGTACCCACTAATCTCATATTATTTAAAAGCCCATTATTTGAGCTTACTTGAGTATCTGTTTCACCTGCTTGATTTGTAGAAACTCCTCCTGAAAAAGGATCAATTGCAGGCAACTCCTCATCATCTAAAGAAGAGTGATCATCTGCCTTTAAATTTAACATTTGAAATTGACAAAGCATAATTGTCATTAAAAGAATTAATAACCTTTTATTACTGATATTCATTTGGTAACCCCACAATTGAAATTGTACCTTTTGATAAAATTTGTCCTTGAATTTCAGCTATTGTTGAAATTTCTTCCTTATCAAAATTAATAACTTTTTGAGATTTTGATAAAGCTCTCCTAAATTTAAGGTAACTTAAAAAATTTCCCTGTATTTCATACTCAACAGGAATTGTATAATACATCACGTTTTGTCCTTCTTGATTTTCTGTTGTAGTTGTGCTCTCAGTTGTTTGCTCTGTGCTTTGATCTTGTGCGGCTCCAGCAACGGCTTTTGGTTCACCTTTTTTAAGATTAGTTATTGATAAACCATTGATTAATGCAAATTTACTTATGTTCTGATAAAGATCTTCAACTTCTTTTTTACTGTGAAAAAGTTTACTATTTTTTTCATAGTCAGGTTCTAATTTTTTGACACCAGTTGTTAAAGTGCCAATATTATTTTTAAACTCTTCAATCTTTATTCTATTTTCGTTCATCAAATTAATCTGCTCTTCTTGTTGTTTTACTATTGGTGACACAAAAACATAATAACCTATCAAAAAAACGAGTATAGCGCAAAAGCCAGCTCCAAATTTGATTAGAGTTTTTTTATCACTCAAACCACCACTTTTAAGTTTTGCAAATATATCGTTTAAATCTAAATCTTTTAAACTTGCTAAATCCATTATATCAATTTCAATTTACAATTAATTGTAAATCCCTTTTTATTATTATTACCTGATGCTTGATCCACGGTTTGATTTTTCATTGCAGCTAATGAGGCTTGTTCAATTAATGATTTTGCATTTAAATTTGAAATAAAATTTAAAATATCTTGATCAGAAAAAGCCACCCCTTCTATAATCAAACTATCATGGCCATCAAAAGTCATCTTTGTAAATTGTACTCTTTGAGGAACACTCCTAGTTATTTGTGCTAGGGATCTATAAGATCTTGCTTGATTTGAATTCACTAACTTTCCTAGGTCTAATGCTTTTTGCATTTCTCTTCTTTTTTTAGCTAGGATAGAAAAGTCCTTATTTATTTTATCGAATTCAATTTGTACTTGATCAAATTCTAATAATTTTTCTTTATTGTTACTAATTTGAAAAAAAGAGAAAACTGTTAATATTAAATAAATACTAGCTATTACCCCTATGGCACCCTTAAATGCAAAACCAGATAAAAACTTTAATTTATTCTGCTGACGAACTGCATCTCTGTTTGGTAGTAAGTTTATATTTTTAACTGCAGTTACAAATTTGTAATAACCAAATACATCCAATTTTCGATAAGCCAAACCAAGCACTGAAGCTAAGGGTGATTTGTTGTCATTATTAATTTTTTCTTTATTATAAGAGGGTATTCCAACATTTTGTAGAGGATCAAAATTTATGAACCCTGTGGTTGGTAGATTTTTCTTAAATGCGGGTAATATAAATGAAATATTTTTTAAACTAGAAACTACCTGAATAGATGTAATTTTATTTTCATATTTACCTTCATAATCAGTAATTGCTTGCTTAACTTGCATTGCATATCTTCTAATAACCGCATCAGCTTCCGTTGGAACTTGTTCACTTTTTACTTCTGCTAGATGCTGCTTTTCTTGCGGTCTTAAAAAAATATCTGTAATTACAGGAATATTATTATGAATAATCATAATATAATTTTCATCTATCCCCAGTTCTAATATTGCAGAATTTCCTTTGTCTGTAATTGATTTATATTTTGTATTGTCATGTGCATTTTTCAATGTAAAACAACGTACGTCCATAATAACGGGGTTGAGACCGGCTTTTTTTGCAATGGCTGAATAAGCATTTACATCTGCCAACTTTGAAGCAACAAATAAAATTTCCATCGTATTGTTTTTAGAATTTCTATTTATAATTTGATGAAAAATTGAATAATCATTTAAATTATCAGTTAGTTGCACTAAATTATCCCATAGTGAATCTGTTTCGATTGCTTTTTGTAACTCATCATCTGTCATCAACGGGCTAGTAACCACTCTAATAATCGCACTCGTAACTGGAATGGATAATGCAACATTTTTTGTAGTAATTTTTGCATTGGCCATGGCTAATTCGATTTCTTCAGACAAATAATCTTTATGTTCTAAAAAATTATCACTTATTTTCTCTTGATCTAATGATCGATAAGAAAACTTATCTAATATCCACTTTTCTTCTTTATCTTGAGAAACTTGTGCAACTCTTACAGCCTCTCTTGTCATATCTAGGCCTGCTATCTCTTCTCCTTCGATACTTAATTTTTTAACTTTTGATTGAAAGAAGTTTTTAAAAACTGCTTTAAGTTTATTCTCTTTTTTTTTTGAGAAGTACTGCCAGGTCCTGGCGTTTCAACTTTTGAATTAGAGAATTTTATATTTTTTAACTTATCTAACATACTTAATCTCAAACCTTCTTTAGGTTTTTCTTCAATAATCTCTTTTTCAGTTGCTATTGCTTCTTGTGGTTGCTCTAAATTAATTTCTGAAGTATTTTTTGGTTGATCCACAGTCTGTTCGTTATTATTTTCTTCAACTTTAACTTCTAATTGTAAATCATCGAACCATTTCTCTAAAATAGGAATTGCTTCTTCTAAATTAGCTGTTCCAGATGAGCTTACTTTTTGTTTTCCATTAATAAATGTTCTACCTACATAATTATGTGACTTTAATTCGCCTTTATATTTATCTTGGCGCACATAAATGTGTAATTTTCCATTTTTTTTATGAATTGTTTCCATGAAGTATAATTTTTACAAATTTTCACTCAATTAATGAAAACTCTAACACAAAACACCCCTTCTAAAACTACCGAAGAACAACAGCACTTTTCATTTAGTGCTTTTAAAATTAGGATTTAATTAACTATTAAATATTACTACCAAATTATATTTGTTTAATTTCTGCTAAAAATAATTGTCATAATATTTTGTGTTAGACTTGTAAGATTTTGTGTTAGATAATTATCTATTTGTGTTAGATACAAAAAAATGGAATAAATAATTAAAAAGTAAGTAATACTTCATTTAGCTAATCTCACTTTTTTTGTGTTAGAGTTAATTGTGTTTGTGTAAGACTTTATTTTATTTGTGTTACAGTTTTAAATTATTAAGCTATTTTATAAACTCAATAAAACATAGCTTTTTTAAAATGATGATATTTTGTGTTAGAATATTAATATTGTGTTAGAGTTTTTTATCTTCTAATAGTTTTCTTTCCAACTCTCAAGCTGAACTGCTCCTGATGATGCTTTTGCCTTAGATTTACCAGTAATTAGGTTATCTTTAGAGGTAAACCCTGCAATATTTTTATTAGCCTCTCCAGCTAGGCCAATATATAGGTTATCTCCCTGTTTTACTACTTTTGAGAGAACTCCTTTACCCATATTGACATTTAGCACTGAATTTCCACATTTGGTATCAAATGCCATTAATATAGCACTTCCAGTGCCACATTTGTTATTTGCAGGACTTGGCTCATATATGGGGAAATATACCCTATCTTTATCAACAGTTGGTTCTGCTGTTAGTTTTTGTGACTTTTGAAGGTCTACATACCAACCTAAATCAGTTCCTCCTGGGCAAACTGGTGCTGTTTTACACATAGAAACATTTCCAGTTGGGTTAACTTTAACAAAGTTGGGAAAATTCTTATCTTTTATTCCATAAAGTCTATTTTTAACTTGAGACGACTGAGTCTGGAGCTTTTGAGTGTTTCCAGTACCAAAATATAACCATAAATTGTTATCATTGTTAATTGTAACTTCAGGTCTTGTGTAAATATATCTTCCATTGGCAGAAGTTGCCTCTGCAGTAAACAATGTGGTTTGATGTACCTCTTTATCGGATGCAACTGGGCGCACTATTGAATTGTAGGTAGAACTATTTTGGTCTGTATCTATGACAAAAGCCTCCGTTAAATTAATCTTGGTTACTTTTCCCTCTAAGTCTGTAGCATAAATCATTGCACCATTATAATTTGCTTTATTAGTGCCATCTGCGGTAATCACACTTAAATCAGCAGGCAATGAATTAACTATATCATTTTTTTCTCTTATAAATTTAATTTGAATAGGGTTACGAGACACATCTGAGTCAAAATTAACTTCTGTTACAGTCTTCACATTGCCTGTGCCAGAAAATGTTAATGTATTTCCAATATGTGGAACTGTTTCAAAACTCATAGACTCACCATTAGTTGGATTAAATTGAACTTGATTACCAAATATACTGGATACCTCAAACTTTCTACAGTTACTTCTGTTACCGTAAAAATATTGGCCTGTACCAGTGCAGACTAACTGGCTTGACCAAGCATAATCATAAGCAGCCTCATCCTTTATATCAATTACTTTTAATAATCGTCCTTCATCCTCTAAGTCCATTACAAATACTGCTGAACCTACATTTGGATTAACAGCGCCATTATAACCTCCACCAAATACTGCAACCCATTTATCTTTACCATCAACTTTAATTCTAATAATTTTAGGTGTTGACCATGCTTCACCTAATTTTCTATAATCATATTTTGGATCAATAGATCCTCCTGCATAACCAAATTCATTTTTAAATCTATTAGATCCCCAATGTTGAATTACTTTATTAGATTCATCATTACTTATTGCGAAGAGATGAGTTGGACTATTCGGATTTGTAATATCAATTGCATACAAACCATTGCCACCTGCTCCAAGCCCTCCTAATAATATAGTTCGCCATCTCGGGTTAGTTGTTCCATCGTTTGGTGTATCATCAAAGTAGATATCTTTAACAACAGGAGAGCCATCAATACCATAAATAGCATTTGTCGAATTAGCCTTACTTGACGGGATCTTTTCGAGGTTCCCTAAAACGTTTGGTGGAATATATCCCCACAACTCTTCTCCATTTGATACATCAAGCGCATGAAGGATACCATTATTAGCTCCCGCATAGACAATTTCTTTTCTATTAGCACACGGGCCCCCACAACTTGCTCCATTTTTAAAATTATTATAGTTATTTTGTAATCGGTAATAAGAATCTTTCTTCTGAGAGTTAATTGAGCCATCATCTGTCGCTGGTGCTTCTGGTTTTCCAACAATAATTAAATCAGAATGGTAAATATCTGCAAGTTTATGGATAGATTCAGTTTTATTATTATCGCCATCTTGATCATAAGTATCAATTCCTCTTATAAAGTTTATTAAATTTTCAACTTCAGTGTCTGTTGGTGACTGACTTGGAAACATTCTTGATTTTAAAGAGTCTCTGTTGGATGTGGTAAAATTATTTATGCCTGTGCTAATTTCTGGTGTCCATATATTTCTTGATGATGCACTTTTAGCGTTTAATTTATCTGCTGCATCCCACTGAACTGCGCCAAAGCTACCATTACTATTTAATTTATACTTTTTTAAACTACCTTTCCATTGCATGTTTTTTGCATATTCAAATGTGGATTGGTAAACAAAATTATTTCTACTCACATCAGACATCACTGCTGGTGTAGTAAAGGTTAGTCGACCTGATATAGCCTGTTTAATAGCATCAGTTAATTTTGCTAACAACTCTGTTTCATTTGCAGCGTATAGTGGTTTAACGGTTCCACCTGCTGTAGCTAAAGTACTATAATTTGAATTAGCTCCGCCAAGCGCAAAACCCACTGCAAAAGTTTTCATATTATAAGCTACTCTAATTTGATTAGCAGTACTGATAACTGAGCTATGACCACTCCAATACCCATCACTAATTACAATTAAAAAATTTAGAGAGCAGGTTAAATTCCAGTCTGGAACTTGGCCACTGGTAAAATAATTTCTTGCATTATTCATTGCCGTTCGAAGATCTGTACCTCCACTTGCATAAACACCATCTACATTTGAATAAATTTCTTTAGCACCAGTATCACTAATCTTAACTCTAATCTTGTGTCTGGTTCCCCATTCCATTAAACCAAAGTTAGCCCCTGATGTTAAATCAGTATTAGAAACTATTTTTTTAATTACTTTTTTTGCAGCAGATAATCGTGTACCTGCTCCACCACCATAGGTGGCTGTCTCACTCAAATTTGTGTCGTATTGCCTAACAGCATAATTATAAAAGTCAGTTACATAAATTTTATCATTACTATCTACATGCATTCCATAGGGGTATCTAAATCCTGAAGAAGTTGAATAAGATCCTGTTTTTGCTTGATAAACTAAGGATGAATTGAATTTCTGAATTCTATGATTGTATAAATCTAATGCGTAAATATTCCCACTACTGTCGTAACCTGCATCTACAGGAGTTCTAAAATATCCATTAGATGACGAATACCCATAGCTACTTTGTCTTGCATAGGTCAGTTTAGCTCCTGAAACTGTAAATTCTGATATTCTATGTCCATTAGTGCTTACAGCTATCATTCTATCTCCTGCACCATTCAGAGCCATTCCCCAAATGTAATTAAGATGTCCTGAACTGAACCTTAGTCTTTCAACTATATTCATGCTACTTCTTGAATATACTTCCATATCTTGCCCAGTACTGCCTACAAATACATACTGACTATTTACAGCGATAGCATGTGGCTGATTACGACTAAATGCTTGTTGTCGCAGACACTGACCAGTTAAACTCATCACTAAAGTTCTTCTTCCATAAGTATCTGCTAAAAAAATTTCATCATTATAGATTGTAAATTGTCTTGCATATCTCCACTGATTACAGCCATAGCCATAGCTTCCAAAACTTCTTAAATAAGCGCCCGAACTATCAAAAACTTTAATTCTAGTATTATAATATTCCATTACATAAACGTTACCTGAACTATCCGTTGCAACATCTAATGGGTAATAAACTTGTACTGATGCATATAATTTTGCACTCATACTGCCTGAATTGTCCAGCATGATTAAAATATTAGCTGGAATATCTGAAGTTCCTGTACCAGGAGGTGGATTTTTAGCTTGTGCTTGAAAGCTAAATATTAAAAATAGACTGATAATTACTGCTGAGAAGTCTAACCATTCCCCCACCTTTGCATTATATTCTGCCATACCAGCAGAATAAAGTTTGCTCGTAATATCTATAATTTCTGCATAACCATCATGAATATCTGTTTTTATATACTCAATAGTATCATTACCCGACTCCCAAAAATAATTTCCTCTCCATCTACTTTTTGGCACACCTTCTGGAAGATTAAAGCTGCCATACCTACCCATTGCATAGTCCATCAACTTACTATCTTTCATGTTTGGTCGATAAAGTTGAATTCGTGTTAGTTTATTTTCTATGTATAAATAAATAACAGATGTTCCATAAAGGTTTTGGTCATTCTTACATAAATCTTCCATTGGAATAATTAAACTTTCACCACCAAAGCGGTCAGGCATTAAAAGTGGTTGCATTGGCTCAAGTTTTACATTTTCTTTAGGACTTCCAAAATTTGCTATTTTAAAGTTGCAAGCTAATGCGTTTGCTTGCGCTAGTAGAAGAAATCCAAATAAATAAAGTATAAATCTATTCATTAGTTTATTAACGTTACCACGGCTTCTAGTGGAACTATAATGTTACTTTGAGCGCTGCATTTATCCTTAGATTCATTACATCCACATGAATAAATCGTGTACAGCGTGTTATTTGTTCCTGATTTTTTCTTAGCTGATGAATTGTTACCATTAACGTCTGGACTATAAGCTATAAAATATTCAAAACTAAACTTACTCAATCTTGTTGCTTCAGCACCCGATGCAGTGATTACTTCATTCAATGATTTTCTTCCTAAGATAATTCCAGTTGAATTTCTTAAATTAGGAAAAAAGGATGCTTTACAAAACTTCAAGTCTCCATCTAGATTTGTTTGAGAAGAGCCTGTTATTATACTGGTATTATCTACCATATATTTCTTAGCAACTGAAATTCCGCTCTCTGCAGCATAAAATACTTGTTGGCTTGTATCTTTATCTGTATTTGCTTTATGCTCTCCTGAGGTAATTGTAACTAAAGTTGCTCCCATAATCGTCATCACCACCAACAATAATAATGCTAATGGTAAAGCAAATCCCTTTTCGTTTTTTTTAAATTTATTTTTCATTTATTATAAGTTGATGTTTGTCCTATACTGGTTCCTGTTTGCTCAGATATAGCTACATGTTTTGCTAAATTTCTAGTGTGTACACTGACAAAAAAAGTTTCTCGATGATACTTGTCGCTAAAAGATAAAGAATTTAAGTCATTTTTAATAACAAAGCTCTTTTGTTTGGCATGAACTTCTTTAGAAGACTCGATAGTTAAATAAATCTCTACAGTATGAACTTTTTTCATATTTGTTCTAGCTACTGTAGAGGTGTCGCCAACATCAGTTAATTCTGCCCCTTCCTTATTTCTAAAAACTATTTGAAAATCTGCAATATTCGGCACAAATTCTGAATCACGAGTAATTGAACCAAAAACAGATTTTCTACTCAAGTACATTCTATTAGTATTGGTGCCTTGATATTTATTATTAACATATTTTTTGGGGCTATATTCAATTTGCACTCTTTCAGTTGGAGAGGTTGTGTACCAAATGATTAACTTATCAAATTTATTGTCTAAATAGTTTTTAGTTAAACCAATTAACTTTGTGTCTTTATCACTTCCTGAATAATTAATATCGATATATCCAGCATTTCTCAAATCTTTAGTAATAATTGATAGAGCTTCTCTAGCAGAATTATTAATGGCTGCTTTTTGTGAAACAGATTTATAAGATTTATTAAAATAGCCATATGATGAAAATGCTGCAGCAATACTGATAATACCAATCACTATTGCAACCAATACTTCTGCTAATGTAAATCCAGAGTTTTTATTTTTCATTTAACAACAACTCCTAAATATTTTTTTCTTTTACCCGTACCAGTTAAAAAATTAACTCTTCCAGTAGTATTTTTTGTACCTACATTTACAAAAGTTTTTTTAGTATCACCCGTTTTACAACTTGGTTTTTTGTCTTTATTATTAACTTTTATGTAATTTTTTTCTGATAGTTTATTTCGCCACTTATCTTTCATTTTGTCATAAAGATTGGATCCTCCTTTATTAGCATAACCACAAGTTTCACTAAAACTTCCATACTTAGATGCATTGTCAGGATCACCAATCATATCTTCCATTACCATTTCAGATAAATAGTTAAGCTTATTTTTTTCAGTGGCTCTATCCATTGAGTTAATTGTAAAAGCTGAAAGCTGCATAATAGCAATAAAGCCAATACCAATTATTACTATACAAACTAAAGACTCTATTAATGAAATACCTCTATTAGATCTAACCATCTATTTTTATCCAACTGTTTTTTTTCTTATTTTTTTTATAAACTTTTATATTTTGAAAATTATCTGAATTAATCTTGTACATATAATCAAAATTAGCATTATACTTACAGCTATTTTGAGTTGAGTTTGATTTAGAACAGAAAACAAACATGTCAACATTTTGACCTGTACTTGGATCCTGATCGGCCTTTCTGACTCCCATATATTTAATAGTTCCATCTTTTGTAATACATATAACTGATGAGCTGGGGTTATGTGCTCCATTTGGATAAACGTGAACACTACTATCATTGCTGGAAACACTTAATTTTAATGTTTCAAGACTTCTGTTTCTGACAAATCCAGATTGTCTCCATCCACTATCACATTGCTTATTTGTTTTATAAGAATTGTTTGAACTTACACTGTGATAGGTGTTAGAAAAATTTTCTGGGCTCATAGTGTAAACCTCTAAGTTTGGTTTTAAATGAAGTTGAGTCATGCCATATTTACCACTTGTAACTTCAGTTTTTCTTTCCTTAATAAAAGCAACAGTTTCATAAACTTCTTTTTTGACTTCACGATCTGTAATCCAGCTCATAATATTTGGATATGCAATTGCAGTAAAAACGCCCATAACAGCTAGAACAACTAACAACTCTATAATTGTAAAGCCCCTACTTTTATTCATAAAAATTTTAAGGAACTGCTTTTCTGTTAGCTATACTTTCTCCAGCTTTATAAGTAACTCCTGAATTTAAAACTGTGTATGTGTTATTTGAAAAATTATATTTACAATTTCCACCATTACACGATGATGCAATATTTCCACTTGCTGATGCACCTTCAGCCATAACCCATCTCCATTTACTTCCAACTCTACCAGGATAAATTTTGTTTCCATTGGCGTCTGTTGTGTACCAATTAGGCATTGTACCATTAAAACAGTCTGCATTACACGCATGACCTCCTCCGCCTGATAACATATTACCATTTTCGTCAACTATAATTCCAGCTCCTGGTCCACCATGAGGCGGTTTGTAAGTATAAATAGTTTGCTTAGAACCACTCGATGCAGAAGCTGAAGAAGCACAAGTATAAGCAACAGAAGTAGTTTTAGTTTTAGAATAATTTTCTGACCAACCAGAGCTAACTAATGATGTGTGTTTTTTCTTCTTCTTAATTGATGCATAAGCAACATTATATGAACCTACTTCTTTTTCTGTTATTGCAATGGATCCAGATGTGCAAACATCTGATTGTGCAACTTTTTGGGTTTTGTCATAAGGATTTTTAAGGCCTAAGCTATTAACATAGTTATTGATAGTCCCTGTTGATGGCCGGTTAGTTGAATTACAATTGTGTGAATTAAATATTTTAGAACCTTTGTCTAATTTGCATTTAGCAAATTCGCTTTCCATGTTATTAACAATTTTTGTATGATTAGCTTTTGTGGCAGTTTCTTTAGCAGCAGATGTGTAACCATTATAAGCAACCACTCCTGCTCCTGATAAAATACTAATTATTGCCATCACAACAAGTAGTTCAATTAAGGTAAAACCTTTAACTATTTTTTTCGGCACTTGAGATAACTCCTCTACTAATTAAATCTTCAATTGATTTATCCATAGTCATCATCCCTTCACGCTGGCCTGTTTGCATAACACTTGGAATTTGATGAATTTTTGCTTCACGAATTAAATTCTTGATAGGAGCATTACAAACCATAACCTCAAACGCACCTACTCGTCCCGTTCCGTCTTTTTTCTTAAATAACTTTTGAGTGACAACCATGTTTAACGATTCTGCTAGTTGTGCTCTAATTTGTCCTTGCTGTTCTGGAGGGAAAACATCAATTATTCTATTTACAGTATTAGGTGCTCCACTTGTATGCAAAGTGCCAAAAACTAAATGACCTGTCTCCGCTGCTGTTAAAGCCATACCAATAGTTTCAAGATCTCTTAACTCACCCACAAGAATAACATCCGGATCTTCTCTTAACGCAGCTTTTAACGCATGAGTAAAACTTTCAGTTTGTTTTCCAACTTCTCTTTGGGAAACTATACTTTTTTTATCTTTATGAATAAATTCTACCGGGTCTTCAATAGTTATAATATTTGATGGTCTAGACTCGTTGATTTGATTAATGATTGCAGCTAATGTTGTCGATTTTCCTGAACCCGTTGGTCCTGTAACTAACACCAAACCTTTATGAGCATCTAGTAAACTAAATAATATTTGAGGAAGGTTTAGATCTTCCATTAATGGAATTTTAGTCTCAACTCTTCTTAATACAGCAGCAAGTCCATTTAAGGTTTTATAAAAATTAGCTCTAAATCTTAAGTCTCCTAAAATAACCGCAGTATCTAATTCATTTTTAGTTTCAAATTTTTTTATTTCTTCTTCTTCACAATTATTTTTTAAAAGATCAGTTAAGTCTTTATCAGTAATTTTACTTTCAGGTACAATTATAATATCTCCCATAAGTCTATAGGATATGTCCGAACCTCCTCTTAAATGAAAATCAGATATATTCTTATTTTCTTTTGCCAAAACATTAACTTTATCTATCATTTTTAAATGATAACCCTTTAAATCTAACAAAAAAACTGTTGAAATTTGGTATGTTATTTTGTTACCAGTGCTATACGGTAGATTTAACCGTATGTCTGATAACGAAATAGAATATAAAACAGAAAAATATCTTGAAGAGTTTTATGATTTAAGTGATACGGCAGATATAAAAGGTTTTTACTATGAGACCAGATTGCACTCTGTAATAGTTTTAGAAATTTCCCTAGCAAGTTTTAATAAAAATCATCCTGTAAGTTTTGAATATCTCTGTGAAACCATTCCAAAGAAATTGGGGAAAAGAACAACCATACAAACTATTTTAAACGAAGGTTTAAGAAAAGGTTATTTTTTAAAGACATTAAATGAAAAAGATAAAAGAATAAAATTTTATACTCTAGAAAAAAATTCGCTTGAAATTATAAATCAATGGTGGATTGCCCGAAAAAACTTTTCGAATCCATAATCTTAAGCTTTCAAAACCAAGTTATATAAAAGCTCTCCATATAAAAAGTATATTAAGCTACCTAAGATAATGTGTGGCCCAAAAGGTATTTGGGATTTAAGGTTTATTTTTTTATTAACCAAAGAAGGTGCAACATAAAGTAATCCTAGTATTGAAGCGGCAAAGAGAACAAAAGGTACTGCTTGCCAACCAAATAATAGACCTATACCTGCCATCAATTTAGCATCACCTAAGCCCATGCCTTCAATTTTTTTTATTACTTTATAAATATAAATAATAGTCCAAATAGAAAGGTAACCGATCATTCCTCCAATAATTGATTGATTAATATCATAAATAAAACTTACATTAATATTGGGTAAAAAGTTTTTAGATATTGCTAAAAACATTAGAGTAAAGCTTAAACTATCTGGAATGATAAAATGTTCTAAATCGATAAAAAATATAATTAGGTATAATAGAAATAATAAGCTCAAAAAAACAATTGAAATATAATTAGTATAGCTTAAAAAGATCAATACAAAACTAGCCCCACAAATACTCTCAACTATAAAATATTTTAATGAAATATTTTTATGACATTTTCTACATTTACCACTTAATAATAAATAAGAAATTAATGGTATATTATCAAGCCACTGTATTTTTTTTTTACATTTGGGGCAAAAGGATCGTCCAGTTATCGTTTGTTTATTTCTCGGCAATCGGAAAATACAAACGTTAGCAAAACTTCCCAAACAAATTCCAATAAAAAAAACTAAAATTAAATTAAAAACAATCAAGATTTAAATATATTTTTAATTGCTTCAGGTTTCCAAATAAATACAAATAAATATGGGGCTAATGCTGGAACGATACCAAACCAGATCCATTCATCTAATCTAAAACTTTTGTCACCTCTTGCATATAAACCGTTGGCCCAAACTAAATAACCCACAACTATTATCCAAACTAGAGAAATTGTTAGGTATATTTTTGAATACTTCATAAAGATAAATTATCACTACACAGTAACGATTATCAATATTTTAAAGGTGTCAAAATTTAACACTAATAATTGTTATTGATAAAATACACCCTAGAGCGAAACAACAATACACTCATGAACCAAGAATGAACCAAGAGCATTTCTGGGTTTGAACCAAGAATGAACCAAGAAATATCCTAACACGCTCTAACAAATACAACGCCAAGTGAGTCCACAAAAGGTGAACACTCTTTAAAAGCACAGTATTTGTAAATGCTTTAGAATATAGGTTTAGAGATAGAAATTAATTAAGAGTGTATTGCTCTTTTATCTACTGATAAAGCTGCTTCTTTTACAGCTTCTGAGAATGTTGGATGTGCATGACATGTTCTTGCGATATCTTCAGCACTAGCACCAAACTCCATTGCAACTCCAATTTCTCCAATTAATTCACCTGCATGAGGTCCAATAATATGTGCTCCTAAAACTCTATCTGTTTTTTCATCAGCTAGGATTTTTACAAAACCTTCTGCTTCATCAATTGCTTTGGCTCTTGAATTTGCCATAAATGAAAATTTACCAATTTTGTATTTTATATTTGCTTTTTTTAATTGCTCTTCTGTTTTTCCAATTGAAGCAACTTCTGGTGTTGTGTATACAACTCCAGGAATAATATCATAATTAACATGTCCTGATTGTCCTGCGATATTTTCTGCAACTGCAATACCTTCGTCTTCAGCTTTGTGAGCTAGCATCGGTCCATCAATTACATCTCCAATAGCATATATATTCTTAATATTTGTTTGAAATGCTTTGTCAGTTTTAATTCTTTTCTTTTCATCTAACTCAACACCAATTGCTTCTAAATTTAAGTTAGTTGTATTGGGTTTTCTACCAACAGATATAAGAACCACATCACAATCAAAATCTACTTTTTTTCCGTCTTTGTCAGACGTTGAAACACTAGCTCCATTGGTGTTTTTAGTAATTCCCTCTACTTTAGTTTGCATGTGGAAGTTAATTCCTTGTTTCTTTAATATTTTCATAAACTCTGTAGATATTTCTCTATCCATACCAGGAGTAATATGATCTAAAAATTCAACTACATGCACTTCTGCACCTAATCTAGACCAAACAGATCCCATCTCTAATCCTATGTAACCACCACCGACTACAACCATTTTTTTTGGTACAGTTTCTAAAGTTAATGCTCCTGTTGAGGATACAATTATTTTTTCATCAAATTCAATTCCTGGTAATGTGGTAGGAACAGATCCTGTGCTAATTACAGTTTTATCTGCTTCAATTATAGTTTCTTTTTTTTGATCATTTAATATTGAGATTTTATTTGCAGATTTAAGGCTTCCAGTGCCCTTAAAATAAGTGACTTTATTTTTCTTAAATAAAAATTCTACACCTTTAGTCAATATTGTTACTGCTTTATCCTTATTTTGCATCATTTTTTGAAGATTAAGTTTTACCTCACCCACTTCTATGCCAAGTTTAGAAAAATTTTGTGCTTTATGATAATTTTCAGAAATATTTAATAAATTTTTAGAAGGTATACAACCAACATTTAAACAAGTTCCACCTAATGAACCTCTTGATTCTATACATGCTGTTTTAAGTCCCAATTGTGCCAATCTTATTGCACAGACATAACCTCCTGGACCACCACCTATTACAACTGCTTGAAATTTATCTGACATTTAAATATTTAAAAATAACCTTCTTGGATCCTCTAAGTTTTCTTTAACCATTTTTAAGAATGATACCGACTCTTTTCCATCTATAATTCTGTGATCATAAGACAAGGCAAGATACATAATAGGTCTAATTTTAATCTCACCATCAACTACTATTGGTCTTTCGACTATATTATGCATACCTAGCACGCCAGATTGAGGTAAATTTAATATTGGAGTAGATAACATTGAGCCATAAACTCCACCATTACTAATTGTAAAGGTTCCACCCTGAAGGTCTTCTATGGTTATTTTTCCATCTCTTGCTTTTTCAGAAATAGTTTTAATATTTTTTTCGATATCAGCAAATGATAATTGATCAGCATCTCTTAATACTGGTACTACTAATCCTTTTTCAGTTCCTACTGCAAAACTCATATTATAATAATTTTTATAAATAATTTCATCTCCATCAATTTCAGCATTAACTGATGGATATATTTTTAGTGCAGCAACACATGCTTTTACAAAAAATGACATAAACCCTAATTTAATTCCATATCTGCCTTGGAAATCTTCCTGGTTCTCTTTTCTCATTTCCATTATGCCAGTCATATCTACTTCATTAAAGGTTGTTAATAATGCTGCATTTTCTTGTGCTTGTTTTAATCTTTTTGCAATTGTCTGTCTAAGCCTAGACATTTTAATTCTCTCTTCTTGACCATATTTAATTTTTCTTTCCGATGGCTGTGGGTTTTCTCCCATCATACTAATTATGTCACCTTTAAGAATTCTACCCTCTTTACCAGAGCCGCTAACTTTTTTTAAATCAATTTTATTTTCAACTACAATTTTTCTTACAGCAGGTGAAAGTATTTCATTATTTTTATTTGAAGAATCAGTTTTCTTTTCTTTAACCTCATTGGTTAATATTAAAGGTTCTTCCTCTTCAGGTTCTTTAAAGACTTTAGGAGCTTCTTTTTTAATTTCTAAATTAACTACATTATTTTCAGTTTTTTTAGGTTCAATTTTTGTAATTATTTTTTTTTCAGATGGTTGAGTTCCATTTTGACTTATCGTACCAAGAAGAGCTCCTACTTCTACGGTTTCACCATCTTTTGAATTTATTTCAGATAAAACTCCATCTATGGGAGACGGAACTTCTAAATTAACCTTATCAGTTTCTAGTTCTACAATTGCCTCGTCAGCTGCAACTGTATCACCCTCTTGCTTAAGCCACTTAGCGACTGTCGCCTCAATAATACTTTCTCCTAGAACTGGTACTAAAATTTTTTCACTCATTTTTATTCAAAAACCTTGTTAATAATTTCTTGCTGTTGTGAAATATGCCTTTTTGCAAACCCTGTTGCAGGAGATGCATCTGGACTTCTTCCTATATAAGAAATTTCCTTATTATTAGCGTTAATAGTTTCTAATGTCCATTGTATATAGTCCCTCACAGAGAACCATGCTCCCATATTTTTTGGTTCTTCCTGGCACCAATAAAATTTAGCATTTTTTGCATACTTTTTGATTTCTTTAACTAAACTTTTAACTGGAAAAGGATAAAGTTGTTCAACTCTGTACAACACTACATCATCCTTTTTCAATTTCTCTCTAGCATCTAGTAGATCAAAATAAACCTTTCCTGAACATAGAATTACTTTTTTAATTTTTGAGCTTTCTTTTAATCTTATAAATCCATTTTCTTCATCTAGTGCATGATCCCATAAAATTCTGTGGAAAAATGTATCTTTATCAAAGTCTTCTATATTTGAAACACAATGCTTGTTTCTTAATAAAGATTTTGGAGTCATTATTATTAAGGGCTTTCTAAATTCTCTATGCATTTGACGTCTTAAAGCATGAAAATAGTTTGCTGGTGTTGTACAATTTACTACCTGCATATTATCATTAGCACATAGTTGTAAAAACCTTTCTAGTCTTGCTGAAGAGTGCTCTGGTCCTTGGCCTTCATAGCCATGAGGCAGAAGCATTACTAACCCAGATGCCCTTGTCCATTTTCTCTCTCCAGATGCAATAAATTGATCTATTACTACTTGTGCGCCATTTGCAAAATCACCAAATTGTGCTTCCCACATTGTTAGGGTGTTTGGCTGAACTAAACTATAACCATATTCAAAACCTAAAACTGCTAATTCTGATAAAAAACTATCTACTATTTCATATCGTTTTTGAACTTTTGAAATATTATTTAGCGGAACATATCTGGAGTTATCTTCTTGATTTCTTAGAACTGAGTGTCTTTGACTAAACGTTCCCCTTCCTGAATCTTGTCCAACTAATCTCACTGGATAACCTTCTTCTAATAATGAGCCAAATGCCAAAGCTTCAGCTGTTGACCAATCTATACCTTTTCCATCTAATACTGATGCTCTTCTTGTATTTAAAATTTTAATTATAGTTTTGTGTAAATTTAATTCCTCTGGTGTTGAATTAATTTTTTCTGAAATTTCCAAAAGTTTTTTCTGTTCAAAACCACTTACACCCCTTTTATCTTTTCCTTTTTCTGGTTTATATCTTGACCAACTTCCCTCATACCATTCAATTTTTGGCTTATAATCTTTTGCATTTTTATATTGATCATCTAGTAAGCTTTTAAATTCAGTTTTAAACCTTTTAAGTTCATCCCCTGAAAGTGTATTTTCATTTATTAATTTGCTTCCATATACTTCTACTGGTGTAGGGTGTGATCTAATTTTTTTATACATTAATGGTTGAGTAAATGAAGGTTCATCTCCTTCATTATGACCAAACCTTCTGTAGCAGATTATATCAACAACAACGTCTCTGTTAAATTTTAATCTAAATTCTGTTGCAATTCTTGTCGCATAAACAACTGCTTCTGGGTCATCACCATTTACGTGAAGTATTGGGGCATCTACCATTTTTGCAACATCTGATGGATATGGTGATGATCTTGCAAACCTTGGGCTTGTAGTAAAACCTATTTGATTATTAACAATAAAATGAATTGTTCCACCTGTATTATGGCCAGGTAAGCCAGACATTGCAAAACATTCAGCCACAACACCTTGGCCTGCAAATGCTGCATCACCATGTATTAAAATAGGTAAAACTTTATTTCTTTCTTTATCTTCATGAAAAAATTGTTTTCCTCTTGTCTGTCCTAATACAACAGGATTAACTGCTTCTAAGTGTGAAGGGTTATCTGTAAGACCAACATGTATAGAATTTCCATCAAATTTTCTATCCGACGATGCTCCTAAATGGTATTTTACGTCTCCCGCTCCTTCTTCTCCTGTTGATTGAACGTCTCCCGCAAATTCATTGAATATTCTTTTGTATGATTTTTGTAAAACGTTTGCTAGCACATTGAGCCTACCTCTGTGAGACATTCCAATTTTAACTTCTTTAGCTTCTGATTGACCAGCAATTTTAATAATTTGTTCTAAAGCTGGGATTAAGCTTTCTCCCCCATCTAGTCCAAATCTTTTTGTACCAACATATTTTGTATGTAAAAATTTTTCAAATCCCTCAGCTTGAATAAGTTTATTTAAAATAGCTTCTTTACCATTCTTCGTAAATTGAAGAAAGTTCTCATCCTGCTCAATTCTATCTCTCAGCCATTTTCTTTCAGTTGGGTTTGATATATGCATGTATTCATAACCAATTGGCCCACAATAAGTTTTGTTTAAAAAACTTAATATTTCTTTTACAGTAGAGTGCTCTTTATTTATCACACCATCTAAATAAATTTTTTCATTATAATTTTCTTTTTTGAACCCGTAATATTCAGGATGTAATTCATCTAAATACTCCGTTTTCATCATTCCAAGTGGGTCAAGCTTTGCTAATAAATGTCCCCTTTGTCTATAGGCTCTAATTAATGCAACAGCTCTAATTGAGTTAAGATTGCTTTTGATTAAATCTTTTGAATTAACTTTTGCATCATCACTTGCATTAGAAATTTTTTTTTCATCTTCTTCGATCCTTTTTTCAATTTCATCAATATCAATTTTTTGTTTAATACCCCATGATGGTCCATTAATTTCCTTAGCAATCATGCTTAAATCTTCACCTATACCCTCAAAGTAATGCTGCCAACTTTCAGGAAGATCTTTGTCTTTATTGATAAATTTTAAATACATTTGTTCTATAAATGTACTATTTGATTTACTAAGAAATGACGTTTTTTCGAATTCGAGATTTTTTGATGATGACATCTATTTTATTGATATAATATCAGAAAAATAATTTTCAATTAGATAATTTATTAAATAATGTTTTACCTAGCTCAGATGGCGATTTTGCAATTGTAATCCCACATTCTTCCATTTTTTTAATCTTATCTTCTGCTCCACCCTTACCACCTGAGATAATAGCTCCTGCGTGCCCCATAGTTCTTCCAGGGGGTGCTGTTATTCCAGCTACAAATCCAACTATAGGCTTTTTTATTTTGTGGTTTTTAACAAATTCAGCTGCTTCTTCTTCTGCAGAACCACCAATTTCTCCTATCATAAGAATAGATTCAGTCTCATCATCATTTAAAAATAAGTCTAAACAATCAATAAAGTTTGTTCCATTTATTGGATCTCCACCAATACCTATACAAGTGGATTGTCCTAACCCGTTTTCAGTTGTTTGTGCAACTGCTTCATAAGTTAAAGTTCCAGATCTTGAAACAATTCCCACAGAACCTTTCTTGTGAATATTTCCAGGCATAATTCCAATTTTACATTCATCAGGAGTAATTATTCCTGGACAATTAGGTCCTATCAATCTGCTTTTTGAATTATTTAGTTTTTGTTTAACACGAAGCATATCTTGAATTGGTATACCTTCAGTAATACAAACTATAAGCTCGATAGATGCATCAATAGCTTCTATTATAGCTGCTGCTGCAAATTTTGCTGGCACATAAATCATGGTTGCATCAGCACCAACTTCTTTTTTAGCTTCAGCTACAGTATTAAATACTGGACGTTCAAGATGTTTTTGTCCTCCTTTTTTGGGAGTAACTCCACCTACAAGATTTGTTCCATATTTTAATGCTTGTTCAGAATGAAAAGTACCATGTGCACCTGTAAAACCTTGACATATAACTTTTGTATTTTTATTAATTAAAACTGACATTCTATTTTATAGCCTCTACTATTTTTTTTGCAGCATCATCTAAATTTTCTGCTGAAATTAATTTTAATCCTGAATTATCTAAAATTTCTTTTCCTTCTTTAAAGTTTGTTCCTGCAAGTCTAACTACTAAAGGAACGCTTATATTTATCTCTTTAGCAGCATCAACAACACCTTGAGCAAGAACATCACATCTCATTATTCCACCAAAAATGTTTATTAATATGCCTTTAACGTTTTTATCTGAAAGAATTATTTTTAACGCAGCAGAAACTTTTTCTTTTGAAGCTCCACCACCAACATCTAGAAAATTTGCTGGCTCTTCACCATATAATTTAATTATATCCATTGTTGCCATTGCTAAACCTGCTCCATTAACCATACAACCAATACTTCCATCTAATTTTATATAAGCAAGATCATGTTTGCTCGCTTTTATTTCTGCAGGATCTTCTTCATTTAAATCTCTTAACTCTATAATTTCAGGATGTCTAAATAGCGCGTTAGAATCAAAATTAACCTTTGCGTCTAAGCAGATTATATTCTTTTCTTCAGTTAATATTAATGGGTTAACCTCAACCATATTAGCATCTGTACCTATAAACATACTATATACTGATTTAATTAGTGCTATTGCTTGTTTTTTAGCATCATCGGTTAAGCTATAAATTTTAATTATCTTCTCACAATCAGCATCTGAAATTTCATTAACAATATCTACTTTTGTTGTTATAATTTTTTCAGGTGTTTTATCCGCAACCTCTTCAATATCCATTCCACCTTGATCGCTGGAAATAAATACAATTTTTGAACTAGCTCTGTCAATTAAGCAGGATAAATAAAATTCTTTATCTATATTGGAAGATACTTCCACGTATAATCTTTTTACCTCTCTGCCTTCAGGGCCAGTTTGGTGTGTTACAAGTGTTTTTCCCAATAATTCTTTTGCTGCAGCGCCTAGCTCTTCAATAGTATCTAAAATTTTTACACCTCCTGCTTTACCTCTTCCACCAGCATGGATTTGTGCTTTCAATACAAACTTTTCTGTTTTTAATGATTTTGCTTTTTCAAGCAATTCATCAACTGTGAAACCAAAAACACCTTCAGGCACAACTGCCCCATATTTTTTTAGGATTTTTTTTGCTTGGTGTTCATGAATATTCATGATTTATTTAGATAGATCTGGATCTATTTTTGATGCAGCTTCCCATAATGCTTTCACAGCATCTATCGAGTGCATAAATTCTTTTTTTTCTTTTTCATCCAAATCTATTTGCTCTATTTTTTCAACACCCTCTTTGCCAATTATTACTGGTACACCAGCATAAACATTGCTAACTCCATATTCTCCATTTAAATGAACTGCACATGGAAGTAATTTTTTTTCATCTTTTAAATATGCTTCTGCCATCTGCACTCCCGAAGCTGCTGGCGCATAAAATGCAGAACCTTTTTCTAAATATTTAACAATCTCAGCTCCTCCATCTCTAGTTCTTTGGTTAATTTCTTCTAATCTTTCTGGGGATATTTTTCCTTCTTTAACTAAGTCTAGTAATGGTTTACCTGAAACTTTTGTCAATCTTGGCATGGGAACCATTGAGTCTCCATGACCTCCCATAACCATTGCTTCAATTTCTTTTACAGGAACACTTAACTCTAGAGATAAAAATAATTTAAATCTTGAGCTGTCTAAAATTCCTGCCATTCCAACTACTTTATTTGCTGGTAAGCCTGAAAATTTTTGAAAGGCCATCACCATGACGTCTAACGGATTAGTGATACATATAACAAATGCATTGGGTGCATTTTTTTTAATGCCTTCTGCTACTTGCTTAATAATTTTTAAATTAATACCTAGTAAATCATCTCTGCTCATTCCTGGTTTTCTTGGGACTCCTGCAGTGATTATTATTACATCTGAATCTTTTATATCTTCATAATTGTCTGTACCTGAAAATTTCACATTAAAACCATCAACGGAGGAAGATTGAGCTATGTCTAGAGCTTTTCCTTTAGCTATGCCACTTGCAACATCAAAAAGTACCACCTCATCAGCCACTTCTTTAGTTCCTATTAAGTGAGCAAGAGTGCCCCCAATTTGACCTGCTCCTATTAAAGATATTTTTTTCATTTTTTCCTTATTTCATTGTTGGCATGACAAATTCTGCATTAGATCGTATTCCAGAAGGCCATCTTGATGTTACTGTTTTAAGCTTTGTATAAAATTTAATTCCTTCAGCTCCATGCATTGCACTATCTCCAAATAATGATCTTTTCCATCCACCAAAACTATGGAATGCCATTGGTACAGGTATTGGAACATTAATCCCAACCATACCAACTTGAATTTTACTAGCAAACGTTCTTCCAGCATCACCATCTCTTGTGTAAATGCTTACTCCATTACCATACTCATGATCATTAATTAGTTTTGTTGCTTCTTCAAAAGTTTTAACTCTTATGACTGATAAAACAGGTCCAAATATTTCTTCTTTATAAATTCTCATATCTTTTTTAACATGGTCAAATAAACAACCACCTATAAAGAAACCATTTTCATATCCTTGAAGTTTTATATTTCTTCCATCAACAACTAATTTGGCACCTTCTTCAACTCCAAGATCAACATAACTTTTTACTTTTTCTAAATGTTCTTTTGTAATTAGTGGACCCATCTCAGTTGTTTTATCCATACCAGGTCCTACCTTTAATGCTTCAGCTTTTTTTGATAAACGGGCAACTAACTCATTACCTATATCACCTACAGCTACTGCTACTGATTGCGCCATACATCTTTCACCTGCTGAACCGTATGCAGCACCCATTAATCCATTTACCGCACCATCAAGGTCACAGTCAGGCATTACTACTAAATGATTTTTTGCACCACCTAAAGCTTGAACTCTTTTTTCATTTTTTGCAGAATTTTCATAAATATATTTTGCAATTGGTGTTGAGCCTACAAAGCTTACAGCTTTGATATCTTTGTTTATTAAAATTGCATCAACAGACTCTTTATCTCCATTAACAACATTAAAAACACCATCTGGTAGTCCTGCTTCTGTTAGCAATTCTGCTAATCTTAGTGGACAAGATGGGTCTTTTTCTGATGGTTTTAAAATAAATGTATTTCCACATGCAATAGCTAAAGGGAACATCCACATCGGTACCATCGCTGGAAAATTAAAAGGTGTAATACCAGCAACAACTCCAAGAGGCTGACGCATAGACCAGCTATCAACATTTGTTCCTACATTCTCTGAAAATTCTCCTTTAAGTAAATGTGGAATTCCACATGCAAACTCAACTACTTCTAGTCCTCTTGTTAAAGAACCTTTGGCATCTTCATAAACTTTACCATGTTCTGAAACTATTAATTTTGTAAGTTCATCGGTATTTTTTTCTATTAACTCTTTAAATTTGAACATCACTCTTGCTCTTTGAAGGGGAGGTTTTTGTGACCAAGTTTCAAAAGCTTTTTGTGCAACTTCTACAGCCTGGTCGAGATCTGCTTTATTAGCCAGTCTTACCTCTGACTCTTGTTCGCCTGTTGCGGGGTTAAAAATTTTGCTTTTTCTGTCAGATGAGCCTGAAATTAGCTTTCCACCAACAAAATGTTCTAATAAATTCATGAATGGTGTTATTTAAAGGGGTAATTAGCTTGTTGCAAGCATTTTTTTCAATTCAGCTATGGCTTTTGCTGGATTTAATCCCTTAGGACAAGCATTGGTGCAATTCATAATAGTATGACATCTATACAACTTAAGTTCATCAGCTACTTTTTTTAATCTCTCTTTTCTTTCATCATCTCTACTATCTACTATCCACCTATAAGCTTGAAGCAAAACTGCAGGACCTAAAAATTTATCCTCATTCCACCAATAGCTTGGACAAGAAGTGGAGCAACATGCACACATGATACATTCGTATGCACCATCTAATTTTTTTCTATCTTTTTGAGATTGAATAATTTCTGTAGTTTCAACTTTTGTATTTGTTTTCAACCAAGGCTCAATTGATTCGTATTGTTTATACAATCCACTTAAGTCCCCAATTAAATCTTTTTTAACTTTTAGATGAGGTAGTGGATAAATATTTATATCTCCTTCAATTTCTGAGTGAGGTTTTGTACATGCTAAACCATTTTTACCATCCATATTCATTGCACAAGATCCACAAACACCATGTGCGCAAGATCTCCGATAAGCCAATGATGGGTCAATTTCGTTTTTAATCTTATTTAAAATATCTAATACTTTTGAAGGACAGTTATCCATATCAACTTCATAAGTATCCTCTCTTGGGTTTTCTCCATTTGAGGGATCCCATCTATAAACATTTACTTTTCTGATATTTTTTGATCCAGTTTTATCCTGATAATAGATACCTTTTTGAACTTCTGAATTTTTAGGTAAATTTATTTGAACCACTAATAAACTCTTTCTTGTGGTGGAAAGTATTGAACTTCATTTGTTAAAGTTGTTTTAGTAACTGGTCTATAGCCAATTTTTGAATCTTTTCCATTGCACCAAGCAATAGTGTGTTGCATAAATTTTTCATCATCTCTTTTTGGGAAATCTTCTCTTGCATGTGCACCTCTACTCTCTTGTCTATTATAAGCGGAGTCCACTGTTGTAATTGCCTGTCTTATCAAATTATCAAACTCCAATGTTTCCACTAAATCGGTGTTAAAAACAAGCGACTTATCTTTTACAGAAATTGATTCCATTCCATCGTATGCTTTTCTAATATCATCAACACCCTCTTTAAGTGTTTTTTCTGTTCTAAAAACAGCACACTTTGATTGCATAGTTTTTTGCATTGAAAGTCTAAGTTCTGCAGTACTATTTTCACCATTAGAGTTTCTTAATTTATCAAATCTTTCTAAGCATTTTTCTGTTTCAGTCTCTCCTATATCCTCGTGTGGAGTTCCTGGTTTTACAAGTTCTGCAGCTCTTCTAGCTGCAGCTCTTCCAAATACAACTAGGTCAATTAAAGAATTAGACCCTAATCTATTCGCTCCATGAACAGAAACACAGGCAGCCTCACCAATTGCCATTAATCCTGGAACTGTTTCAGAATCGTTTCCTGTTAATACTTCGGCTTTATAATTTGTTGGGATACCTCCCATATTGTAATGAACAGTGGGAACTACAGGTATTGGCTCTTTAGTTACATCAACATTTGCAAATAATCTTGCTGCTTCAGTTATTCCTGGAAGTCTACTTTCAATAATACTTTTGTCTAAATGACTTAAGTGTAAGTGAACATGATCCTGTTCTTTACCCACACCTCTTCCTTCATTAATCTCAATTGACATTGATCTACTTACTACATCTCTAGATGCTAAGTCTTTAGCTTTTGGTGCATAACGCTCCATAAATCTTTCACCTTTTGAATTAACTAAATAGCCCCCTTCTCCTCTAACACCTTCAGAAATTAAAGTTCCATGTCCATAAATTCCTGTTGGGTGAAATTGTACAAATTCCATATCTTGTAATGGTAAACCTGCTCTTAAAACCATTGCATTTCCATCTCCAGTACAAGTGTGTGCTGAAGTTGCAGAATAATAAGCTTTTCCATAACCACCTGTTGCAATTATTGTACTATGAGCTCTAAATCTATGAATTGTTCCATCATTTAAATTCCAAGCAATAAGACCTTTGCATTCACCATCTTTCATTAATAAATCTAGAGCGAAGTATTCAATAAAAAATTCAGTGTTATGTTTTAAAGCTTGTCCATAAAGGGTATGAAGTATTGCATGTCCAGTTCTATCTGCGGCTGCGCATGTTCTTTGAACAATTCCATTGCCATAATTTTTTGTCATTCCACCAAAAGGTCTTTGGTAAATTTTACCATCATCAGTTCTACTAAATGGAACTCCATATTTTTCTAATTCTATAACAGCTGCTGGAGCTTCTTTACAAAGATACTCTATACTATCTTGGTCACCTAACCAGTCAGCACCTTTGACAGTATCATACATATGCCAACGCCAATCATCTTCGCCCATATTCCCTAAAGATGCAGAAATTCCTCCTTGAGCAGCAGAGGTATGACTTCTTGTTGGAAATACTTTTGAAATACAGGCTGTCTTTAAACCAGCTTCACTTAAACCAACAGCAGCTCTTAAGCCTGAGCCTCCTGCACCAAGTACGATAACATCGTATTCATGATCTATAATTTTATATGAACTCATGTATTTAAATTAAATATTATTATAATTGTAATTAAGGGAATTATTATAGCAAATATATTCAAAGTTTTGTTTGCGACATTTTTGATTTTTTCATCCTGTATATAATCTTCAAATACCTCACTAATACTTAAAGCTGAAAAAAAATAGGCAAAAACTAACAACAAAGAAACTAAAAATTTAGATGGCTGATTTGAAAAAAAATTAACAATATCAACATAATCTTTATTGAAAACTGAAACTAAATTTAAAATAAACCATGTCATTAATGGTATCAACACCACAGAACTTACTCTCATTAATAGCCATTTTTTAGTCACGTTATTCATACTAAATAAATTGCTTTCCAATTAAATAAATTAAAATTGTTAAAAAAAATGAACCAATGATCACGATTAAACCCGTTATCTTTGTTACTTTTAATTCAAATCCATATCCTAGGTCCATAATTAAATGTCTTATTTCACTTAATATCTGGAAACTAAATGACCATGTTAAACCTAAAATTATGAATTTTCCTAAAATAGAATTTAAAAATACCTTAGTAAACTCATAACTATTTTCACCTAGTAGTAAGGATGCAATCCAAAAACAAATTATTGTTATGGCAGCTATATTTATTATTCCTGTAATTCTATGTGAAATAGATACTAAAGAAGATATATGCCATCTGTAGATCTGAATATGTGGTGATAAAGGATTATTATTTTCCATTAAGATTATTTTTAATTAAAGTTTCTGCAATTTCAACAGCATTCAATGCCGCTCCTCTAAGTAAATTATCAGAAACAATCCATAAGTTTAATGAATTCTTGTTAGTTTTATCTTCTCTTATTCTTGAAATATAAGTTTCGTCTCTACCTTCTGCTTCAATTGGAGTACTATATCCTCCATCTTCTCTTTTATCGTAAACTTTACAGCCCTTTGCTTTACTAAGAGTGTCTCTAACTTTTTCTAAAGAAAATGATTTTTCAAATTGAATATTTACTGACTCCGCATGAGAAACCATAACTGGAACTCTTACACATGTTGCTGTTAATTCTATTTTGTCACCAAGAATTTTTTTAGTTTCATTAGTCATTTTTAATTCTTCTTTAGTATAACCATCACCTGCAAAAACATCGATGTGAGGAATGGCATTAAAAGCGATTTGTTTAGTAAAATTTCTAGGTTTAATTTCTTTATTTTCTAGAGATGATTTAGTTTGTTCTATTAGTTCATCCATAGGGTCTTTGCCACCACCTGAAACAGACTGATATGTCGAAACAACTATTCGTACAATATTGAATAAGTCATGTAACGGTTTAAGAGCAATTACTAACTGAGCTGTTGAACAATTAGGGTTAGCAATTATATTTTTTTTCATACTCTTAATTGCTTCTGGATTTACCTGTGGAACAATTAATGGCACATCAGGATCCATTCTAAAAAAACTAGAATTATCTATAACTATTGAGTGCCTTGCTGCTTTTAAAGCATATTGTTCCGAAATTTTTCCACCTGCCGCAAAGAAAGTAATTTTAATTTTTGAAAAATCAAATGTTTCAAGGTTAAAGACCTCATGTTCTTTGCCACTAAAATCTATTTTTTGACCAACACTTCTTGGTGAAGCAACTAAAAATAGTTCTTTTATAGGAAGTTTTTTTCTCTCTAGAACTTCGAGAATTTTTCTTCCAACATTACCTGTGGCTCCTACAATTGCTATATTCATGATGTTATTAGGCTTTTATACTAGATGAAGGGTAAATCGCAAACTTTTCCACGAAAAGTGTTATCATTTATTTGAATTTTAAAGGTTTGAGATACTTCCCAGTAGGACTTCTGGATCATTGCTATTCCAATAACCATTTGAAAATGAGGTGAATAACAAGCCGATCTTAATTCACCAATTATATTATTTTTCTCATCATATAAATTTTTTGATCCTGTGAGACTAATTTCTTTTATATCAATTTTAATACCCATTAACTTCTTTTGGGCTCCTTTTGATTTAACTTCTTTTAGTTTATCTTTTCCTAAAAAATTTATATCACTATCCAAACTAACATATTGATCAAAACCACATTCAAATGGATTATCACTGTTATCAAAATCATTTCCATAAGATAGTAATGCACTCTCAATTCTCTCTATTAAGTTTGGGCACCCAGGTCCTACATTAAATTCTTTTCCAACTTCAAAAAGATAGTCGTACAATTTTTGTCCTGACTCTGTATTTTGAACATAAACTTCATATCCACCTTGCTTAGACCATCCTGACCTTGCTATAAGATGCTTTGTCCCTTCAAAATCGAAATAATCAAATCCAAAGAATTTTAGTTCAGTAATTTTTTTTCCAAAAACTTTTTCCATTAATGCAAATGATTTCGGACCCTGTATTGCCATTATATCCACCACTGGTTCTATAATTTTAACATCAAATTTATGTCCAAATGCTAAACCTTTGGCAAAAAAGATTACATCCGAGTCTGCTATTGATAGCCACCATCTATTTTCATCCAGCTTTAGAACAACTGGATCATTAACTAAATTTCCATTTTCATCTATTATTGGACAATAATAACATCTTCCAATTTTAGATTTTGATAAATCTCTACATGTCATCAATTGTACTAATTCTGCAGAGTCTTTTCCTGATATTTCTACTTGTCTTTCTGCAGCAACATCCCATACTTGAACATGCTCTTTTAAATGTTTGTAACTATTTTCTATTGATCCAAATGCAGCAGGTAACAGCATATGATTATAAATTGTGTATGCTGTAACCCCTTGTTTCTCTATTCTTGCAGTATAAGGAGTACTTCTTAATCTTCTAGATTTTGCTATTGAAAAGTTTTTCATTTTTTTAAAAATTCAGAGATCTTTTCTCTCATTTCAAAAGCTTTTTCAAACATAATCATATGTCCACATTCTTTTATTATATGAGTTTTTGAATTAGGAATAAGTTCAGCAAATTTCTTGCCTTTTTCAAGGTTAACCATCTTATCTAGTTCACCAAAAATAAATAATGTGGGACACTTGATTGATTTTAAAGCCTCAGATCCATTTTTATAATTATTACAAGCTACAAGATCAATGGCTAAAACCTCCCTAATATCTCTTGAAGAATTAATAATTTTTTCTACAGGATTACCTCCAATGAACTTTTTAGAGTTTTCATAGCTCCATTTCATCATTAATTTAACTGCTTTATCATCTCCACTCTCAGCAAGATCTATTAAATCTTGATTAACGGACATTCTATAAGAACCACCAATAAATATTAAATTTTTAACTCTTTTTGGATATCTTGAATAATATTCCAATGCTTCCAAACACCCTTGGGAATGACCTATTATTGTTAATTCAGAAACATTAAGTTCTTTAAAAACTTTTTCTAACCAATCTGAAATTTCTTCTATCGATTTTAAACAATCACCCTCAGAATTTCCATGACCAGGTAAATCAATTGCTAAAACATTATAATTTTGATTTGATAAATACTGCTCTGTTAAAGACCAAACAATATGTGAAAGACCACTTCCATGAATTAAAACTATTGTGACTTTTTTTTTATCAATACCTTGACCTGAATTTGATACAAAGACATTCTTATTGTCTACCTGAAAGATCAACTTAATTCCTTAACTTTTTTTCTTAGTTCAAATTTTTGGATTTTTCCTGTTGAAGTTTTTGGTAAATCACAAAAAATAACACTTTTAGGGATTTTGAATCCTGCCAATGTTTCTCTACAAAAATCTATTATTTCTTTTTCAGTTGCTGGCTTATCTTTAATTAATTCAACAAAAGCACAAGGTGTTTCTCCCCATTTTTCATCTGGCTTAGCAACTACGGCTGCTAAAGAAACTGAAGGGTGTTTTGCAATTGCATTTTCAATTTCTATTGAAGAAATATTTTCTCCTCCAGAAATAATAATATCTTTAGATCTATCTTGAATTTTTATATATCCATCAGGATGGGTCACGGCTAAATCTCCTGAATGAAACCATCCACCTGCCATTGATTTATCTGTTGCCTCTTTATCCTTATAATAACCCTTCATTACAATATTTCCTCTGATCATAATTTCACCCATGGTTTTTCCATCTTTGGGTACTGGCTTCATCGTTTCTGGATCCATTACAATAGCACCCTCTGTGTTTGGGTACCTTACACCTTGCCTTGCTTTGATTTCATTCTTTTTATCTTTTTCTAAAGAATTCCAATCTTCATTCCATGCACACTGCAACATATGACCATAAGTTTCCGTTAATCCATAAACATGCATCACTTCAAAGCCAAGGTTTTCCATTTTTTCAAAGATGATGCTTGGTGGCGGTGCACCTGCAGTCAAAACATTTACTTTTTTTTTTAAAGTTTTTTGATCTTCTTTTGGAGCATTAACAATCATATTTAATACAATTGGGGCTCCACCAAAATGAGTTACTTCATATTTATCAATTAATTCAAACATCTTTTTTACATCGATGTTTCTTAAACAAATTACTCTTGCATGTAGCATTGCTAGTGTCCAAGGATAGCACCACCCATTACAATGAAACATTGGCACAACACATAAAAAATTTAGTTTATTAGGCATATTCCAAGCTGTGGCGCTGCCTGTTGACATCAAATATGAGCCTCTGTGATGATAAACTACTCCTTTTGGATTTCCAGTGGTTCCAGATGTATAACTTAATGAAATTGCTTCCCATTCATCTTTTGGCTTTTTCCATTCGTAATTTTCATCACCTGTATTTAAAAAACTTTCATATTCAAGTTCTCCTATTTTTTTAAAAGAACTTGTATCTATGTCTTGGTCCTCTATATCAATAATTGTAATTTTATTTTTAACATTCTTTAAAGCCTTCTCAATTACATCATGAAATTGTCTATCTACAATTAAAACCTTTGCATCACTATGCTGTAAAATATAACTTACTGTATTGGGGTCTAGTCTTGTATTGATTGCATTAATTACTGCTCCTACCATTGGTATTGAATAATGGGCTTCAAAAATTTCCGGTGTATTGAAAGCCATTATAGAAACTGTGTCTCCAGTTTTTACGCCCAATTTATCTAGTGCACTAGCAAACTTAACACATCTATTATAAACCTCTCCCCAGGTATACGACCTACTTTCATAAACTAAGGCTTCATAATTTGGATATATATCTCTAGTTCTTTCTAAAAATGTTAAAGGAGAAAGAGGAACATAATTAGCTTCATTTTTATCTAAATTTGTATTGTAATGACTCATATTAACTGAATTTAAAATTCATTATATAGTCACTTCCTGATGTAGCAGTTTTAAAATGACTTTCGACTCTTGGTAAAACTCTTTTAAAATAAAAATTTGCAGTTTGTATTTTATCTTCATAAAAGTCTTTGTTTTGTTCATAATCTTTAAAACTTACTTCTAAAACTTTTATCCACGCATGCGCTATGGATACAAAACCCAATGCTTTTAAATAGTCATTGCATGCTGCACTTGCATCATCTTTTGAGTTTTGTACTTTTTCTTTAATCCAAACGGTAAAAGTAGATAAGATTTCTAGGTGTGTTTTTAATTCTTTTATAAAAGGTTTTAATTTTTCATTTTCAATACTGCAATCATTTTTGATTAATTCCAAATACTTATCAATTATATCACCATTTTTATTTACTAATTTTCTAAAAACCAAATCTGCTGCTTGGATTGAATTTGTTCCTTCATAAATAGGTGTGATTCTATTATCTCTATATAATTGTTCTATTCCTTGGTCTTTTGTGTACCCATAACCACCATGAACCTGCATAGCCTCACTTGTTATTTCCATTCCCATATCACTAAACATCGTTTTAACTACTGGTGTCATTAACGACACAAGATCTGATGCTTCCTGCTTTATTTTTTCATCTGGATGATAAAGGCTAACTTCTGTTTGTTGAGACAGCCAAAAACATAATGCTCTTTCACCTTCAATAATAGATTTCATATTAAGCAGAGATTTTCTAATGTCAGCATGCTCAATTATAAAATCTGCTCCATTAGTTGATTTTGTATTATTTGTTTTTCCTTGTTTCCTTTCTTTTGCGTAACTTAAAGAATTTTGATAGGCAATTTCAGAAATTCCTAAGCCCTGAATTCCTACAACAATTCTCTCTAAATTCATCATAGTAAACATTGCATTTAACCCTTTATTTTTTAATCCAATCATATAACCAGTTGCATCATCAAAGTTTAATACACATGTAGCAGAACCTTTAATTCCCATTTTGCTTTCTATAGAACCTGTAGAAACTCCATTTCTAGCACCAATAGATCCATCTTCATTTACTACAAACTTGGGGACTAAGAATAAACTTATTCCTTTTGTTCCTGCCGGAGAATCAGCTACCCTTGCAATAACTAAATGGATAATATTCTCTGTTAAGTCTTGATCACCTGAAGTAATGAAAATTTTCTGCCCACTTAATTTAAAAGTTCCATCAGATTGCTCAATAGCTTTAGTTTTTAAAAGTCCTAAATCAGTTCCACAAACTGGTTCAGTAAGGCACATCGTACCACTCCATTTTCCTTCAACCATTTTTGGAAGATATTTTTCTTTTATTTTATCTGTAGCATGATGAGAAATACAATTATATGCACCAATACTTAACTCACTATAAAGTTTAAATGACAAACTTGCAGATGATAACATTTCGTCAAAAAAAGCACTTACAGTTTTTGGCATTCCTTGTCCTCCATATTTTGGATCACAAGAAAGTGAAGTCCAGCCATCTTCTATATATTTAGAATAAGCTTCTTTATAGCCAGGTGGTGTTCTAACCACACCATTCTCCAGAACTGTTGGATTTTCATCACCTGATTTTGCTAATGGTAATATTAAGTTTTGATTAATCTTAGCTGCTTCTTCTAAAATATCTTTTACTAATTCTGAGTTAACTTCTTTATATTTTTCAAGATCATTATAATTTTTATTATTTCTTAATTTATCAAAAAGAAACATCATGTCTTCTACTGGTGCAGTATAATTTGGCATTCCAGAACTTTAGAATAATTATTTAATTATTGCAATTTTGAAATTATCGCATCACCCATAGCTGATGTTGATACTTCTTTTTTTCCCTCAGAAAGAATATCTTTTGTTCTAAGACCATCATTTAAGACATCTTGCACAGCTTTTTCTAAAGCATCAGCTTCACTATCTAAATCTAATGAGTATCTTAAGGCCATTGCAAAACTTAAAATTGAGGCTATTGGGTTTGCAATTTCTTTTCCAGCAATATCTGGTGCAGAACCGTGAATAGGTTCATACATAGCTCTCATTTCTCCATCTTTATTTTTTGCACCTAAAGAAGCTGATGGCAATAAACCTAGAGACCCAGTTAACATTGAGGCTTGATCTGAAAGCATATCTCCAAATAAATTATCTGTAACAATCACATCAAATTGCTTTGGGTTTTTTAATAATTGCATTGCACAATTGTCAGCAAGCATATGACTTAATTCTACATCTTTATATTCTTTGTCATGTAGCTCTTGGACTTCTTCTTTCCAAAGTTGTCCAGCTTCCATTACATTCGACTTTTCACATGAAGTAACCTTATTTGATCTCTTTCTTGCTAGATCAAAAGCTACTTTTGCTACTCTAACTATTTCACTAGTTGTATATGAGTGGGTATTAATCCCTTTTCTTTCACCATTTTCTATTGGCTTAATTCCTCTTGGCTCACCAAAATAAATTCCACCTGTTAATTCTCTAACTATCATAATGTCTAATCCAGATACAATTTCTGGTTTTAGGGTTGAGGCGTCAACTAATTGCTCAAAACAAATTGCAGGTCTTAAATTTGCAAATAGTTTTAATTCTTTTCTTAATTTCAATAAGGCTCTTTCTGGTTTTTTTGAAAAATCTAAGTTATCCCATTTTGGTCCACCAACTGCACCCAACATAACAAATTCACTTTCTAAAGCTTTGTAAAAAACTTCATCCGTAATTGGTGTTCCATGTTTATCATAAGAACAACCACCAGCTAAATCTTGATCAATTTCAAAATCTAGTGATTTATTTGAATTCAACCATAAAATAACTTTTTTAACTTCTTGAATAACTTCAGGTCCAATACCGTCCCCAGGTAGAAGTAAAATTTTTCTTTTTTTAATTTTTATCATTAAATATCCATGGTTTACTATTTTTTAAGTTTTCTTCAAAGGTTGTGATTTTTTCTTTTTTGGCTAATGACAGCGCAATATCATCAAGCCCTTCTAATAAACATTTTTTCTTAAAAGGATCAATGTTAAACTTGATTTCACTATTTCCAAAAATTATCTTTTCTTCATTTAGGTCTATTGAAATTTCTTCTTTTCTTTTTGAATATTCTGATAATTCTTTTATTTTTTCTTCTGGTAAAGTGATTGGTAAAATTCCATTTTTAAAACAGTTACTGTAAAAAATATCAGCATAACTAGAGCTTATCACGCATGTAATTCCAAAATCTAAAAGTGCCCATGGCGCATGCTCTCTTGATGAACCACAGCCAAAGTTTTTTCCCGCAATTAATATTTTTGATTGATTGTGAGGTTCTTGATTTAAAATAAAATCTTTTATTTCATTTCCATTATCATCATACCTCATTTCAAAAAATAAGTTTTTTCCTAACCCTGTTCTTTTAATTGTTTTAAGAAATTGTTTTGGAATAATCATATCTGTATCAATATTTACTATTGGTAAATATACTGGGATACTTGTAAGTGAGTTAAATTTTTGCATTTTAGTTTTGATACTTTCTAACATCATCTAAGTTTCCAGAAATTGCAGCTGCTGCTGCCATTCCAGGACTGACTAAATGTGTTCTTCCACCTCTACCCTGTCTTCCTTCAAAATTTCTATTTGAAGTTGAAGCACATCTTTCTCCTTGTTTTAATTTGTCTGCATTCATTGCAAGACACATTGAACAACCAGGTTCTCTCCATTCAAAACCTGAAGCTATAAATATTTTATCTAGGCCTTCCTGCTCTGCCTGCTCTTTAACTAAGCCTGAGCCTGGAACAACCATTCCATGAACATGGGATGCTTTCTTTTTATCTTTTAATATTTTCGCAGCTTCCCTTAAATCTTCAATTCTTCCATTTGTACAACTTCCTATAAAAACCTTATCAATCTTAATGTCTGTAGCTAGTGTATCAGCTTTTAAGCCCATGTAATTTAATGACCTTTCTAGAGAGTTCCTTTTATCTTCATCTTGTTCATTTTTAGGATTTGGAACTTTGCCATCTATAGTAATTACATCTTGTGGAGAAGTTCCCCAGGTAATCATAGGTAAAATGTCTTCTGCTACTAAATCTATTTCTTTATCAAATTTAGCTCCATCATCAGTTTTTAAACTTTCCCAATATTTCATAGCCTTATCCCAATTTTCATTTTTTGGAGACATCGGTTTACCTTTTAAATATTCAAATATTTTTTCATCTGGAGCAATTAATCCTGCTCTTGCTCCTCCCTCAATAGTCATATTACAAATTGTCATTCGTTGCTCCACGCTTAATGACGAAATCAGGCTACCAGCATATTCAATAACTGACCCTGTTCCTCCTGCAGTTCCAATTTTTCCTATAATTTGTAAGATTACATCTTTAGAGGTAACACCAATTGGAAGTTTTCCATTAACATTAATTCTAAAATTCTTTGCTTTTTTTTGAACTAATGTTTGTGTTGCTAGGACATGTTCTACTTCGGAAGTACCAATTCCAAATGCCAAAGCACCAAATGCACCATGTGTTGCTGTGTGACTGTCTCCACAAACAATTACTGTTCCAGGTTGTGTAAAACCTTGTTCTGGACCAATGATATGAACAATTCCTTGTCTCTTGTCATTCATTCCTAAATACTGAACGCCAAATTCTTTACAATTCCTTTCTAAGGTATCTACTTGAATTTTAGATTCCACATCTGCTATTCCTTTAGATCTATCGGTAGTTGGAACATTATGATCCGCAACTGCTAGCGTTAAACCAGGTTGTCTAACTTTTCTATTAGAGTTTCTTAATCCTTCAAAAGCTTGTGGACTTGTAACTTCATGTACTAAATGTCGATCAACGAATAATAATGCCGTGCCATCATCTTGCTGATCTACTATGTGATCGTTCCAAATTTTATCGTAAAGAGTTAAAGGCATTGAAAAAAAAATTATTTTTTTTCTTCTGATTTTTCTGTTTTAGGTTCTGCTTGAACTTCTGGTTGTTTTTTAGGTTCTGCTTGAACTTCTGGTTGTTTTTTAGGTTCTGCTTGAACCTCCGCTTGTTTTTCTGCTACTGGTGCTAAAGTTTCTTCAGTTACCGTTTCTGGTTTAACATCAACTTCTATACCAATTTTTTTTCTAATCCTTTCAGCAATTCTAGCTGATTTACCAGTTCTATCCCTTAAGTAATATAATTTTGCTCTTCTAACTTTTCCATGTCTAATAACAGTAATTGAATCAATTACTGTTCCATATAGTGGGAATGTTCTCTCAACACCTTCACCAAATGATATTTTTCTAACTGTAAACGAAGAGTTTAAATCTCTATTTTTTCTAGCAATACACACACCTTCAAAATATTGAATTCTATCTTTTTTACCTTCTGTAATTCTAACACCAACTTTTACTATATCTCCTGGAAAAAAATCTGGAATTTTCTTCTCAGCTAGTATTTTTTTAACGTTATGTTGGTTTATTTCTTCAATTGTTTTCATAGTAGTATTTATTAGGTTAGTTTTTCTTATATTTTTCCCACAAATCTGGTCTTCGGACGCGTGTTATAGCCTCTGATTGTGATAAACGCCAGTCTTTAATTTTGTTGTGATCTCCTGATAATAACACTTCTGGAACACTTTTTTCCTCCCAAATTTGAGGTTTTGTGTATTGGGGGTACTCCAAAAGCCCGTTCTCAAAACTCTCGTCAGTCTTTGAACATTCATTTCCCAAGACACCTGGAAGCAACCTAAGAACACTATCCAACACAACAAATGCTGCGGTTTCACCTCCAGATAAAATAAAATCTCCTATGCTAAGTTCTTCTATATTCCTTGTAGATAATAATCTTTCATCAACACCTTCAAAATGACCACAAATTAAACTAATGGATTTTTCTTTAGATAGTTCTAATGCCAATTTCTGATCAAGCTTTTTTCCTTTTGGTGATAAATAAAAAATTCTTTCACCTTTTTTTTTATTTTCATCAAGAGATTTTGCTAAAATATCAGCTTTCAATAGCATTCCAGATCCACCTCCAAAAGGAGTATCATCTACTGTTTTGTGTTTATCCTCAGCGGCCTCTCTAATATTTACAACTTTTAAATCCCAAATTTTATTTGTTAAAGCTTTTCCATATAGCCCTTTACTTAAAGGGCCAGGAAAAAAATCAGGATAGAGTGTGAATACTTGAGCTTGCCACATAACTTCAACTATTTAGCCTCTTCTTTAGGAGCTTCTTCCTTTGGAGCTTCTGCTACTGGAGCTGCTTCTGCTACTGGAGCTGCTTCTGCTTTAGGAGCTTCTGCTACTGGAGCTGCTTCTGCTTTAGGAGCTTCTGCTAATGGAGCTGCTTCTGCTTTAGGAGCTTCTGCTAATGGAGCTGCTTCTGCTTTAGGAGCTTCTTCCTTTGGAGCTTCTGCTGCTGGAGCTGCTGCTGCTGGAGCTGCTGGAGCTGCTTCGTCTCCCTTTTTTTTTCTTTCTTTTTTAGGAATAGCTTTATTTGGATTACTACCGTTTGCAGGCATTGCAATAATACCATTTTCACCTAAAATTCTTGCAACTCTAGTAGTTGGTTGAGCACCTTGACCTAACCAATATTTAATTCTTTCTGCTTCTAGTCCTACTCTTTCTTTTTTATCTTTTGGTAAAAGAGGATTAAAGAATCCTACCTTCTCAATAAATCTTCCATCTCTTGCACGACGACTGTCGGCTATAACTACTTTGTATACTGGTCTTTTCTTTGTTCCACCTCTTGATAGTCTTATTTTTATCATTTTTTTTCCTTTTTTTATTTAAGTTGATTTAGTAGCTCTGGAGGTATTCCTTTATCAGACATACCCTTCAGGTTTCCTTTTGACATCTTCTTCATCATTTCAGACATCATTTTAAATTGCTTGAGCAATTTATTGATAGTGGCCGCATCTGTTCCAGAGCCATTAGCAATTCTTTTTTTCCTAGAACCATCAATGATTTTAGGATTTCCTCTTTCTTTTTTTGTCATAGATAAAATGATTGCTTCATTTTTAGTAATAACGCTTTCATCAATTCCCGAAGCATCCATTTGTGATTTCATTTTAGAAACACCTGGCATAAACGACATAATTCCTTCTATGCCTCCCATTTTTTTCATTTGTCTAAGCTGTGTTAAATAATCTTCCATAGAGAATTGTCCTTTTTTTAAATTCTCTTCTGCTTTTTTTATATTCTCTTCACCCAGGTCTTCTGCAGCTTTTTCGACAAGAGAAACGATGTCTCCCATACCTAATATTCTATTAGCTATTCTATCTGGGTGAAAAACCTCTAAATTTTCTATTTTTTCTCCTACCCCTAAAAACTTAATTGGCACTTGAGAAACATATTTCATACTAAGGGCCGCACCACCTCTTGCATCACCATCAGCTCTTGTTAAAACAATACCTGTCAAATTTACAGTATTCTTAAATTCTTTTGCCACTTCTGCAGCAACTTGTCCCGTTAAAGAATCTGCAACTAAAAATACTTCTGTTGGGTTAATTATACTTTCTATTTGTTTAATCTCACTCATCATCTGAAGGTCGATTTGTGTTCTGCCTGCTGTATCAAATAATATAATCTCTGCACCATTTAGGTTTGCAGCACTAACTGCTCTTCTACAAATATCTGCTGGTAGCTGCCCTTCAATAATAGGTAATGTTAAAATATCATTTTGCTCTCCTAATGATCTTAGTTGTTCTTGTGCAGCTGGCCTATACACATCAAGACTGACCATCATTATTTTTTTCTTTTTATTTTTTTCTAAATATTTGGCTAATTTTGCTGTTGTTGTAGTTTTACCAGAACCTTGAAGACCTACCAGCATCATTGGAACTGGCGGAACTGCATTTAAATTAATATCTGTGTTACTTTCACCTAAAAGGCTTACTAGTTCATCATTAACAATTTTAACAACCATATCTCCTGGAGAGGTTGATCGAATTATTTCTTGACCCATAACCTTTGGCTTAACTTTTTCTATAAAATCTTTAGTTACATCTAGAGACACATCGGCTTCTAATAAAGCCTGTCTAATACTTCTTAGGCCTTCATCTACTTGATTCTCATCAAGTGAAGCTGCTTTTTTTAAAGAAGAAAAAATTTCTTCGAATTTATTTGTTAAGTTTTCAAACATATTTATTACGCACAGCAGTTTCGCACTAGTGGGCGAATATCGCTGACTAGTGTTGATCTCTTTGTCTCCAAAGACACCACAAATTTAACGTTTTTGTGGAAACGAAGACAACCTATAATAGAGGTTCAAAAAGTCAATAAATAAGTTAAATATCTACATATGGATATTAAAGCATTTAAAATGGATGGTTTGGGCAATGATTTTGTAATTATTGATCAAAGAAGCCAGGACTTCAATTTAAACAAAGATCAAATAATTAAAGTATGTGATCGTAGTTTCATTGGATGTGATCAACTCATTCTAATTAAGAAAAATAAAGAAATAGATGCAGATGTAGAATTCTATAATTCAGATGGAAGCGCATCTGGTGCTTGTGGAAATGGCACTAGGTGTGTGGCAGGCCTTCTATCAAAAGAAAGTGGTAAAAAAGAAATAACACTTTTAACAGCTTCTGGCTCTCTAAAATCAAAAATCTTAGGAAGTAATTTAGTTGAAACCGAAATAGGTATACCAAAAGTTAATTGGGAGGAGATTCCTTTAAGTAAGCAGCTAGATACACAAGACTTAAAAATTGAAATTATGGACAGAAATAACACCAAACATATTGGTGGAACAGCCATAAATGTAGGCAATCCACACATAATTTTTTTTGTAGAAGATATTGAAGCATTTGACTTACAAACTATTGGTCCAAAAATTGAAAATCATCCACTATTTCCAGAAAAATGTAATGTGACCTTGGCAAAAGTTATGAATAAAAATTTAATAAAAGTAAAAGTTTGGGAAAGAGGAGCTGGACTTACCAAGGCTTGTGGTACTGCAGCTTGTGCAACTGCTGTTGCAGCTAATATTAATAATCTGGTAGAAAAAACTACAGATATAGAATTTGCATTAGGTAATTTAACAATTTCTATTGATGAAAGAAATAGCATTCATATGAAAGGACCCGTGTCTGATATCAAAAATATCGACATTAAATTATAATGGGAATTTTTGATAAATTTAAAATTGGTTTTAAAAAAAGTGCTTCTGCATTTACGTCTGGTTTAAGAGATATAATTGTAAAAAAAGAGATAGATGACAAAACATTAGATCAAATTGAAGAATATTTAATTCAATCAGATGTTGGTCTTGTTGCAGCTGAAGAAATTAAAAAAATTATTGCCCAAGAAAAAATTGACCCAAAAAAAGATATTATGAATGAGGTAAATTTAATTCTTAAAAACTATATAATCACTTTAATGAAACCTTTGGAAAATGAGAATTTTTTTAATAAAAAAGAAAAGCTCAACGCAGTCCTAGTATCAGGTGTTAATGGGGTTGGAAAAACAACAACTATTGGAAAAGTTGGTAAAATTTTAAAATCTAACGGTAACAAAGTTATGTTTTCTGCCTGCGATACGTTTAGAGCAGCTGCTATAGAACAATTAGAAAGCTGGGCTAATAAAATTGATGTACATATTATAAAATCTACTCAAGGGTCAGACCCCGCATCAGTTGCCTACAAAGCAATAGAAGAAGCATTAAAAAATGATTTTAGTCATGTTTTAATTGATACAGCAGGGAGATTACAAAATAAAAAAAATTTAATGGAAGAATACAAAAAAATTGCCCATGTGACTAAAAAAATAGATCCAGATGCTCCTCACGATGTAATCCTAGTACTTGACGCAACCTCTGGTCAAAATGTTATCCGTCAAGTGGAAGAGTTTAATAAAATTATACCTCTTACTGGTTTGATAATGACAAAATTAGATGGCACTGCAAAAGGAGGAATTTTATTAGCACTTGCTAAAAAATATAAGCTTCCAATAATTGCTCTTGGGCTTGGTGAAAAAGAAGATGATTTACAAATCTTTAATGCAGAAAAATTTGCTGAAGCATTTACTCAAATTAATTAATTAGATTATTAGAAATTAAAGGTTTGTAGTAGCTACATCTATAATTTTCTTTAAGGTTTGAATGCCCACAATTTTTTGCTATTGATGAAATTATAAAATCAAACTTACCATTTGATGGATATGAGTTTAATTTTTTATTAGCAATATCAAATTTAAAATTTTTTCTTATATTTTTAGTTGCACTAATCATGACTAAAGTATTGTTATCTTTTAACAAATAATAAGCAAAATCTTCTGGGAAAACTGGATAGTCATAACCTTCTAAGAGGTGTTTTGCCTGTGAAGGAAACCATTCATATGAAATTAATGGTGATGAAATTTTTGTTTTATAATTATAGATATATAAATCCTGAGGAAAATCTGTAACATAATTATAATCCTCACCTCTTGCTAAAATAGCTTTATCTCTAGTTTTAAAAAAAAGAGTAAAATTTTTATTATGAGAGGTCATCTGACCTATATGAAAAAGAGTATTTGCTGAAGATTCTATATTTTCTGCAATTACAGAACTTGAAATAAAGATTAAGTAAAATGATGTTATAATAAATTTTTTCAATATCTATTTATAGAAATGAAATTTGTAAATTATTTGGTCAGATTGTGGCTTAATTTAAACTCTTTAAATATTCTTTCAAAACTAGAATCATTTTTTCATTATATTCCATCATGTGATTGTCTTTTTCAGAAAAATAAGAATATTTTGGCTCATTAGCAAGCTTGTACATCTTTTTACCCATCCAAAATGGCACTATTTTATCTTCTTCTCCATGCATAATCAGAATTGGGGACTTAAGATTTTTAATTTTTTTATCACTTTCGTATTTATCTTTAAGTAAAAATCTAATTGGAAAATATGGATACACATTTTTTGCTGCGTCAACCATAGATGTAAATGGAGATTCTAGTATAACGCCTGCAAATTTATGGTTTTGAGCAACATGAGTTGCGATCCCAGTACCTAAAGACTCACCATACAGAACAATGTCATTATCTTTAAGACCTTTTCTTTTTAACCAATTAATTGCACTTTCACCATCTTCATATAGACCTTTTTCTGATGGTTTGCCTAAGTTTCCACTAAATCCTCTCCAAGAAATTATTAGAAAATTTATATTCATGTCTTTAAAATGATTAATTTTATGTATTCTATTTTCTAATGTTCCTGCATTACCATGGAAGAAAACTAAAGTTTTAAAATTGCTAAGATCTTTTTCATGAAACCATCCAAGTAATTCAAAATTATCACTCGTCTTAATTTTTACTTTTTCTATTTTAACTTTTAATTCGTCACCAAAGAAATTATTTTCTTTTGGCTCGTATAATAAGTTTCGTTGAAATATAAATATAATAAAAAGTAAAGAAAAGTATGCTATCGGTATAATTAAAATTATTTTCAATAAATACTCTTTAATTTTTTTTTTCATATTTACTTTTTTTTTTAACTAAATAAACTCCACCAAAAACTAAGACAGTTCCTAAATAATGATAATACTCTAACTGCTCATTAAAAAATAAATAACCATAAATAGCACTGTAGACGGTAAATATATATAAAGTGAAACCAGTAATTGATGCTCCAAGACTTTTCTGGGCCATTGTATATAACGTAAAAGCTATAATTCCTGGTGAGATAGCTGCAAATAAAACCCACATAAAAAAGTCTGAATTAAAAACAGTTCTTACAAAGAAAGTCTCTTCTATTAAATAAAATGGAAGCAAACTCACTACACCGAAAAAAGCAATCAAAGTAAATCTATCAAAAATTTTTAAATTAGTTTTCCAGTAAAATAAGTAAATAGAGTAGAGAGCCCACCCAATAGAAGAAGCTAGCATCCATAAATCACCAATTGTAAATTTAAGGCTAATTAACAGAGATAAATCACCTTTAATAATGATAGCAAAAACACCTATTAAACAAGAAGCCAGACCAACAATTCTAAGAAAATTTATTTTTTCTTTAAAAAAGATGCAGGAGATTAGAATTATAAATATTGGAGATGATGAGTAAATAATTCCCATATTAGTAACTGTCGTCGTTTGTCCTGCTAAAAATGGAAAAGCTCCACAAACACCGCAGCCCATTGATCCAATAAAAAATATTCTTTTGTATTCTTTTTTTACAAATTTAAAATTTTTTTTTAATGAGATAAAAGTAAAAGGGAGCAACATTAAGAAGACAGCTGCCCACCTCCAAAAAGCTAAAGAAATTGGTGGTACATACTCAACTCCTCCTCTTGCAACTATCAAATTGCTAGCCATAAAAATTGGTTGGATAAATAATAATAGAAAAGGTAAATAATTATTTTTAGAATTATTCACTACAAGTAGAAAATTAGTTTTTGTCGAAAAAGGCTTCGTAGACCATCATAAAAATTGCAATAGCCATCAAAATAAATACTGGCAACACATCCCAAAAACCTATCATTGAGGATCTTGTCAATGTGGTTGCTAAACCGATGAGAAAAATTGCTGCAAGAAAAGTACCTAGAAATTTTGTTATATTATTTAGCATATTTTTTACAATTTTTTTCTAACCAATTGGCTACACCTAAAAATCTTAAATCATCTAGCTTGTCTCCAATTAACTGAACTCCTAATGGTAAATTATTAGCACCTGTAAGTAAAGGTAATGAAATAGAAGGTAAACCCATATAAGTCCAGGTAGTGCAGAATTCTGGGCTGCCTGTACTCTTTAAACCCTTAGGTGCAACCCCAGTTGTGGATGGGCTTAAAACACCATGATAGTCCTCAAAAACTTCTTTAAAAGATTCATAACTTCTTTTCATAAAGTCCATCGCTTCAACATAATCTTTTGCTGAGTATTTTAAACCTCTTTCGATGGCGCCAACCATTTCTTTAGAAAGTTTTTTCTTAGATTTTTTGTAATAACCATGAAAATTATTAGCCATATCTGTTTCATGAATTATTTTATGATATTTTGGAATATCTTCAAAATATGATGGTGTATCAAATACTTCAATATTTTTTTTGAATGTTTTTATAAAAAACTCAAAAGACTTTTGGGATTCTTTATCTACATTTTTCCAATTTTTGGTTTTGTAAAAGATAAATTTTGGTTCATATAATGGTCCTTTTTTACAAACTTTTAACATTTCATCAGATGAATAATGAATAGTTGAACTATCGTATAAATCTTTTTTAATTAATGTTTTTGTTAATAAGGCAACATCTTCAACTGTTTTTCCAAAAACACCAATGTGATCTAGCTTGTCTGACTGTTTTAAAACTCCACTTCTAGAAATTAGTCCATAAGATGGTTTGTACCCAACAACCCCACAATAAGAAGCTGGTCTAATAATTGATCCATTAGTTTGTGATCCAATTGATAGTGGTGCCATATGAGCTGCAACTGCAGCTGCAGAACCGCTTGAAGATCCACCAGGTGTTCTTGAATTATCGTGTGGGTTAGTAGTTTTTCCTGGGTGAAAATATGCAAGTTCTGTAGTTACAGTTTTTCCCATAACTATTGCTCCTGCAATTTTAAGTAAATTAACAACTTCAGAATCTTGAGAACTTGGCATTTTTTTTCTTAATGGAGTTCCACATTCAGTAGGCATTTCAAAAGTGCCTATTATATCCTTAACTGCAATTGGTAGGCCATGTAAAGAACCTAGGGGCTTTCCTGATTTTCTGTATTCATCCGCTTCTTCTGCTTTTTCTAAAAGTTTTTTTTTATCAAAATATTCCCAAGCATTGATATCTTTTTCAAATTTTTCAATTCTTTCAATATATTGTGTACAGACTTCTACAGAGGAAATTTGGCCTGTTTTTAAATGTTCTACTAACTTATTAGTTGTAAGGGAAAATATGTTCATAATTCTAAATTACCTAATTTGCAAATAATGTTTCTGGTAGCCACAAAGCAATACCTGGAAACATATACATAAGGAACATTGCAAATATTACTATGGCCAAGAATGGCATAATTCCTGCAAATATTTCCATCAGCTCAACATTGTTTTTTTGTACACCTTTTAAATAATAGGCAGACATGGCCATGGGCGGTGTCAAAAAAGATGTTTGTAAATTAAGAGCAATCAACATTGCAAAGAAATATGGATTAACATCAAATACCTCAAGTAACGGTAAAAATATTGGTACAAATATAATTAAGATTTCAGTCCATTCTAACGGCCATCCTAAAAGAAAAATTATTATTTGTGTAATTATTAAGAATTGCCAAGTTGTTATTTCTATTGATTTGAAAAAATGCTCAAAAATTTCATGACCACCTAAATAAGAAAAGACTGAAGAGAAAGTCCATGAACCAATAAATAACCACATAATCATTGCTGTGGTTTTTGCTGTTAGAAAAACAGATTCTTTAAAACTTTGCCACTTAAGAGTTTTGTAAAACCAGGATAAGAGTATTGCTCCAAATGCTCCTGCTGCTGCAGCCTCAGCTGGCGTAGCTATGCCTGCTAAAATTGTTCCAAGTACTAACATTATTAACCCAAAAAGAGGGACAAAAGAAACTAGTACTTCTTTTAAAATCTCTGCTCTTGGTGGAATGTCTGCTGCATCTGGCTTGGGTGCAATTGATGGATTTATCCAAGCTCTGATTACAACATAAGCTATATATAAACTTGCAAGTAAAAGTCCTGGGAAAATTGCTGCAGCAAATAATCTTAAAGGTGATAATTGGGCAATCACTGAATATACAATTAACATAATACTTGGTGGTATTAAAATACCCAGACATCCCCCAGCACAAATTACTCCTGATGCAAATTTTTTATCATATCCCGCTTTAACCATTGCGGGCCAAGCAAGTAAGCCCATTAAAGTTACAACAGCACCAATAATTCCAGTTGCTGTAGAAAATAAAGTACAAGTTATTAATGCAGCTACTGCCATTGAAGCTGGCAATCTATGAGCTGCAAGTCTTATGGCAAAAAATAATTTTGATACAATTCCAGCTCTTTCAACTAAATACCCCATAAATAAAAAGAGTGGGACTGCAGTGAGGACATTATTATCCATAACTGTGTAGGTATTTTTTACAAATAATGAAAATATTCTATTATCAAAAATATGATCCATTAAAACAGGATCATAATAAGCATAATATCCAAAGCCTATTCCCATCGCCATTAGAGTAAATGCAATTGGAAAACCTAATAGTACTGCAAATAAAAATATCCCCATCATGAAGATAGCTACTTCCGGATTTGTTAAACTAAATAACATCTTTTTGATCCTCGTCCTGAGCTGTTCTCATTAAAATTTGTTCTGTTTCTTCTGCAACAACCATTCTTGCAGGCCAATGTCCCGTTTGAATACAAATGATTGATCTAAATACTTCAGCAACTCCTTGTATGGTTAAGAATACTCCTGCTGCTGGTATCAAAGATTTTGCCATATAAATATTAATCTGTGCTGGGCTACTCCAGCTAGTTTCTTTTATCTTCCAAGCAAGTGCCGCATATTCAAATCCATAAAATGCTAAAGCTATTACGCCAGGAAAAAAGAAAATAAAATAAAGTATTAAATCAATCCAGCCTTGTGTTCTTGGTTTGAATAATCTGTAAATCACATCTCCTCTGACATGAGATTCCGTTGCCAAACAATAAGCTCCTGACATCATCAATATTGCACCATACATTTGCATACTAAAGTCAAAATTCCAAAGTGTTGGTTTGTTAAATATATATGCCATTGTTACTTCATAGCAAGTTCCACCCATTAAAATGACAATACACCAAGAAAAAGCCTTCCCTATTGAAGTGCTTAATGTGTCAGCAAATTTTATGTAGGCTCTCATCATGATTTAAATAGAATACCCTAATTTTCCAAAAACTGTACTATAAAAAAAGGGGAGCCTAAACTCCCCTCTTTTAAATTATTTAAAAGCTAATTAGATTTTAACTTTTCCAATTGGACCAAACTCATTTTCATAAGCTAGTTTGTAATTAGGCTGATTCATCAGCAAGTACTTCATTACTTTCTTAGCATATGCTTTTTGAGAATCGATAACCTTCTTGAAGAATGCATCTTTTGCAGAGAACTCTCCAACAATTTTATCCCAACCTTTTAACTGCTCAGCTAAAATAGCATCAGACGTTTGGTAAACATTAACCTTATGCTCGTTCATCAACATAGCTAAACTGTCAGAATATCTAACAAGTGCTTTGAAGTAGTTATCTGTATTCGCAGCATAAGCAGCGTTTTTTAAGATAGCTTGATGAGCAGGTGAAAGGCTTTTTAGTCTCTTTGTGTTCATAGGAATTTCAAACATCTCTTGAGATTGGTGGAAACTTCCTAAGTGATAGTGTTTAGAGACATCTTGCATTCCAAACTGTGAGTCTGATGTTGGGTTGTTAAACTCAGCAGCATCAATCAAACCAGTTTTCATTGCTGGTTGGATCTCACCACCTGGTAATTGTCTTACGACCATTCCCATAGCAGTTAAAACGTTAGTCGCTAGACCAACTGTTCTATACTTCATACCTTTAACATCGGATACTTTAGTTACATTCTTTTTGAACCAACCAAAAGGTTGTGCTGGCATAGGCATATGAAAGAATCCAGTGTAGTTATATCCAACACTAGCTACTGCTTCTTCATATAGTTTTCTTCCACCACCACGTTCCATCCATCCCATAACTTCTTGAGATGACATTCCGTATGAAGGACCAGTTCCAAAAAGTGAAGCTGCAGCGTTTTTACCATACCAATATGCTGTCACCCAGTGACCCATATCAACGATTCCATCACTTACCGCTGCTCCGATTTCTGAAGTTTTAACGATTGAGTTAACAGGCTGAAGATCAATTTTAAGTGATCCACCAGACATGTCACTAACCATATTACAGTAGTCTTGCGCCATTTCAAAAAAGATGTTTGCGCCTGAAGGCCAAGCAGCTTGCATCTTTAATACAGTAGCGTGAGATCCTGCAGTTGCAATATTAGGCATTGCTACAGCTGTTGCTGCTGCTGCACCTGTGACTGCTGCCGCTTTAAAGAACTTACGTCTTGAAGGTGTTGTAGCCTTCAAAGATTTTTTATCTTTAATCATTGTTTCTCTCCCTTATTATATTAGTTAATTAACTACCTTTATATTACCCACAGTTAGATGCAGCTGTCTACGGAATAGTTAACCCCAAGTTGTGCCAAATGGACCTATCTGTATATAAAATTTAGACACAAACAAAAATATACACAACCAAAAAGTGTATTAAAGTATTTTATTTCTTTATCACTAGGCTTGCCCATAGACTAAACCAATCTGATTTGAATTTAAGTTTTTGGAAATAATTTGCTTTATTTAGCTTAACAGCACTTAATAAATAAGTTCTATTTTCAATAGTTCTTATTTTTCCTACTCCATTTGAATTGGTTTTGATCTTTTCTTTATAAGTATTATTTTCATCTTTACTAAAAATAGTAATTTGCCAATTTCCTAATGGCTTATTTTTTTCAAAAAGTTGAAATTCAAAAAAACCATTCTTAAGTTTGTAAGGTGTGCTCAAGGCAATAATTTCAAAATCTAATTTTGATTTTTGAATAAAAAAACCTTTATTTCCATCGGTAATTAATACTTTTGCAAACCTTCTATAATTTTCTGTAGGAATCTTATTTCTATCAAACTTATCTATAGTGTTTTGAAGGCCCTGTTCTTTTACAAAATCTTCAAATTTTTCAACGGATTCATACTTTAAGAATTCATTATTAGTTTCATAGTTTAAAACATGAAATCCTTGCTCTGAAATTAACATTTGAATTGCTGGAAAATCTCCATCCCTCTGTGATAATTTTGTTACTTTATTTCTATTTTCTAAATATAGGCTTTTTTTATTTGGGCTATAAAACCCAAAAGGAGAACCCATAAAATCTTGACCAATATTAATATTAGTTTTAAATAATTCCTTGTTATTAAAATTAAAATTAATTGGTTCAAGCCATAACTCGTGCGCATGTACTTTAATTTTTAAAAAAGTTACTAAAAATATGATTACAAATAAATATAGAAATTGCTTTAATAAATTAATGTTTTTTAAGATATTTATATTCATACTATTCTTTATTAAATCATCTTATGCTCACGAACTGCGTCCAGCAATTGCAAATCTTAATATTTATGAGGAAGATAATATCACAAACGCAAATCTATCAATCCAATTAAATTTAGAAGCTATTATTGCAGGCATAGAAACAAAACATTCTAATACTGAAGATTCTGAAAAATCTGAAGAATATAAGGATTTAAGAAGAATGGACCCAACATTTTTACTGCATCAATTTAACTCTAAGATCAAAAATTTTAATAATAAAATTAATCTAACATCCAATATTTCAAATTTAAACTTAACCTTGATAAGCGTAGTCATACCAGAAGTGGGTAATACTGACATAATTAGAGATACTATTGTTACTTTTGATATTCAAAATATTGAAGAAGAACGATTTAAATTTTATTGGGATAAAAATTTAGGATCAATTATTTTACGTATTAATTCAATTCGTAATAAACCTCTCTATGCTGAATTGATTGAGGGGGGTAAACAATCTAAATGGTTTAGTATAAAGAATAAAATAGAGGTGGGACTTTTTCAAAATGTTAAAGAATATACCTTGCTAGGATTTAATCACATTATACCAAAGGGTTTGGATCACATTTTATTTGTACTAGCGCTATTTCTTTTATCTCCAAAACTGAGACCTTTAGTTTTACAAGTTTCAATTTTTACTTTAGCTCACACAATTACTTTGTTCTTGGGTGCACTAAAAATAATAACAATTCCAGCAATTATTATTGAGCCAATCATTGCTCTATCTATTTGCTTTATAGCAATTGAAAATTTGTTTACTGAAAGTATAAGAAGAACAAGACCTTATATAATTTTTATTTTTGGTCTACTTCATGGTTTGGGTTTTGCAGGAGTTTTAAATGAAATTGGAATTTCAACAAACCTATTTATTTCAAGTTTAATTTCTTTTAATGTTGGAGTTGAGCTTGGTCAGATCAGTGTAATTATTTTGTCATATATTTTAATTGCACTATTATTCCAAAAAAAATCATGGTACCAAAATAGAGTTACTAAACCGATTTCAATGATTATTGCATCTATTGGCTTTTATTGGTTTATCCAAAGATTATTTTTTTAATATTATAAGCAAAAAATTACCGTAAGTAATTCTAGTTTTTAAAAGCATTTTTTTTAAATAAACAACTCTTGATTATAATTAAATATTATAATCGTTAAAGACCCTTAAATTTAGGGTTGGTATTGCACTAACCCTAATTGATTAAATCTTGTTTGAATTTCATTATAGAAGCTAGTAAGTCAATTTTCCAGTTTATAAATTCAATAATAACTTCCTCTGAAGGTCTAACATTCCTAATTTTTAGATCTGTTGTTTTTTTTGATCTTGCATCCAATTTAGTAAAAAAATTTAGTTTTATTCCATCATCAACTATTTGAGCAACTGTTTTATAAGAATACTCTGGTAGCTTGCTAGAAATTTTTTCTTTATATATCTCTTCTCCTAACTCATTAGATTCAAATATTATTAAAAAAACTTTATATTTTTTAATTGAAGAAAAAATCCATTTAATACCAGATTTATCCTCTTGGTACTTTAAGACAGCACTTGAATGTCTGGCCATTTCTAAGTTAAGAGCGCACATTCTATCTGGCGATATATCAAAAGGAAGTTTTGCTAAGTTTAATTTGCTAATTATGTTTTTTTGTCTTTTTAGATCTTCAGTATTTAAATTAAGTTTTTTAGTAACATTTGAAACCATGTTTAATCCAGTGGAAATAATTTTTCTTTAAGTTTGGCTAGTCTAAAATTCATAAATTAACTATACCTTAATTTAGGACTTAATATATACGGGAAATAAGCATGTAAATAATAGTCTTTTAAATCTATCTATATTAATTTTTCATCTTCATACACGCAACATTTCTCTGGAGGAATATGAAGGTTTGCCTTTTCTGATGGAACTTCAGTTTCTCTATTTATTTTAGACTTGATTGTAAGGTTACCCATCTTAGCAGTTAATAGTTTATAATTTCCAAGGTCTTCTACCTTTTCTACATCAACACTAATAACATTCTCTTTTTGATTTTCAGCTATCTTTATGAATTCAGATCTTATGCCTAATTTAACTTTATTATTTTTTAATTTTGATAAATCTGTACTTGTTTTAATCAAAGTATCATTAATTTTAACACTATTATTTGACGAAGTTTCTGATTCAAATAAATTCATCGCAGGAGATCCTATAAAATATCCAACGAAAGTAGTTTTTGGTCTTTCAAATAATTCTTTAGGAGTTCCTGTTTGAACCACCTCACCTTCACTCATAACTATTATATTATCTGCAAAAGTCATCGCTTCATTTTGATCGTGAGTTACATAAACAAGGGTTGTTTTATATTTCTCATTTATTTCCTTGAGATTTCTTCTTAATTTAAATTTTAAATCAGGGTCTATAACTGTTAATGGCTCATCCATTAATACTGCAGCAACATCTTCTCTTACTAGCCCTCTACCAAGTGAAATCAATTGTTTTTGATCAGCAGTGAGTTTTCTAGCTGGTAATTTTAAAAAAGATTTTAAATTTAACGTTTCAGCCACAGAATTAACCCTTTCTTCCACTATTTCTTGAGAAAAATCTCTGCATCTCAAAGGGAAAGCTAAATTATCATACACTGTCATGGTGCTATAGATAACTGGAAATTGAAAAACTTGTGCAATATTTCTACTCTCAGTTTTAAGATCAGTAACATCTTTTTCATCAAATAGTATTTTTCCTGATGAGGGTCTTACTAAGCCTGACACAATATTTAACATCGTTGTTTTTCCACACCCAGATGGTCCTAAAATTGCGTATCTTTTTCCATCTTCCCAAACCATCGAGAATGGGTTTAATGCATAAGTCGGATTAGGATCATTTGGATTATATGAGTGAGATATTTTATTTAAATTAATTTTAGACATTACCACCTCTAAATGGTGATGAAGCTAAATTTCCAACTTCATCGAATGCATAAGCTCTATTGGATTTAAAGTTAATTTTAACTTTATCACGAATTTTAAAATCCATCACTTCCTCTATACTAGTTATAATTTTTAAATTTCCCCTTGTAAGGTGTAGTAAAGTTTCTGAACCACTAATTTCTGCAAGCTCCACTTCAAATTCAAAGCCATTATCATTCAATTCAATATCGGATGCTCTTATACCAAAATTAAAATTCTTATTTGTTAATTTAGATAAATGATTTGGAATATCTATTTCAATATCTTCAAATTTTATTTTATTAGAACCTAAGTCAGCTTTCAAAATATTCATAGGTGGGTCATTTGAAATAGCAGCAACCTTTAAATCTTTGGGATTTTCAAATATTTCTTTTGCTGCTCCTACTTGCAGCACTCTACCTTCATCAAGAACAATGACTTCACCATTAAGTTCCATTGCTTCCCTGGGGTCTGTTGTCGAAAAAATTACAATACTTTCCTTTGATAAACCATTAACAAATATATTTTTAAACTCTTCTCTTAACTGCTCTCTTAACTTGTAGTCCAAATTAACTAGTGGCTCATCAAGTAGTAAAATCTTTGCATTTTTTACAAGTGACCTTGCAACTGAAACCCTTTGTTGTTGGCCACCTGATAATTCTTGGATCTTTCTTTTTTCATAACCCTCTAGTCCTACTAATTTTAAAGATTTAAAAACCTCATCATTAATCTTTTGAGGGTCTAAACCTCTTTGTTTTAGAGGAAAGGCTATATTTTCAAAAACATTTAAGTGAGGGTAGTTAATAAATTGCTGATAAACCATAGCAATATTTCTTTTCCACACGGGTATCTCTAAAAAATTCTTATCTTCAAATCTAATCGATCCGCTATCTGGCATAAGTAGCCCTGCTATTGTTTTTAATAAAGTGGTTTTCCCAGAAAGTGTTCTTCCCAAAATCGTATACAATTTACCTTTTTCAAAATTAAAAGAGATTTTTCTTAACTGAAGTTCTTCAGTTAATTTATACGATAAGTTTTCACCAACTAAATTCATTATTTAATTGCTCCTGATAGATTTCCTTTTGATAAATATCTCTCAACAATAAATGCAACAACAATTAATGGAGCAACAGAAACTAGTGCTGAGGCTGATAAACTCCACCATGGTGTTATTGAAGAGTTTAAAGCTACAATTTTTACAGGAAGTAACTGCACTTCAGTAAAGGTTAAAATAAAAGCAAAAAAGAAATCAATCCATCCAAATATAATACAAAACATTCCAGCAACAATTAATCCTGGTATTGAATTTGGTAATACAACTTTATAAAATGCCTGATAAGGATTACATCCATCTATCAATGCCGTTTCATCTATCTCTCTTGGAACTTTATTAAAAAAATCAACCATAATCCAAACTGCTATTGGCATTAACAAAACAATATAAACAACTATTAGTCCAAATAGACTGTCCAATAAATTAACTGCACCAAGAAATAAAAAGAAAGGTATGGATAAAACAATTGGTGGCATGATTCTTTGAGAAATGAAGAAAAATGTAATGTCATTATTCTTTATAGGACCAGCTTTAAATGTATATCTAGAAAGAGCATAAGCAGATAAGGTTCCAAGTATAATACTAACTAAACTTGCAGTGCATGTTACAAACAAACTATTAAAATAAGGTTCAACAATGTCTACTCCTCCTTGTGCTGGAGATTTAATTAAAACTCTCCAACCCTCTAAGTTTGGTTCAAAATCAACCCACGGGATGTAAGTAACACCTCCATTTACTGAATTAAAATCTTTAAAAGAAGTTGTAAGTGCCCAAAGAAAAGGTGCCACAACAAAAACAGTCCAAACTGTAATAAAAAAATATTTTAAGAATGTGTATAATTTTCCCATATTTAATCTTTGAGTAATAGTTTGGTTAATACTTTTGCAATAACTGTTAAACTTATGATCATTATTATTAAATAAGTGAATGACATTGAAGCGGCATAACCCATTTGAAATTCTCTCAATCCTTTAATAAAGATATAAAAACTTGATGTCTCAGTTGAAGTTCCTGGACCACCCGAGGTTAAGACATAAACAGTATCCATTATTTTTGAAGCTTCAATCAGTCTTATGATAATTGCTCCAATAGATATTGGTGCCATTAATGGAAATGTTACGTAAATAAATTTTCTAATTGGACTTGCTCCGTCAATTGCAGCTGCTAAAAAAGGTTCTTTAGGAAGTGATAAAAGACCAGCTAACAATAGTAAAAACATAAAAGGTGTCCACTGCCAAACTTCAACAATAATAACTGTAACTTTAGCTAAAGTAGGATCGGTAAGCCATTTTGGTGCAATATCAAAAATTTGTAAAAGATCATTAACAGGACCTAGTGACTCATGAAAAAAAGTTCTCCAAATAACAGTCATAATAACTGGGGTGGTCATCATGGGTATTAAAAATAATACTCTAAAAAACCTTTGAAACTTGATTTCCTTCCAAACCATATGAGCCAGTGTAAAGCCAATTACATATTGCAGAACAACAGTTGTAACTGACAAAAAACTTAATCTAATAAACGACTCCCAGAATCGTGGATCATCAGTAAATAATCTGACATAATTCTCAAGACCTATAAAGTTTAAACCATTGTAACTATTCCAGCCTGATAAACTTAAACGAACTACAAATATTATTGGAAAAATTAAGATACCTATAAGAACAAATAAACCTGGAAATAAAAAAACGTATTTATGTTTAAAGTTCATGTAATTAAATTTTGAATGTAATGTATGTGGCCACTAATTAAAATGGCCACATAAAGTTATTTTTATAACTTGTTGTCTTCCATTTTGACACCAACAGCATAGTCTTCTTGTACTGCTGATTTACCAACTCTTTTGACAATTGCTTCCCACTCTTTAGCAACTTCATCCAAAGCTTCTTGAGGAGATAGCTGACCAGCTAAAGCCTTAGAAGTTCCAGTTGCAACTGCACTAGTGAATTCAAACACACCACGAACTCTTAAAGGAAAAACTCTATTCTTACTTTTTTCCATATCTTTAAGCGTCTTAGTGTATGATTTTGCAATATCTGCATCCCAACCCATTGTATCTATGTAAAGATTTGGATCGAAATCAGAGTTTTTAAATGGATTAACACCAAAGTTACCAATAGCTAAGTCAGCTTGGTGGTTTGCTCCGTTAGAAAAGAAACATAGATAGTCAAACGCCATCTCTTGTACTTTACTTTGCTTAGCAACACCTACTGCCCAACCCCATACAATGTATGGTGCTTGGTTGTATTTGTTATCCCATTTGCCAGATACTCTATTCCAAACTTTATCTGCACCTGGAAGAGGAGCTGTACCTACTTTATTTTTAATAGGACTGTCGTCTTGCATCGCTGCAATAAAAGCATCATCCCATGAAAAACTAAATAAAGTTTGGCCACCACCAAATGATCCAATTTCATCACCTAGCCCAAAGTTAATTCCTCCTGGAGGAACATACTTAGTAGCTTCTACCCAATCAGTTAAGGCTTCGACAAATCCTGGATTGTTAATATTTGGTTTCATAGTTTCTAAATCAAAAAAGAAACCACCTGGAGTTCTTGGATTTTTAGCATACGCTACTGATCTACTGAAAAAAGCTGCGAACATTAAATCGTCTTTTTTCATAACTTCAGCTGAACCGTATTCTTTTTCTCCATCTCCATCCCAATCCCAACCGTTAAAGTATTTGGCCATTTCGCCATATTCTTTCCAAGTTGTAGGAACTTTTAACTCTTTTCCAGTATCTGCTTTATATTTTTTTTGCATCTCAGGATTATCAATTACGTCTTTTCTGTATTTTAGATAATGCCTGTCTCCATCAACTGGATATTGGTACATAGTTCCATCCCAAGAAGAAACGCCCACATGAGATTTTGTTACATCTTTCATCTCTTTTGTGTTCATGTATTTTTTTGGAACTGGTGCTAAATATTGTCTCCAGTCATTTATAAAGTTAGAAAATCCAAATACGATATCGTACGGAGATTGACCAGCTTTAAAAGGAACCATAGCTTTTGCATACAAATCACCTGCTGGTGTATGTGTTACATCTACTGTTGCTCCTGTTAATTTAGCAAACTGTTCAGCATGAAGAGCTGTAGGTTGTCCAATTACTGGAACTGCATGCGTATTTATTTTTAGAGTTTTTCCTTTGTAGTTCTTTTTTGAAATTTCTTCATAAGAACAGTCACCAGAAATATCTCCTGTTGCTTTGATATGTGGAAATTGATCACTCCACTTATCTGCATAAGCTGGGCTAAATATCAGAATTCCTGATATCATAGCACTTAAGCAAGTTTTTATTATTTTCATTTATCCCTCTCGTTATTTATTATTATGGAACTAAAACGGCTCTTCCCTTAACCTTACCTTCGTTAAGATCATGAAGCGCTTTATTAGCATCGCCTAATTTATACTCTTGCATAGATAGTGTAACTAACCCTTTGTTAGCTAACTCCATCAGCTCATATAACTCAGACCACGTTCCTACTAAATTTCCAACTATTGTTTTTTCTGAAATAATTACATCGACAGCTAGAACTCTGATTTCCTCACCATAACCAACAATATAATAATATCCACTACCTGCTGTCATTTTGATGCCCATTGCAGTTGATCCTTTTTCACCTACAAAATCAATTACAGCCTCACCACCTTTACCTTTGGTAAGCTCTAGAACTCTTTCAACTTCATTGCCATCAATTAAAACTCCCTCATCGCCACCAAGTGACATTGCATGTTTTAATGCTTCAGCAGATTTTTCAACAATAATAATATTTGCAGCACACATTGCTTTTAAACATTGAATTGCAATATGGCCAAGTCCACCAGCTCCAATAATTACACAGGTCTGACCTGGTAATAAATGTCTAGTAGCTTTTTTAACAACTCTATAAGCAGTAAGTCCTGCATCAGAAAAGGGTGCAACATCTTTTGGTGCCAATATAGTAGGCAGTTTAATTAAGTTACGAACACTTGTTTTAAGTAATTCTGCATATCCACCTTCTTTAATATTCAAACCTGGAAATGCTCCCTCTTCTGCATGTTGATCTAAACCTCTACGACAGCTCAAACAAGTTCCATCAGTTCCTGAAATAATTGGGTGCAAAATTACTGGATCACCTTTTTTAAATCCTACAACATCTTTTCCTACTTCTTCAACCCATCCAGCATTTTCATGACCCATAACCATAGGTAACAAATCTCCTTTAGGATCTTGAATGTGTTCCCAAACCCCTTCAATAATATGTAGATCAGTTCTACAAACTCCCGCAGCACCAATTTTAACAATAACATCTGATGATTTTTCTAGTTTTGGATCTGGCATTTCTTGCTCAGTAACCCAAACTTTTTCATCCATTTTTGGATTATACTTATGTAAAACTTGTGCCTTCATAATTTCTCTCTATTCTTTAGTTTGTTAATTTTTTTAATAACAAACCCTATCCAATATTGAGGTCAACAGAGAGTCAACTGCGCAAAAAAGTGTTCATAAAGTTAACAAAATACAACTCCTGGTTGGTTGTTCATTTTTAATAAACTCGTAAAATAAGATATGTCAAATTTAATTTCTGTTGAAAAAGAATTCTCTGACCTCACTAAGAGAAGAGGCTTTTTACCTTCTTTGATTGATAAAAATATATCTGATAGCTGGAAAAGATGTATTTCAACGGGACTAGATCCACTTAAAAACCCAAAGAGAACAATTCTTACTCCTAAAGAGCTTGATGATCTTAAAGAAAAAAATGATTATATTAGAAAACTGGTAAACCCTGAACTTGAACTTCTATATTCACAAATAGCTGGGACAAACTTTATGGTGGCATATTCTGACAGCACTGGATCAGTTATGGATACTATTTATGATAAAACCTGCCTTAAGACTGATGTTGGAAAAATTGTAATACCAGGTTCAATTTGGAGAGAAGAAATTGGAGGTACAAATGGATTAGGACAAGTTGTTACTCTCAATAAAGATTCTATAGTTTCAGGTAAAGAACATTTTTTTGAGTCACATGGAAAGTTATCTTGTTTTGCAAGTCCAATACTAAATTATGAGGGAAAAACTATTGGTATAATAGATGCCTCTACTGATGTGCATTCAAGAGAACAGCACACCTTGGCGCTAGTTAAGCTTGCCACAAAAAGTATTGAAACAAAATTATTTTTAAATCAATTTGATAATGAGTTAATTTTATCATTCCATCCACGTCAAGAATATCTGAGTACTAATAGTGTTGGTCTACTTGCAATTAATGGTGATGGATTTGTTGTGGGGTCAAATTCAAATGCAAGAATAATGCTGCATGGACTAGTAACATTAAAGAATGAAAGCTTTAATAATATTTTTACAACTTCATTTTCTTCAATTGCGAATGAACTTTTACAAAATAAAATAATAAAAATTTCTGATCATTTGGGTTCATCTGTTTTTATAATAAAAAGTCAAAATTTTAAGAAAAAAATATCTAAAGAAACAAAGATAAAAAATCATGCATGTAATAACTGCAAAGGATCAAGATTTAAGGAAGACAGATGTATTTTAATTAAATCTGCTTTTTTAGAAACTAGAAATATTAGTGCAGTTTCTCGAAGGCTTGGTGTTTCACGTACTACAATTTACAAACACTTAAATTAAAATTAATTTTTAGAATTTTTTATTAAGAAAAATAGATAAGAAAAAAAAGAAGTTAATAAAAAAAATATCATAGCGAATCTAAAGCCTGAAATTTCTGAAAAACCTAAGTTCATTGTGAGATCAATAATAACCCCAATAATCCATTGAAGTGCAAAAGCTCCAATAAACAATAGTAAATTGAATGAGGTCAGTGCTTTTCCTGCATTCGAAAGAGAGAAAGCCATTCCTACCGCTGGCTGAGTTAAGGATAAAAAGACAGAACTTACCGCAAAAAAAGCCCAATGATACGCCCCTGCTTTAGGTCCAAGATAAATTATAAAAGCTAGTACAATTAAATTTAACGGTGCACCGAATTTCAATAATCTTATCGCATCTGAAACATTTTTTGAAATTTTAGGAACTAAATAACCCCAAAATAGGAATGATATTAAAAGAGAAAAATAAATTATGAAAAGACCATTTGCACTTTGCTCGGGTGTATATCCAGAAACTTTAACCATCCATGGTCCTGCCCAAAGTGTCTGAATAGCAAATAATCCTCCATAGTTAAAAAATCCCATTGGAACTAAACTTTTAAAAAAATTATTATTCCAAATTTCTTTTAAAGAACCATTATCCTTTGAGTTACTTTGAGTGTTTGTTTTATTCCAATTAGGTATAAAAAAAATAATTAAGAAAATACAAAATATAGTTAACAGAGCTAAAATAATAAATATCATTCTCCATCCAATTATTGGTAAAAAAAATTGCACAGGTAAACTAGAAGAAAGCATTCCAATTGCTCCTACCATTAACATCCATGAGTTTGCTCTTTGTTGTGTTTCGTCTTGATACCAAATTCTGTAAGCGGTTAATGGTCCCATCAAACAAGCACCCACACCTATTCCAATTAAAATTCTTGATAATAAAAGTGTGATAAAATTTTCTGATAAAGAAAATGAGATCATACCTGATACTGCAATAAATAAAAAATATGAAACTATTTTTTTTGGTCCTTTATTGTCCAATAAATAACCCAATGGAATTTGAACTGCAGCAAAACCTAAAAAATATCCACCTCCCAAAAGTCCCAAATCACCAGCTGATAAATTAAATTCAGATATAAGATTAGGGGAAATGGTTGCTGTAATTGATCTTAATAAATTAGAGATATAATAACCAAGAGCAAATACCAAAAATATAGTAATAGCTTTTTGTTTTTGTAAAACAACCTTATTCATAATTAAAAATTATAAAGAAATTAATTTACTTTATTTTTGCAATTACCTGTTTTGAAAAACTCATCAATATTATCTATAGCTAAATTAGCCATAGCAATTCTTGTATGCTTTGTTGCACTTCCAAGATGAGGTAAAATGAAAACACTTTTAATTTTTAGATAGCCCGGATTTAAATTCGGCTCACCCTTGTAAACATCAAGTCCTGCTGCATAAATTTTTCTTCTATTTAATGCGTCAATTAAAGCTTCATCATCAACAATATCTCCACGAGCTACATTTGTTATAACAGCACCTGTTGGAAAATATTCTAATGTTTCTTTATTAATTAAATTTTCTGTTTTTTTTGTTGCTGGACAACAAATTGACAATACATCCGAAACTCCGAAAAGACTTTTGATGCTATCGTGATATATAGCACCATTTTCTTTTTCTTCAGTTAGTTTTGATCTATTATGATAATGAACAATCATACCTAAAGATTTTGCAATTTTTGCAATCTTTTGTCCTATTCTTCCCATACCCAAGATTCCAAGTCTTGAACCTGTTAACTGTTTTCCTATCAAATAATCTGCTGACCATTTCCAGTTACTTTCTTTTGCAGCTTGAATACCTTCTGGAACTCTTCTGCATGCTCCAAGAATTAATAAAATTCCAATCTCTGCTGTAGCATCTGATAAAACTTCTGGCGTATTAGTTACTGCTATTCCTCCTTTTTTAGCCGCTTCTAAATCAATATTTCCAAAACCAACTGCAAAATTAGAAATTACCTTAATACTATTCGGTAGTTTACTTATAGTATCTTCGTCCATCTTATCAGTTAAAGAAGTTAATATTGCGTCATAGCCTTCACTTAATTCAATAAGTTTTGATTGAGAATATAACTCATCATTACCATTAAGTTTTGCATCAAATGTTTTTGAAGCCTTTTCTTCAGATTCTTTTAAAAGTTTCCTAGTAATTAGAATTTTTTTCATATTTTAGACTATTTTTTTTTTTTCAAGGTTGATATACTATTTAAAAAAATAATGGAAAACAACACATTACAAACAGAGCTTTCAAGTCTTTTAAAAGATAGATTTTCTATTTCAAAATCTACTAGGGCGAATTATGCTAGAGGGGAGGATGCATATGAAGCAGTTTTATCACAAGCTGTAGTTTTTCCAGAAACAAACGAAGAAGTTTCAAAAATACTATCATTATGCAATAAACATAAAATTCCTGTAGTTCCTTTTGGAACTGGGACATCTCTAGAAGGCAATGCTGTTGGAAATGAAAATGGTGTAACTTTATCTTTAGAAAAAATGAATAGAGTTTTAAGTGTTAATGCTGGAGATTTTGATTGTAGAGTCCAGGCAAATGTTACTAGAAAACAATTGAATGAACATTTAAGAGATGATGGTGTTTTTTTTCCAATTGACCCAGGTGCAGATGCAGCACTAGGTGGAATGGCTTCAACTTCAGCTTCAGGTACAATGGCTGTTAAATATGGAACAATGAGAACAGTTGTATCAGGATTAACTGTTGTTTTACCAAGTGGTGAAATTGTTAAAACAGGAACTCGTACAAAAAAATCATCTGCTGGTTATAATTTAACAAATTTATTTATAGGTTCTGAAGGAACTCTAGGGGTTATTACTGAAGTACATTTAAGATTATCTCCAATACCCGAAAGTATAATGAGTGCAGTATGCCATTTTCCTGATCTTGAAAATGCAGTTTTGACATCTCAAGAAGTTATTCAATATGGCGTTCCAATTGCAAGAATAGAAATGTTAAATAAAGATCAAATGGAAATTTGTATTGAATATTCAAAATTAGACAATATGGAAGCAAAGCCAACACTCTTTTTTGAATTTCACGGTAGTGAAGAGTCAAATAAAGAGGCAATTAAGATTGTTGAAGAATTATCAAAAAATAATAGTGGTAGTGATTTTAAATGGGCTGAGTCACTTGAAGATAGAAATAAATTATGGCAAGCAAGACATGATGTTTACTGGTCTGTGAAGGCACAAGGCAAAGATGTAAAAATATATTCAACAGATGTATGTGTGCCTGTTTCTAATTTGGTAGAATGTATTAATTTTGCTGAAACCGAAATTAAAAAATTTGGCCTTAAAGCCCCAATGGTTGGTCATGTTGGTGATGGAAACTTTCATGCTATTATAATGTATGATCCAGCAGTTGAAGGATCGTATCAAAAAATACGAGATTTTAGTGATAAACTTATAGATAAAACTTTAGAGCTAGAAGGCACAATTACTGGTGAACATGGTATTGGCTTACAAAAAAAAGCATACTTATTAAAAGAACATCCTGATAATTTACCATTGATGAAGTCAATCAAAAGAAGTCTTGATCCAAATAATATAATGAATCCTGGTAAAATTTTCGATCTAAATTGAAATTAAATTTCAACCTAACATTTTTTTAATATTCTCTAAGGCTTGAGAGATATTATCTTGAGAAGCGGCAAAGCTAAATCTTACATAATCTCGACAAGTTTTACCGAAAGCTGTCCCTGGTACTATAGCCACTCCTGCTTCATGCATTGCTTTTTTACTGAATTCTGATCCATCCATTCCTGTCCCTATTACTTTAGGAAATGCATAAAAAGCCCCACCAGGTAAACTACACTCTACACCTGGTAAACTATTTAAACCTTCATGAATTAGTTTTCTTCTTAAGGTAAACTCTTCCATCATTTCATTAATGGAATCATCTGGTCCATCTAAGGCAGCAATACCTGCAAATTGTGAAGCAGCATTTACACAAGAGACGCTATTGATTAAAAGTTTATTAACATGTGGTACCATCTCTTTAGGCCAAAAACTCCAGCCTAGCCTCCAACCAGTCATAGAATAAGCCTTACTCCATCCCTCTAATACAATTATTCTTTCTCTTAATTCTGGATAGTTAAAAAATGAAGGCATTTCTTTGTCATCAAAAATTTGTCTGCTGTAAATTTCGTCACTTAATATTGTTACATGTGGATGTTTTTTTAGACCCTCTGCTAATACATCAATATCCGCTTTTTCTACAAAACTTCCTGTCGGATTGTTTGGATTAATTAATATTAACAACCTAGTTTTGTCAGTGATAAGTGATAAAATTTTTTCTGGGTTAAATTTTAGATCCTTATCTTCAGTTAAATCATATGGTACTGATGTTGAGCCAGTATAGTTAATCATAGACTCATAAATTGGAAAAGCAGGAGTTGGGTGAATTATCTCTGCGCCTGGTTCACCAAAACATTGTATTGCATAACTCATTGTAGGTTTTCCACCTGGCATGATCAGAATTCTTTCAGAATCTACATCAACACTATAACGTTTTTTAATCCATCTTGTTACAGCTTGTCTACATTCTGGAATACCATTGGACATTACATATCCATGGTGACCATCATCTAAAGCTTTTTTTGCAGCTTCAACAATATGCTTTGGTGTTTTAAAATCAGGTTGACCTAACCCTAAATGAATCATTGGATTTCCTTTAGCCTCTAACGCTTTAGCTTCAGCTAAAACACTAAATGCAGACTCTGTTCCTAATCTTTCTAAATTTTTTGCTAATTTCATGATTTAATTCTATGATTTATTTTTTTAATAAAAAATTATTTTAATTATATATATTTATTATCTATAAATTAATTTTGAATTGTTTAACTCCTTTAAATTTTTACAGCCCATCAGCACCATATTCCTGTTAATTTCATCATGCATATTTTGTAATAAATGCTCAACTCCTTGTTGGCCTCCAGCACTTAATGCAAATAAAAACATCTTTCCAAAACTGCAAGCAGTCGCGCCAGCTGCTAAAGCTTTTATAACATGAGTTCCACGTCTTACACCACCATCTAAAATAATCTCTAATTTATCTCCAACAGCTTCTCTAATCGCATTAACTTGATCAAAGGGTGATCTTGATCCATCTAGTTGTCTTCCACCATGATTTGAAATCATTATTGCTGTACAACCAATATCTATTGCTCTTTTTGCGTCATCAACTGACATTACTCCTTTTAATGCAAAAGGACCATTCCATTTTTTCACACAATATTCTGCATCTTTCCAGCTCATTGCTGGATCATACTGTTCATTAATATATTCAATCACTGATTTTGCAATATTAGTTCCTTTGTCTGTTTTATTTTTAACATTAGACATTTCAAATTTTCCGTGAGTAAAATAATTAAATACCCATTGTGGATGTAAAGCAAAACTCATTAAACTTTGTAATGTAAGTTTTGGTGGTGTTGTAAACCCAGTTCTATGATCTTTTTCTCTATTACCTGCAACCAGCGTATCAACTGTTAAGCACATTCCATCAAATTTAGATATTTTACATCTGTCTATTAAGTCATCAGTAATAGAATTATCTTTGTGCACATAAAGTTGAAATAGCTTTGGACCGCTTGAAATATTGGCAATTTCCTCAATGCTGTTATTTGCCATTGTCGACATACTATAAAAAGTTCCAAATTTTTCTGCTGCTCTTGCCGATGCTTTGTCTCCATCGTGGTGATAAAGTCTTTGCATTGCAGTTGGTGAAAGAAAAATTGGCATATCAATTTTTTTTCCAAAAACAGTTGTTGATAAATCTGGTTTGCCAACACTTGCAAGAATATTGGGAACTAAATCACAGTCATTAAAAGACTCTGTGTTTCTTCTTAATGTTGACTCATCATCAGCACCACCATCAATATAATGAAAAATAGGTGAAGGTAATTTTTTTCTAGCTAACTTTCTAAAGTCACTAAAATTATGACAATCTTTTAAATTCACTATCTTCTAAATCTTAAGTTATCTCTGTTAAGGTCACTAATTTTAGTACAACCCATTAATTTCATATCTCTTACTAATTCAGTCTTATACTTTTCAATAGCTCTCTCAACTCCAGCCTGTCCCCCTGCAGCCAAAGCATATAAATAAAGTCTTCCTCCTGAACATGCTTTTGCACCTAATGATAATGCTTTAAGCATATGAGTTCCTCTCTGAAATCCACCTTCACAAATTACATCTAATTTATCCCCAACAGCATCAACAATTTCAGCAAGCTGATCAAAGGGCGCTCTAGATCCGTCTAGTTGTCTTCCACCGTGATTTGAAACCATTATTCCAGTGCATCCAATATCAACTGCACGCTTTGCATCTTCAACACTCATCACTCCTTTAAGTGCAAAATGACCACCCCATTGAGAACAAAGTTTTTCAGCATCTTTCCAGTTCATTGATTGATCCAACATGGTAGAAAAGTATTGTCCTATTGAAGTATTGGTGTCCGTGCCTTCCTTAACATAATCTTGAAGATGAGGTAATTCAAATTTACCTTTAGTTAAATAGTTTATTCCCCACATTGGTTTTGTTGCAAAACTAAAAAGACTTGAAGGTGTAAGTTTTGGCGGTGATGTAAATCCAGTTCTTAAATCTCTTTCACGATTTCCACCAGTTATTGTATCTACAGTTAAAGCCATAACATCAAATTTTGCAGCTTTTGCTCTTTCCAAACAAGAGTCATTTAAACCTCTATCTTTATGAAAATAAAACTGGAACATTTTTGGTGTATCAACTAGTGAGGCTATTTCCTCAACACTCACAGTTGCAAGAGCTGAAACACCAAACATTGTATTAAATTTTTGAGCTGCTTTTCCAACTGCTCTTTCTCCATCATAATGAAATAATCTCTGTAGTGCTGTTGGTGCAAGATAAAAAGGTAGATCTAATTTTTTTCCAAAAATAGTAGTAGATAAATCAACACTCTCAACACCTCTTAAAACATTAGGAACTAAGTCAACATCATTAAACGAGCTCGTATTTCTTTCATAAGTAGTTTCATCATCTGCTGCACCATCAATATAATGAAAAATTGGTGAGGGTAATTTTTTTTTAGCTAATTTTCTAAAATCACTAAAGTTATGGCAGTCATTTAAGTTCATGTAATTCTTTTAGAATGTTTTAAAGAAATTAAACATATAACTATTTGCCCCAGGGTTTTTAGTACCTAAGCTAGCATTAGAAAGATGATTGTAAGAAAAACCAAGTTGACTGTTACTAACAAAGTCTACTGAAATTTGTAGCTCACTTTTAAATTCCAGAATATGGCCCAGATCTTTACCATCTCCTTTGCTATATAATCCTGGTGCAAAGCTTGGAATAAAATTAATCCTACCTAGCTTATATTGTGCTTGAACACCTGTATAAATATATGCAGCTGAGTCTGCAGTCAGCAATGCGCCTGTTATAGGAGAAAGATTACCTAAAAAAGTATCTCTATTTAAATCCTCATTCTGATGTTGAAATCCAATTAATGTTGACTTTTTACCAGTATCACTGAAGTCAAACATTCCTGAATAAACATTAAATTTAGAACTGCTTTCTTCTGAATACGCTATTGAAGAAAGTAAACTAAAAAAAGTGATAAAAGTTAATCTTGATATTGATTTGTAATATTTCATTTAAATTCTATTATTTTTATTTGATACTATTTTTTTATATATTATTGCACCACCAAGCAAAAATAACAATAAAGGTAATAACCACAAAATATAGGTATTTTTGTTCAATTGGGGGTCAAAAATTACCCAATCGCCATACTTTTCTCTTAAAAATTGATATATTTGTTTTTCTTTTAATCCTTCGTTGATTTTTCTATCAACAATTAATTTAATACTAGAAGCAAACTCAGATTCTGAATCGTATACTGACTGACCTTGACAAATTAAACAACGAATGTTTTTTAAAATTTTATTCTTTAGAATATCATTTGTTTCATCTGATTTTAATTCAGAAAAGCTTGTGACTAAAAATAGGATTATAAATATTTTTAAAATTTTCATTTAATTATTGATTTAATTTCATTAACAATTTCTTGATTGATTGGACCAGCAAATTTTTTGATTATATCTTTATTTTTATCTATTAAAAAAGTTTCTGGAACTCCATAAGCTCCAAATTCAACTCCTAAAGTTCCGTCTTTATCAATTAAAATTCTAGAATATGGGTTACCAAAATCATCAATAAATTTTTTTGCATTACTAAAATTGTCTCTATAATTTAATCCAACTAATATAATTGATTGATTTTTACTTAGTTGCATTAATAAAGGGTGTTCTGTTCTACAAGGCACACACCAGGAAGCCCAAATATTTACAATGTAAAAGATATTCTCTTCAAAAATTTTATCTGAATTTACATAATTATTTGAATAAAAATCCCTGGCATTAAAACTTGGTATATTTTTTTTCTCATTAACCTTGGGAGTGTAATTATTTGGGGTATTTAATCCTTTATAAAAGATAACAAAACAAAAGCTTAAAAAAATAACTATAACAAATAAGTTAAACTTATTTTTCATATCTTTCTTTTAAATAAACTCATTAATCCACCAAGACTTAATAATAAAACTGATATCCATATCCAAACCATAAATGGCTTAACTTGATATCTAATATTAAAATATTCGTTACCCTTTACAAGGTTCATTACTAGAAACTTATCCTCTAATAATGTTGTTCTTATATCTGCCTCACTGGTGATAATTACAGGCTGATTATAGATTCTAATCTCGGGTTTTAATTCAATAGTTTTTTCATTTTTGTCTTTTATCTCGAAAGAGGCGATGATGGATTTAAAGTTGCTTTCTTTTGTTTCCTCAATCTTTTTAAAAAAAATTTCACCTTTATTATAATCATATCTTTCACCAATTTTTATGTTGGTTATAATTTCTGAAGATAAAATACTATTAAATAGAATACTTAATATTAACAAACTAAAACCAAAGTGAGAAATAGTTTGGGAAATATTATTAAATTTTTTAGTAAATAATTCTTTTAAAGTTGTAAAGAATAAAAAAAAAGCAGCAGAGATTAAAACTGTATAAAAAAGTAAATCAGCAGTTAAATTTTTAATAATAAAAAAAGTTAACATTACTGAAATTATAAATGTGATAATAAGTGATTTCTTATTTTTAATTTTTGATTTAATCCATTTAAGTCGTGGTCCAAGTGACATGAATAATAAAAATGGTATTAAAAAAGGTACGATTAATTTTTGATAAAATGGAGGTCCTACTGATATTTTTTCACTAGATATTACGTCTAGAAAAATTGGGTATATTGTACCAATTAAAACAACAGATAAAAAATACATCATAAACCAGTTGTTTACTAAGATGGAAGTTTCTCTGCTAAGCCAAAAGAAATCATTTGAGCTTTTATTATTTTCTTTGTGAAATATAAAAAATATTCCTACCGACAAGACAATTAAGGCAAATAAAAATATTAATATAAAAATACCTCTTGCAGGATCATTGGCAAATGTATGTACAGAATTTAATATTCCAGACCTTACTAAAAAAGTTCCACACATACTTAGGGTGAATGTTGTAATAGATAATATAACTACCCAAGATGTTAGTGCTGCTCTTCTTTCTAACACTACAATACAATGTAACAATGCAGTTAATGTTAACCATGGCATTAATGAAACATTTTCAACTGGGTCCCAAAACCAAAAACCTCCCCATCCTAGTTCGTAATATGCCCAAATTGATCCAAGCATAATCCCTATAGTCAGAAAAATCCAAGAAACTAAAACCCATTTTTTAATATGCTGTCCCCATTGTTTTGAAACATAGTTTTGCGTAACTGCAGCAAGAGATGATGAAAATATTATAGATGTACCAACATAACCCAAATATAAAATTGGGGGATGGATTGCTAAAGCTGGATCTTGTAAAATTGGATTAAGGCCAAGACCTTCATTGGGAATTGGAAATAAATAATTAAAAGGATTAGATGTCATTAATACAAATAAGAAAAATCCAATAATTATTATCTGCTGGAATAATAAAGTTAAAATTCTATATTTTTTAGGCTGCTCTCTTGATTTAATTAAAAATAGAAAAATAAATAAAGTTAATACTAATAACCATAGTAATAGGCTTCCTTCATGATTTCCCCAAGTTCCTGAGATTTTATAGAATAATGGTTTAGTTGTGTGGGAGTTATTAAAGACCGTTTCATTACTAAAATCTGAGTTTATAAAAGATATAATCAAACTCAAAAAACTTATGATTACAAAAACTAGTTGTAGAAATGATAAAGATAATACATTTTGGTTAATCTGCTTATGAGTATTATTAAAGTCTTTAATTGAAACTCCACAAAGTAACACTGAAAGTAACAACCCTAAAATTAAAGAATAATAACCTATCTGATTAGCTAGCAATTTATTTATCTCCTATGGCTTCTTTAACTTCTGGGGGCATATAATTTTCATCATGTTTTGCTAATATTTTAGTAGCAGTAAAGTAATTCTTGTCTTTTAAAAAACCTTCAGCAACCACTCCTTTTCCTTCTGCAAATAAATTGGGAACTGCTCCTGAATAAACAACATTAATTTCATTTTTAAAGTCAGTAATAATAAAATTAACTTCATCAGAATTTATAAAAACTGACTGTTCTTTAACCATCCCACCCACTCTTATTTTCTTTTTATTTAACTCTATTAAAGACTTTATTTCTGACGGAGACTGAAAATATACAACGTTTTCTTTTAATGATTGTAAAACTAAAAAAACTGTTAAAATTACTGAGGCTATGATTAAAACTAAGAATACAAGTCGTAATTTAACCTTTTTACCATACATGGTTTATTAGTTAAATATTTGATGTATTAGATAATATTTCTCTATTAATATTCTGTGATCTCGCAGCTTTAGCTTTCTCAACATTTAGAGAACCAAATTTAGAAACAAATCTTTTTTGCTCTTTTGAAAGCTGTAATTTAGTTACAAAGTACAAGGCTGTAAAACTGATCAATGTGAACGAAAAAGCTGACCATACGTAAGCTCCATATCCATTCATTGAAATTATTTCATTTATCATAATCTATCTAATCCTTTATTTTTAAGTTTTATCAGTTCGGTATTATATTTCATCAAAAAAATGAGTAATGAAAAAAGGGCAAATGCCGCAGTCATAATACCCAATGGTACTAACATTGATGGATGAATTGCTGTGTTGGTTGATAAAATATTAATTGAAGCTGGTTGATGTAACGTATTCCACCAATCTACAGAAAATTTAATGATGGGAACATTTACCACTCCTAAAATTGCAATCAAGGAAGTGACCTTTATTACTTGTTCTTTGTCCTCATAAATTCTCCAAGCCAATAAATACATTCCATAAAATAATGCTAAAATTAGCATAGAAGTTATTCTTGCATCCCAAGCCCACCAGGTACCCCAAGTTGGTTTTCCCCAAATTGAACCTGTAACTAATGCAATAATATTAAAAATAAATCCTGAAGGTGCTAAACTTTTAGCAATTAGTGCAAAATTTTTATTTTTAAAGACAAAACTTCCAACAGACAACAAGGCTAAACTTGAAAATATTCCAAGTGATATCCACGCAGCTGGTACATGAACATACATAATTCTTACTGCATCACTTTGTTTATAATCTTCAGGTGAGAGTATGAGCGCCTCGGTTAAACCAATTGTTAAGACAATGATAAATAAAAACAAAACATACTTTGGGGCTTTAGAGGTTACTGCAAAAATTTTATTAGGCTCAAAATATTTAAACATTTTTAAATTATATATATTAAAAAAAGGTAATTTAATTTTTATTATGGAAATTCATCCTGATCAAGAATGCAGGGGGAGTCAATAATGATAAAAACGTTATTTAACACTCTTGATCAGAACATAATTATAGATAGCAACTATATATGTCGAAGATTTGAATTAATTGTGTTTAAAAAAAGAATTAATTAGAGGGCTTAAAGTAGCTAGAGCCTCTTTTACCAGAAAAAATCTCTTCAATCAAAGGATGTTTAATTGGATCTTCAGAATCGTCCATTAATAGATTTTGCTCTGAAACATATGCTTCATATGTAATTTCATCATTTTCAGCTAACAGATGATAAAAGGGCTGATCTTTTCTAGGACGAACATTCTTTGGAATGGATTGATACCATTCTTCAGAATTATTAAATTCGAAATCTACATCGTAAATTACACCTCTAAACTCAAAGTGTTTATGTTTTACAATATCTCCTATTGAAAATTTTGCTTTTTGAATTGCCATTACTATTAATATGGTGGTTTAAAAATAAAAATCAATAAAAAATATTTATATTTTTTTTATTATGTTAATATCTGTCAAGTGAATAAATCTTTTCTTAAATTTGCCACTGACTTTGGGCCCTTAGCCATATTTTTTTATTATTATTACAATAATGATAAGAATCTAGCGGTTGCAATTCCTCCACTTATAGTTGCAACATTAATTGCACTAGTAGTTGTTTGGTTTTTTGAAAAAAAAATACCTATGATGCCTTTAATAAGTGGTGTCTTAATTACATTTTTTGGAGGTCTAACAATTTATTTTAATGATCCAGTTTTTCTTTATATAAAACCAACAATTATTAATATTTTATTTGCCCTTGCTTTATATTTTGGAAAATATTTTACGAATGAGCCTGTTCTTAAAAAAATTATGGGTAAATCAATTTCTCTAACTGATATTGGTTGGGAATTATTAAACAAAAGATGGATGTATTTTTTCTTGTGCCTTGCAATTCTTAATGAATGCGTCTGGAGAACTCAAACAGAGGAGTTTTGGGTTAATTTTAAGGTATGGGGAATGCTGCCAATAACCCTTGTTTTTACAGGGTTTCAGATATCATTAATTAATAAACACAAACTTGATGAATAGAAACTTAAAACTAGTCGTAAATAATCCTCACAAACAAATAGAAGAAAGACAATTTTTTGAAAAAAACGAACTTAAAATCATTTTAGATCTATATGCAAAAATGGTCTCTGAGGGATCTTGGAAGGACTATGGTCTAAATATTTCTAACAGACAGGTTGGTTTTAGTGTTTTTAAAAATGCAGCAGAGAATGCTTTATATAAAATTTGTAAAAACTTTAAGCCCACTAATAAAAATCTAAAATATTTAATTACAGACTCTAATGGTAAAGTTTTAAAAAATTCTTTCGATCTAGAAATTTTACTTAAAAATACTAATTGGAAAAACCTTAAGAATTAAAAAGACTATCGTCTTTGTCCAAATAATCTTAACAGCATTATAAATAAATTTATAAAGTCTAGGTAAAGAGTTAAGGCACCCATTACAGCTTTTTTACCCATCAATTCACCTGTATCACTTGATGCATACATGTTTTTAATTTTTTGAGTGTCATAAGCAGTAAGGCCTACAAAAATTAAAACACCTAGAATTGAGATTACAAAATCCATCATTGAAGATTTTAAGAACATGTTAACAACTGATGCAACAATAATACCAATTAAGCCCATCATTAAGAAAGATCCTAATTTTGTAAGATCTCTTTTAGTTGTGTAGCCATACAAACTCATTGCACCAAAGGTAATAGAGGTAATAAAGAACACTCTGGTAATACTAGCTCCAGTGTAAGTTAAAAATATTGAAGATAAAGATATTCCCATTAGAGAGGCAAAAACCCAAAAAGTTGTTTGGGCAGTTGACGCTGCCATTTTATTAATTTTAGCACTCATATAAAAGACAACTCCAAGAGGCGCCAACATTACAATCCATTTAAAACCTGAAAGAAAAATTGTGTTTCCTATGCTTGTTAAAGCAACAATCGATCCGTTAGCATCTGTTACTACAGATAGTTTAAAAAATATTAAAGACACAAGTCCTGTTAGCAAAATACCAGAAGCCATATAGTTGTAGACTTTTAGCATGTAGGCTCTTAGGCCCTCATCCATTACTACTGTTGATTGTTGGGCTTCTTTTACTTTATTTAGCAAATTTTGTTTATTGAATATCATAGCATATATATAATAGCCTTTTACTATTATTTCAAGATGTCTTAATAAGGCTTAATTATTATGAATTATAAAAAACTAGGAAATACAGATTTAAAAGTAAGCACTATTTGCCTTGGAACAATGACTTGGGGCGAACAAAATACACAAAATGAGGGTTTTGAGCAAATGGATTATGCCCTAGATCAAGGTGTAAACTTTTGGGATACTGCAGAGCTTTATGCTGTTCCGCCAAAAGAAGAAACTTATGGTCACACTGAAATTATAATTGGTAATTGGTTTAAAAAATCAAACAAAAGAGACAAGGTTGTTTTGGCAACCAAAGTTGCTGGACCTATGAGAGCTTATTTAAGAGGTGGTGGAAATAATTATGGAATAGAGAAAATAACTCAAGCTGTAAATGATAGTCTAAAAAGACTACAAACAGATTATATCGATCTCTATCAACTTCATTGGCCAGAAAGAAATACTAATTTTTTTGGAAAATTGGGTTACGAACATGATGACAGTAGTGAGTGGAATCAATTTGAAGATGTCTTAGGCAGCTTACAAAAATTTGTTGATGCTGGTAAAATTAGAGAAGTGGGTTTATCCAATGAAACACCCTGGGGTGTCTCTAAGTATCTAGAGCTATCAAAAAAAAAAGGTCTTCCAAGAATGATGTCGATTCAAAACCCTTATAATTTGTTAAATAGATCTTATGAGGTTGGCCTTGCGGAAATTTCTGTAAGAGATGAAATTGGCTTGTTGGCTTATTCTCCTTTAGCAGGTGGATTTTTATCTGGAAAATATAGAAATGATAAAATACCAAAAGACTCGAGAATTGATCGTGATGGTAATTTTTGGACTCGGTACTTAAAGCCTAATACTAATAAAGCAGTAGATGAATATTTTAAGATAGCTAAAAAACATAACCTTGATTTAACTCAAATGTCTTTAAAATTTTGTGAAATACAGTCTTTTATGACAAGTGTTATTATTGGTGCAACTACAATGGAGCAGTTGAAAACTAACCTGGAAAGTGTAAATATAGATTTAACTGAAGAAGTAATTAAAGAAATAAATGAAGTACAAACAATTTACCCTAACCCATGTCCTTAATTAAAAGTTTTATAATTCTACTTTTTATAACTACCTTTGTGGAAAAAGTTAGTGCTGAAGAGATGAAGAAAATGGGCACACACAAGGACTGGGAAACATATGTAATAAATGATGAAAAGGGTAAAGTTTGTTTTGCACAATCAAAACCAGTTTTACAAGCGCCTAAAAATAACCCAAGAGAGGCAAGATTGTTTATTAGCTTTAGACCAGAAGAAAACGTGGCTAATGAAATAAGTGTTACTGGTGGATATGAGTTTAATAATAAAAATTTAGTTAAAGTAACTTCTGGAAAAAATAAGTATAAATTTGATCTTATCCAAGATGGTTTTGCTTGGATGTCAGACACAGATAATAATTTAGAGAAAAAAATGATAAAAACCATGAAAAAAGGATCTAGAATAATGGTTGCAGGTCATACTCAAAATGGATCTCGAACTATTGATCATTATTCATTATTAGGTTTTACTAAAGCATATAATGCTACTAAAGCAAATTGTAGTTAGGTAAATGCAATCTAAAAAAAAAATTGTTCTTGCATATTCAGGCGGACTAGACACTTCTATTATTTTAAAATGGCTTCAAGAAAATTATGATGCAGAAGTTATTTGCTACACTGCTGATGTTGGTCAAGAAATTGATAGAAAAAAAATTATAAAGAATGCAAAAAGATTAGGTGTTAAAAATATTATTATTGAAAATCTAAAAGATGTTTTTGTAAAAGATTATGTTTTTCCAATGCTTAGAGGACATGCAATTTATGAGGGGGTTTATTTATTAGGTACTTCAATTGCAAGACCCTTAATTGCAAAACGACAAATTGCTGCTGCTAAAAAATTTGGAGCTTATGCTGTTTCACATGGATCAACTGGTAAAGGAAATGACCAAGTAAGATTTGAATTAGGCTATCATTACTTTGGGCCCAAGGTAAAAATTATTGCACCATGGAGAATATGGAAATTAAACTCTAGAACAGATTTAATTAAATATGCAAAAAAAAATAATATTCCAATACCAACAGATAAAAAAGGTGCTTCTCCTTTTTCTATTGATGATAATTTATATCACACATCAACAGAAGGAAAGGTTTTAGAAAACCCAAAAAATTCGGCTCCTGAGTTTCTTTTTCAAAGAACAGTATCTCCTGAAAAAGCACCTAACAAAGCTTCATTTGTAACTATAGGATTTAAAAATGGAGATCCAATAACTGTAAATGGTAAAAAGTTAACTCCAGGAAATTTATTAGAAAAACTTAACGATGTCGCTGGTAAAAATGGGATAGGTAGAGTTGATCTAGTTGAGAACAGATTTATTGGGATTAAGTCTAGAGGTGTTTATGAAACACCTGGTGGAACACTATTAATGTCAGCACATAGAGCAATTGAGTCTGTTACTTTAGATAAAGAAACTATGCATAAAAAAGATGAGATTATGCCTAAATATGCTGAACTTATTTACAATGGTTATTGGTACTCAAAAGCAAGATTTAAACTTCAAAAAATTGTCGACCTTAAAAAGAATAAAGTAAATGGCTCCGTTAAGCTTAAATTATACAAAGGTAATATCACCATAATGTCTAGACAGACAAAAAGTAATGCTTACTCAATGAAAAAAGTTTCTTTTGAAGAAAATAAAACCTTTAATAAATCAAACGTAGAAAGATTTATTAACTTTCATAAGCAAAAGCTTCGTTCGTAAATTAATGAAAATAAAAGTATTTGCTGACACAATTTGTGGGTGGTGTTTTATTGGTCAGACAAGATTAAATAATGCGTTAAGAAAATTTCCTGAAACTAAGTTTGAGATAGAGCATGTCCCATATCAATTAAATACTGATATGCCAAAAGAGGGAATCGAAAGAGACAAATATCTAGAAATAAAGTTTGGTGGAAGAGAGTTTGCACAGCCAATGTACGATCAAATGACTAATGAGGCTAAAAAGGAAGGTCTTAATTTTAATCTAGACAAGATAAAGAAAACACCCAATACAGTATTTTCTCATTTATTAATAAAATTAGCCGAACAATCTAATGTGCACAACGAAATTAAAGAAAAAATATATCAATCATATTTTATTGAAGGTTTTGATATTGGAGATAAAGAAATTTTAATCAATATTGGAAAAGAATTTAATATTAATGCAGATGTAATTAATGATTTTTTTAATTTAAAAAATATTGAAGAAGTTAATTCATATATTTCAGTTGCAAGAGAAAAAGAAATTAATGGAGTGCCTTTCTTTGAAATAGGAACAAATTTTATTTCAGGCGCCCAAAGCTCTGCAAATTTGGAAAGTGAAATAAAGTCCAATTTAAGGTAAAAATTAAAGGACACTTTAACCTTTGCCTTTAACGTATAAATATCTATTCTGGTTACATGGAATCATTAAAAAATTGGATGATAGATGCTGCTAACATTTTATTTGATGATAGTAAAAATGATCTAAGATCTTTACCAAGATCTGTGAGATTGCAAATTTTATTAGTTTTAAGCTTTGTTTGGACAACTGTTTTTAGTTTATATATATTTTCTTATACAACTTTTGCCTTTGGTTGGGCTGGTCTTTACATAGCTCACATTGGACTTATTTTTGCAGTCTATATGACTTTTAAACATTTTCACAAAGCAGAGGCACAATCTAGTAGTGTATTCATAACCAAAAATTTTGATCCATTTAAAATTATGGTTATTGTTTTTGTAATTGTATTCATCTTTATATTTTCTAAAGGAATAGAGGTTTTAACGAGTCCCAACCCTAGTTCTTACTCAATCCCGTATGATGGTCCATCAAAATCAGTGTTTGAAAAATGGCTACCATTTAGTAAAGATAAGTAATGGAAAAAATAGCAAAAAATTTACAGCTAGCATTAATGTGCATTATTTTAGTAAGCACTGTAATCGCTGTTGGTATAGAAATTAAAAATATGTTTCTAAATCAATCTGTAATGTTGGCGGATTTACTATTAATGTTTCTGTATTTAGAAGTTTTAGCAATGGTTCGTGTTTTTTGGAATCAGCAATCAATCAGCATAACTTTACCTCTTTTAATTGCAATCACTGCTCTGGCTCGATTTATTATATTACAAGGAAAAGAAATGGATCCATCAGCATTAGTTTATGAAGCTGTAGCTATAGTTCTAATTGCATCTGCAATTGTTATTCTTAGATTAAGACATAGTGACAAATTAGGTCTAAAGAAAAGAAAATCTAAATAGTTTAAAATGATATTTGAAGCTTCAAGGGCTAAAGCCGTTGATCAATTAAATAATTTTATTGAACAAAATCTTTCAGATTATTCAAAACTAAGAAATTTCGATTTTGGACCTGATAATAGATCTAATATTTCTTGTTTATCCCCTTATATAACTCACGGAATAATTAATGAATTAGAAGTAGTTGATAGATCTCTTAAAAAGTTTTCATTTGTAAAAAATGAAAAATTTATTCAGGAAGTTCTATGGCGTGTTTATTGGAAAGGTTGGCTAGAATTAAGACCTAATGTTTGGTCAGATTACTTAATAGAATTAGGTAAAGTTAAAGATCAATTTAAAAACAATCAAAATTATTTGGATGCAATTGAGGGAAAGACAAATGTAGATTGTTTTAATCAATGGGTAATTGAACTTAAAGAAAACAATTATCTTCATAACCACACAAGAATGTGGTTTGCAAGTATTTGGATTTTTACACTAGAATTACCATGGCAATTAGGCGCTGAATTTTTTTTGCAACATCTTTATGATGGGGATACTGCATCAAATACCCTTGGGTGGAGATGGGTAGCTGGAGTTCAAACTCAAGGCAAGCATTACCTAGCAAGTGAATGGAATATAAATAAATTTACAAATAATAGATTTAAAAACATAAAACTGAATGAAAATGCCAAGCCTATATCCAGTGATAAAATATATTTTGTTACCAATAAGAGTTTTGAAAATTCTGAGATTTCTAAAGATAAAACTTTATTAATATTTGAAAATAATATGACATTTGAATTTTCTGATTTTAAAGAACATAAATTTAAAAAAATTTTGTTAGTTTCGAATGATACAAATAGAATTATCAAATTAAGTGAAAAAGTGTTGAAATTTAAAGCTAATCTTTTAGAGGATCAAAAAATAAGATTAGAAGAAAAATTAGTTAATTGTGAAACTATTAGCATTAATGATTTAAAAAATATTACTGAAGAAGTTTATGGGATTTATCCGACTGTTGGTGAAAATTTGGATTTTATTCAAAATAACCAATTAAAAAATATTAAATTTTTATATAGAAAGTTAGATCAGTTTTCTTGGCAATATTGCAATAAAGGTTTTTTTAATTTTAAAAACTATATTCCAAAAATTATTGCTAATTTTAATTAAACTAAAAAGGTTTTAATTCCATCTAAGATATACTGCACACTCAATCCAACAAGAATAATAGCTACCACTCTTGAAATAACTCCAATTATTTTTTTATTTATTATTTTAGAAAATTTTGAAGCTATAAAAAAAATTATAAAAGTTAAAAATAAAACAGACACTAATGAAATCATTCCTGCAGTCTGGTTGGTAAAATTAGTTCCAATATCTGAGACAGAAACTATTACTGATGTGATGGCAGCTGGCCCTGCAATAATAGGCGTTGCTAAAGGAAAAATACTAACGTTATCAGAATTAAGATCTATATCTTCTTCTTTCCTTTGTTGACGCTTATCAAACAACATCTCTATTGCAATTAATAGCAAAATTATTCCCCCACCAATTGTGAATGCTGGATAAGAAATATTTAAATAACTTAGCAATGAACTTCCAAGTAATGCAAAAAAAAGCAATATGATTGAAGCTATTATTGTTGCACTTAATGCTATTCTTATCTTTTTGTTTGTATCCATATTTTGAGTAATACTTAAAAACAATGGGGTGTTTCCCAATGGATCTATAACAATAAAATATAGAAAAAAAGTTTGAATAAAAATCTCTGACATCTAGTTTGTCTATCTCTTTAAAATGATATTACAATTTAAATTAGAATTTTTTTAAAATTTTCATAGAGTGTTTTTGAATAGTTATTCATATCAGTCATATTATTTTTTGCAGCTTGATCAAATTTTTCTAACGCACCCTCACCCAATTGATCTTCAAGAGCTTTTTTATACTCAGGTACACAGCCCCACTCATTAACTGTTGTGTCTTTAATTTCGATATGAAATTGAATTCCATAGGCATGATTTTGATATTTGAAAATTTGATATTTTGTTACAGGTGATGAGGCTAACAAAGTAACATCTTTATTATCATCTACTCCTTTCACCTCATAGGAATGCCACTGTAAACTTTTAATTTGTTCTGGAAATTTTGAAAATAAAATATCTTCATTTTTTTCTTTAGTAAAATTTATTTCCATTATTCCAATTTCTGCTGGGTTAGATTTTACTACCTTGCCACCGACAACTTCTCCTAATAACTGACAGCCTAAACAAAAACCTAGGTAAGGCTTCTTTAAATCAATGACAAATTCTTTAATTGCTTTTTTTTCTTCAATTAACCATGGGTATTCTTGCTCCATAAAAGTATCCATTGGACCACCCATACAAAACATTCCATCAAATTTACTTAAATCACTTGGAATTTTTTCACCTTCATCCAACTCTACAGTAGTTAAGTTAAAGCCATCAGCTAGCATTAAATCTTTGATATAGCCTGGATCTTCAATTTTTATATGTTGTAAAACTATTATATTCATTACTTAGCCCATCAAATAGAAAACAATAAGGTACCTACTTACTTTTCCAATTGCTACTAAAATTATAAAATCTAAAAATCTAACTCTCAATAAGCCTGCAACTAAAGTCAGTGGATCACCTATTATAGGAATCCAAGCAAATAATAATGATAATTTACCAAATTTATCAAACCATTTTGATGATCTTTCTATTTGTGTTTCTTTAAATGGAAACCACTTTTTTGTGGTAAGGTTTCTTGAATAAAATCCTAAAGCCCAGTTAACAACAGATCCTAAAGTATTTCCGAAGCTAGCAACGATTAATAATAATAAATTATCATAATTTGATGTTGCAATTAACCCTGCCAATGTGAGCTCAGATGAAAATGGTAAAATGGTTGCAGCTAAAAAAGATATAGTAAATAAAGATAGGTAAATCACTTAGAACACTTCTTTGAACAATACTTTACCTTATCCCAATTTAACTTCCATTTCTTACGCCATGTAAAAGGTCTTTTACAAACAGGGCAAATTTTTGAAGGTAGATTCTCTTTTTTCAATTTAAATTTCTTTAAAATTTTGTTTCCATTTTTTTATTGCATCTTCCCAACTCGGCATTAGGTCGTCTTCATATCCATAAACAGAACCTGTTCCAATAGATTTAAAATTCTTCATTGCCAACGCATGATGTTTACCTCTTAAATAATCCATCATCTTATTCTTATTCTCCCAAGCAGTTAGAGTATGATAATACCTATTGATCTTTTTTGACTCACAAAAAAAATTCCCATTCGCTTTTCTTGCTGCTGCAAAACTTGGTGTTGTGTATCTCATAAATTTTAACATTCCAAAAAAGCTTTTAACTTTTATACCTGTTATAGAAATATACATTATGCAGTATTTAATTTAATAAATTTATCTGCTTCAGATAAAATCATCTTTTTTCTTTCATCTTTCATTTTATCAAAAACATAAACCATCATTGATAATCTAGGGTTCTTTAAAAAAAATTTTCTGTTTTTATCTATAAATCTCCAATAAAGGCCATCCATCGTATTGCACCACTCCCCTTTTTTAAAATCCATCATCTTCATAAAATAACTTGATCCACAGATGTATGGTTTCGTTGCAAAAATACCTCCATCACTAAATAAGCCCATTCCATAAACATTAGGAACCATCACCCAGTCAGATGAATCCACAAACATTTCCATAAACCATTTGTAGACAATTGTTGGTTTCACTTCACAAAGGTTCATTATATTTGATAAAATCATTAACCTTTCTATGTGATGAGACCACCCATGATTAACGGCGTTTTTAATCGAATGATCCAATGGAGGCAAACCAGTTGTGCCTTCATACCAAGACTTTTTCATTTTTCTTTCATGATTGAAAAAATTTTTTGTTTCCATTTCATCAGAGTAACCTTGATAAATTCCACGCATGAACTCTCTCCAGCCAATTACCTGACGAATATATCCTTCAAGTGAGTTCATTCTAATTTTATACTTTTTATGAAATTCTAAAATTTTTTGAATGATAATCTCAGGAGTTATCAATCCTAAATTAATATACGGACTTAATGCACTATGAAATAAAACATTATCTTTTTGATTAACAGCATCTTCATAGTCACCAAATAAATTTGATTTTTCTTTAATAAAAAAATCTAAAAGTTTAACCACATCACTATATTCAGTTGCAAGCCAAAAGTTACTTGTACTACCAGGATGATCTTTAAATAATTTTTCAATAATTGGTTTTAATTTTTTAGTATGACTAGTTTCACTAATTTTTGGAAATTTTGGTATTAATATATCTTTTGGTAATTTATTCCTATTATCTTCATCAAAACTCCATTTGCCTCCAATAGGATTTCCATCCGCTCCCATTAATATTCCAGATTTTTTACGAACCTCTTTATAAAATGTTGCCATAAAAGGTTTTTTTGATTTTGCTAAATAACTTTTAAACACATCTCTTGAGTTTAAAAACATTGGAGTTTGAACAATATTCCAGTTAATTTTTTCTTTTTTTAAAAATTGCGAAATTTTCTTTTCAAAAAATTTATCCTCAACCTCAAAGCTTGAAATTTCAGTAATTTTTTTTTTATCAATGATAATCTTTAATTTCTCAAAGTAAGTGTCTTTAAAATCTTTGTCCTCAATTTTAGAATATTCAACTTTGTATTTATTCACCTTAAGCATATGCGCATATGACCTCATAGAAGATAGAAATAGCAGTATCTTTTGCTTATGATGCTTTTCGTAAGTACATAGTTCATAGTCTTCTGCCATGTAAAAAGAGTGGTCCTTTTTGAAGCGGTCTACGTATTTTAATGGAAATAATTGATTGCCAAGTATAAAAAACAATTTCATAGTTAAATATAACTAAATAAAAATTATATGTCAGAAAAATATCTTATTTTTGGTGCGACAGGTTCTGTAGGCTCTAGCTTAGCAGAACAATTAAAGAATTCAGGCAATGATATTCATCTTGTAGCAAGAAATGAAATTGAAGTTAAAGCTATCGCAGAAAAATTAGGCTGCTCACATACAGTTGCTGATGTTTTAGAAGATGGATTTATAGAAAAAGTAAAATCAGATGTTAATGAAATTAAGGGTATTGCTTACTGCGTAGGATCTATTGATTTAAAACCATTAAGAATGGTTACAGAAGCAGATATGAATAAATGTATGAAACTAAACCTTTATTCAGCTGTTGAAGTTATAAAAGGATTTCAGGAAAGTTTAAAAAAGAACAAAGGTTCAGTAGTTTTATTTTCAACTGTTGCTGCTCAAAGAGGTTTTACTAATCACACAATTATTGCTTCTGCTAAAGCTGCTGTTGAAGGGTTAACTGTTACACTGGCTGCTGAGTTTGCTCCACATATTAGGGTAAATTGTATTGCACCAAGTTTATCAAAATCTAAAATCGCAGAGCCAATGTTAAAAAATCCTGCAATTGCAGAAGGAATTGCTAAAGCTCATCCTCTTAAAAGATTGGGTGAAGGAAAAGATTCTGCAGCGCTTGCTAAATTTTTAATTACTGAAGAGAGCTCTTGGATTACTGGACAGATAATAGCTGTTGATGGTGGAAGATCTAAATTATCTTAATCAACTGGTTTTAGTTTAGGATTAATATTAGCATCTACTTTTTCTATTGATTTGCCTCTTCTTATTTCATCATAAAAAACAATTTGAGTTGGCATTTTACCGCGGTTCCGTTCTTTATACTTACTTATAAAGCTTCGGTATATACCATGTTTAAAATAAATTCCTTCTGGTTTGAAAAAAATTGGAGATTTTAAGATTTCCACTTTCTTGATACCATCTACCCATGCATCCATTCTTTTATTTTTAAAATCTAAACAAAAAGAAATATCTGTCCAAACTTCTTTCATATCTTTTAAAAGCTTTAGTCTATGATATCTCGACTCATCAATAACGTTTGTTGCCGAACCACTAAGATCATGCCAATTTAAAAATAAATATCCTTGACGTGCATCAATTTGAATTAAAGGTGGAAAAGAAGCTAGACCACCAGCTGTGCCTGTTGGGCCACCATATTGATGAACTTGGCCTAAGGAAGTATTGGTTGGATACGTATCAATAAAATCTTTAGATAACATTAAGCTATATCCATAGCACTGCTTTCCTTTTGGAATTTGTCTGGGTCTTGTTGAAAACTCAACTCTTTCTCGATTGGTATCACAGTCACTCCAATTGTTATCTCCGAAACAATCGCCGTCTCTAAGCTCAAATCGCTGAAAGTACTTTCCTGCACGTGCTTTTGTTTTATCTTTGATATATTGAAAGTTATAGTCATTATGATCCATAAAGTTTAAATGAAACTTAAAACCACTTCTCTTGGTTTTTAAACCAAATTTACCATCTTCATCTTTAAAAGTTCCAGAAATGGCAAAAGTTGGGATTAATAAAAAAATGATTAATAATTTTTTCATATTTGAACAATAAGATAATAAAGTACAATATTCTTTTAAATCAAACAATCTTGAATTATAAAAATTTACTATGAAGGCCTTATTTTATTTATTTTTTTTATTAATTTTTTCTTTATCAAATAGTTATTCTGAAAATTATAAATTCACTAAAATAATAGAACTAAATGAACCCTGGGGATCTTCATTTATTAATAATAATGAAATCATTATTACTGAAAAAAGTGGAAAAATTAAAATTGTTAATGTTGTTTCAAAAGAAGTTATAGAGATTAAACATAATCTTAATTTTTTAGAAGTTGGCCAAGGTGGATTATTAGATATTATTTACCAAGATAATACTCTGTGGATTTCTTATTCAGAAGATAGGGGAAATTCAAAAACAAGCACATCAATTGCAAAAGCAAAATTAGATAAACAAGAATTAGATTTTAAAAATATTTTTCAAGCAAACCCTCCTATAGATTCAGGTTATCATTTTGGTTCAAGATTAGTGATTAAGGATGATTATATTTATGCGTCAGCTGGTGAAAGAGGCCAAGGTATGATTGCTCAAGATCCCACAAAACATCCTGGTAGTATTATTAGAATTCATACTGATGGTACTATTCCAAAAGATAATCCAAAATTTGAAGGTAAGAAAAACTGGTTACCCGAAATTTATCAAATAGGTGTTCGTAATCCACAAGGTTTAACACTCTCCGATTATGATGGAAAAATATATTTAAGTAATCATGGAGCAAGAGGTGGCGATTGGTTTGGAGAGGCTAAAAAAGGAGAAAATTATGGATGGAAAATTTTAGGCTGGGGAGGAAAAAATTACTCAGGAACAAAGATAGGTCCTAAATGGAAGCCAGGTTTTACTAAAGCAATTCAATATTGGGTACCTTCTATAGCTACTAGTGCTATTACAATTTACAAAGGAAATGAGTTTAAGGAATGGAATGGGCATGCACTAGTTACTTCTTTAAAAGATAAGTCTTTAAGAAAATTAATATTTAATGATCTAACTAATGTTAAAGAAGATCTTATATTTAAAAATAATGTTGGAAGAATAAGAGATATTCAAGTTCATCCATCTAATGGTAAAATATTTTTCTTAAGTGAAAATGCTTTATGGTTAATGGAAAAAAAATAATCTTAATTTGATAATATATTTTTTAAAGAGTTTATCTCTCCAATTTTAAAGATAATAGCATCCTCTTTTTTAAAACCATATTTTTCTGCACTAACTTTAAATCGTATAGGTGGTTCCATAATTGGCTCCAAAGATAAAACAAAAGTTCCCCAGTGTGTTCCCATAACCTTTTTACTTCTTAAATCTTTTGCTACATTTAAAGCTTCTTCTGGTGTTGTGTGATAAATTGATTTATCAAACATAGGTTTAAAGTCATATGCTCCAATATTGATCATTGTTAAATCAATTGGACCATATTTTTCACCCAATTCTTTATAAATATTTCCATAACCAGTATCACAAGCAAATAGGATTTTTTTACCCTTATATTCAATTAAGAAATTACCCCAGAGTGTTTTGTTCATATCTGTAAGGCTTCTCTTCGACCAGTGAACTGCAGGTAATAAAGTTACTTTTAGATCATCATTAACTTTAATTTCTTCGTACCAATCCATTTCCTTTACATCGTTAAATCTACTTTTTGTAAAATATTTTCCAAGATTTAGAGGGGTTAAAACTTTTGTATCTTTAAACGGATACTTTCTAATAGTTCCCATATCTTGATGATCATAATGATTATGTGTTAATAATAATAAATCAGTCTTTGGGATTTCATTTAAATTTAAAGCAGGCTCAGTAAATCTATCTGGGCCAAAAATTAAAGGTCCTGCATTTTTTGAAAACACTGGATCTGTTATAATCGTTGTATCCCCTAACTTAATTAAGTATGTAGCATGACCAATCCAAGCAATATAATCTTCATTTTTATACTTTTCTAAATCAGATAAAACTTTCTCTTTAGCTACAACATGTTCTTTTGGAACGGTCATGTCTATTTTCTTTTTTAATTTAATGAATTGTGTGTATGAAAACTTGGCTTGGCTAGTTCTAACTGGCGATCCTTCTGGATTTCTAAAAGTTCCATCTGGTAAATGATGATAAGGTTTTTTTTCCATAGCAATTATTGAAGAGTTATAAATAATAATTGAGAATAAGAAAATTAAAAATTTTATCATTTATATTGTTTCTTTTAATTAAATTTTTGTTTTGATGCATATGGACATTAATATTCCTTTATCAACTAATTATAAGCTTACTAGTCATTTAAAAGTTACTTATGTCATGACTGGTCATTTTTTGTTATTAGTTTGCAAGATAGTCATAGGAAAAACTTAAAAAAATAAACATGTCCTTCTTCAAATGGTAAGGAATTAATGGAGGGAAATGGAAAATTTTTATTTTTGAGATCTTTTAAAACACTCAATAGTATTTTTTAGCAAGCAGGCAATAGTCATTGGCCCTACTCCACCTGGAACAGGTGTTAAAGCTTTTGCAACTTTTGAAACTTCTTCAAATGCAACATCCCCAACTATACCGTTTTCAGTTTTATTAATCCCAACATCAATTACGATTGCATCTTTTTTAACCCAGTCAGCTTTTACAAGTTCTGGGATACCAACTGCCGCAACAATAATATCTGCCTCTAAACATTCTGCTTTTAAATCTTTAGTTTTTGAATGAGTTATCGTAACCGTACAATTTTCTTTTAAAAGTAACTGTGCCATTGGTTTACCGTTTAAATTTGATCTGCCAATCATAACAGCTTTTTTCCCACTCAAGTTTGGTTCAATTTTTTTAATCATTAGATAGCATCCTAAAGGGGTGCAGGGTACTGAACTTTCATATCCTGATGAAAGATTACCAACATTCATTGGGTGAAATCCATCAACATCTTTACTTGGTAAAATAGTTTCAATAACTTTTTGCTTATCAATATGCTTTGGTAAAGGTAGTTGAACTAAAATTCCCGAAATACCTTCATCTTTATTAAGTTCTTCAATTTTATCTAATACCGTTTTTTCTTCCACAGTCCCTGGATATCTAATTACTTCAGATTTTAACCCCACTTCATTCGCAGCTTTTTCTTTCATACGAACATAAATTTGGCTAGGAGCCATATCTCCAATTAATATTACTGTAAGTCCTGGAATTTTATTGTGTTTAGTTTTTAGTTCCACAACTTCTTGTCTTAGCTCTTCTCTGAGTTCAGCTGCTATTTTTTTTCCATCTATCAAAATCATATTTTTTTTATTAAGTTAGGGGGTATATATACTCAATCATCACCCTTTTTAAAACCTGAATTAATAAAAGCAATATTATCGGTGAAATATCAAAAGCACCAAAATTAGGAATAAATCGTCTTATTCTATTAAGGATTGGGTCTGTTAATTTATAAGTAAACTCTAAAACATTATAAACAAACTTATTATGCGTATTTAAAACATTGAAAGCGGTGAGCCAACTAATAACCACATTCGCAATAACAACCCAACCATAATAATATAGAAGTAACATTATTAGCTCGTAAATTATTATCATTTCTTTTCAATATAAATTGACTGACTTGGGAAAGCAAAAGCTGCTTTGTTTCCTTCAACAATTTGCTTTATTTCAATTGCAAGTTTTTCTTTAACCTCCAACCATGTTGAAAAACTATTAGAAGTAGTAAAACATCTAACCCTCATATCAATCGAACTATCTGAAAATTTTTCAACTCTAACTGCAACTCCTACAGCTTTATCAAAATCATCATTTTTATTAATGTGACCTTCAATTTCATTTCTTATTTTTTTTAATTGATCAACAGTAGTGTCGTATTGAAGTGTTATTGCCCAATCTATTCTCCAGTTAGTTGTCTCACTAATATTAATAACTGCATTTTCAGCAAATTGAAAATTAGGAATTATAGCTAAAGATTTATCAAACTTTCTTAAAACTGTTGATCTAAAACCAATTTTCTCGACAATACCTTCAATGATACCTTCTACTAATATCCAGTCTCCAATTTTAAATCTTTTTTCTACTAAAACTAAAATTCCTGAAATTAAATTTTTAAATAAATCTTGTGCACCTAAAGCAACAGCAACACCAAATAAACCAAGTCCTGCAATAATTGGTCCAATTTTTATTCCCCAAAGTTCAAGAACAGCTGCTAACCCTAAAATAAAAATTAAAATCTTTAAAGATTTTATAATCCAGCCCACTAGCTCACGGGTTAACATTTTATCTAACCCACTTAAAATATAAGAAATTGGTTCAATAATTTGATGGATAACCCAGAATATTAAAATTGTAATTAATGTTCGATTAATTGTATCAACTATAGCTCTGCCATCATCTGCAAAAGACATATAATAACTTGCAATAAAGAAACCTAGAACAATTGGTAAAAATCTAGCTGGCCCTTCCATTGCATGGACAAAGGTGTCATCTAATTTATTTGTAGTTCTTTTTGAAATTGATTCTAATCTTTTAATAATAACTTTACTTATTATTCCTCTAAAAATTAAAAAAATAAAAAATATTCCAATACCAATTAGTATCTGAAAAATATCCACTCCACGAATTCCTTTAGACCAAACAGAAATAAACAGGTCACTAAAATTACTAAATATGTCCATAATTAAATTTTATATAGCAAAAATTCTTCTTCTCCAGGGTTAAAAAGAAAAATTTTTTTCCATTTAATTTCATTAAGAATTGAAGAGGTTTTTTCTCCAATGCACATCAAATTAGTATTCATCCATAGGGTTTCTAACTGATAATTTTTAATTACTTTTAAAAAATTAATCGCACTATTTTGCGAATAAATGTAAGTGATTTCAGGCATTTTCAATTTCAGTCTTTCGATAAAGCCTTCATCATATTTTTCGATCATGTTGGCTCTATAATTAATTAGTCGTTCTATTGTGTACCCACTTGAAATGAGTTCCTTATCTAAATCGCTAGAGATTATTTCTCCACTTATATAAATTAACTTTCCTTCAGAAGATTTAAAATTTTGCAAAATTAATTCCTTAAGATTATTAACATTTCCCTCAGCTGCAAAAACATTTTGGAAACCAACACTTCTAGCTTTTTTTTCAGTAGCACTTCCAACGCAAAAGCATTTTAATTTTTTATCAATGTTCTTTATATCCAAAAATTTAATGGAATTAGTGCTGGTAAAAATAATTCCTTTAAACTCAAAATAGCTTGGAGCTTCATACTTTAAACCTTCAATATTAATTAAAGGTAAGTGAGATATTTCATGACCCAATGATTGAAATTTTAATATCATTTCATGACAATCTTCTAATGGTCGTGTGAACAAAATATGCATATTATTTTTTGTAAGAATTATTAGACATCTTTTTAAGAGTTTTTCCCATCTCTATTCCCAATTCTTCTGCTTTATCTATACTTTCAGATGACTTTAAATAATATCTTTTACTGCCATCTAATGAAAAAAGCTCTACTTCAAGATTGACTTTATCTCCATTAATGTTTGCAAACGCTCCTACTGCTGTTTCACAGTCTCCCTCTAAAACCTTTAAAACATTTCTTTCAGCTTTTATAGAGTTGTGCGTTGATTGATGATCTACTTGTTTTAATAACTCAATTAACTCTTTATCATTATTTCTACATTGCAAAGCAATGACTCCTTGTCCTGCACAAGGTATAATTTCTGAAGTAGAAAAAGTCTGAGATATATTTTGATTTAAGCCTAAAGAATTGATTCCAGCATAAGATAAGATAATTGCATCATATAAATTCTCGTTAAGTTTTCTTATTCTTGTATCAACATTTCCTCTAATTAATTTACAATCAAGATCATCTCTTATCCTTTTAATTTGAAATTCTCTTCTAAATGAGGATGTTCCAATAATTGAATTTGAAGCTAAATCTTTTAGATGTTTATTATCTTTACTAATTAAAATCTCTCTTGGATCATTTCTTTCTAAAAAACAATCTGTTAACAATCCTTTAGTTTCTTCAGATGGCATATCTTTTAATGCATGCACAGCTATGTCTATTTTTTTTTCTAATAATTCAACCTCTATAGTTTTTGAAAAAAGTCCCTTACCACCTACCTCAGATAATCTTTTATCCTGAACTTGATCACCCTTAGTTACAATTTCTTTAATAATTACCTCTTCAATTCCAAAATATTTTGAATGGTTAAGAATTTTTTCTCTAGCTTTTTCAGCGTAGATCAGTGCTAATTTGCTTCCTCTAGAGCCTATAATAATTTTTCTATTTTTCATTTAATTGCTTTATACTTCATACTTATATTGAGAATGTATTATTAATAAAAACTAATTTAATGAATAAAAAACCCATAATTTTAGGAATTGAATCAAGCTGCGATGAAACAGCTGCCTCTGTCATAACTGAAAATGAGCAAGATATGCCAACAATTTTATCAAGTATTGTTTCAAGTCAGGTAGATGTTCATAAAGAATTTGGCGGTGTTGTGCCTGAACTTGCTGCAAGATCTCATATGGAAAAAATAGATTTAATCACAAAAAAAGCACTTGATGAAAGTGGAGTAAAAATGAAGGACCTGGATGCTATAGCTGCAACTGCAGGACCTGGTCTTATGGTCTGTCTATCTGTTGGCTTAAGTTTTGGAAAAGCAATGGCCTCTTCACTTGATAAACCTTTTATAGCTGTTAACCATTTAGAAGGACATGCATTAAGTCCAAAACTAAATTCTGAATTAAACTATCCTTATTTATTACTTTTAATCTCTGGGGGTCACACACAGTTTTTAAGTGTTAAAGGGTTAGGAAATTATAAAAGATTAGGAACAACTATTGATGATGCTGTAGGTGAGGCATTTGATAAAACGGCAAAATTGTTAGGAATAGAGTTTCCTGGTGGTCCACAAATTGAAGTATATGCAAAAAAAGGTGACCCTAATAAATATGAGTTACCAAAGCCAATTTTTCATAAAGGGGGCTGTAACTTATCATTTGCAGGTCTAAAAACTGCTGTTTTAAAAATATCAAAGCAGATAAAAACTGATCAAGAAAAATATGATCTTGCAGCATCTTTTCAAAAAACAATTGAAGAGATACTATATAAGAAAAGTAAAATTGCTTTTGAAGAATTTAAAAAAATAAACATAACAAATAAAAATAAATTTGTAGTTGCAGGTGGCGTTGCTGCAAACAAAAGAATTAGAGAAGTTCTAACTAATCTTTGTAAAGAAGAGGATTTTGAAGCAATATTTCCACCTATTAATTTGTGTGGAGATAATGCAGCAATGATTGCAATGGTTGGATTAGAAAAATTTAAATTAAAGCAATTTAGTGAATTAGACAGTCCCGCAAAACCTAGGTGGCCCTTAGATGCAAATGCTGCTTTTTTAAAAGGTGCTGGAGTAAGATTGTAATGCAGTGCTGGCTAATGAATGCAGTAACGTTCATACTTATATAAAACCCCTCCAACTTATAGCCATTTTTGCTATCCTAAGTGCACAAGTAACTAAAGATTTAAAAGGAATGAAAAAGTATATCTTTGTTTTTTTATTACTCAAATATAGGCAAGGAAATTGTTCATAAAGCTGAGATTATTTTGGTATTATTGCTTTTCTATTGTGACAATCCTTTGAGGCTGGCGAATATGCAATGCATTGAAGAAATCTCTATCTCCATTAGAATTTAATTCAGTCCAACTTCGCATCACATCCTGTTGCTTATCTAAATCAAAATTAAAGATAAATGGCTTAGATGAAATAACTTTAGCATTATTTGCTAATGCCACTTCGCTTAAGCTTTTGGAACTTATAATATTCCAACCACTCTCAAGAATATCAGGATTATACTCCAGGCTCGATGATTTGTATTTAATAAATACATCTACATCATGCTCACTAACCATAGAGTGAATTATTAATCTGCCTTTTGGATTAAGCCAGCTGATAACATTATCCAACACTTTCTTATAGTCATCAAAAATGGCAAGAACACCCAACATTGTAATAACATCAAATTTCTCACTGATAGATTCTTTATCTAAGACGTTTCCTTTATAGAAATTTATATCTGGAAAATCTTTTTGCGCTTTAGTAAGTAAACTCACTAAATATTCTACTCCAATAATTTTGGCATTAGGAAATCGTGATTTCAAATACCTAGGACAAGCACCAGTAGCACAACCAACATCAGCCAAAGTTTGGAAAGGAGCGCGCTCTATTTCATCTGCAACTTCAATAAAAGCTTGCTTAACGTTCTTGTTATTTTCTTTTAAGTAAATTTCGTCGTGTGATCTTTTCATCTAAGGTTTTTATTTATTATTATTCATCTTTTATTATAAACTTATGAATTCAACAACACTTCGTTCTACTTATTGCAGCACTATCCTTAAAATCATCAATAAATTTTCTGAGTTATCTAATTTAGTTCATTTATTTAATCTTTATTAAAAATTTTATTTGCAAAAGAATATATGGTTTCTTTTATAATTTATATATAAGGCAAATATAATAAATATTTTTTAATATATGCCTCATGACATAGCGCAAAAAGTCTGTTTTTATTCACATCTTAATTAGTGCTCCTATATGACCTTTAAGAGTTTATTTAATAACTAAAAAGAAAAATTTTTAATTTGATATAAAATATATCTGTAATAAAAAAAGTAAAAATATAAATGAATGAGATTAATCAGAGCAAGTATGGTAAAAAATTTAATACACTATATGAAGAAAAATTATAAAAGAATAATTACAATTTTAATACTTGTGTTAGTATTTTTTGTTACATTATTAAGCTATCAAGATAAATCTAATAAAACGAAATGGCTAAAGGATCACTTAAACCAAGATTTTAAAAATTTTTTAAATAAAACATTACTATACCCTTTATATTTAAAAAAAAAGATTCAGCTATCTAATAAGAAATTATTAGAAAATCATAAAAAGCATGAAAAAATGATTTTTAATATTTTTGAAAATGGGCTTTACTTTAAAAAGATTAGAGAAAAATCATTAAATGTTAACAATGAACAGCTTGATTATTTTAAATGGAATTTAACATTTTTTGAGCCTGGGATCTTTGGAAAAAAACCAAGTTTTTATATTGAAAGAAATCAAGATAGTGTCTTTATTATTTCAGGTTCTGGATTATTATTTAAATTTAGTGCTAATGATCTAGAAAAAGATCAATTAAAACTTCTTAATATAAAAACAAATTTAGTAGAAATAATAGATGATGCAAAATTTTATCATAATCCGGCTCTCAGCATTAAAGATATTTTAATAAACAAAGATTATATCTATTTATCCTATTCAAAAAAAATAAAAGAAAATTGCTATAACACATCTTTACTAGGTGCAAAAATAAAAGAAAATAATATAAAGTTTGAAATTATTTTTGACCCAAAACAATGCGCTAAAGAAAACCCAACATCAGGTGGAGGTAGAATAGTTAAATTTGATGATAATAATTTTTTTTTAACAATTGGTGATTATTTTGATTGGACAGCTCCTCAAAATATAGATTCAATATTTGGAAAAATTATACTTATAAATCTTAAAGATAAAAATTTTAAAGTTGTGTCTATGGGTCATCGTAATCCACAAGGATTAACTTTTTTAAATACTGAAAATATATTGATTGAAACAGAACATGGGCCAAAAGGTGGTGATGAAATTAATTTAATTAATTTAAATAATAGTTTACGAATTAATAATTTTGGTTGGCCAATTTCTTCATATGGAGAACATTATGGTGGAAAAAAAAGCAAGATAGCCCCTTTGCACAAATCACACAAAGATTATAAATTTATAGAACCTTTGCTGCATTTCACACCATCGATAGGCATAAGTGAAATTATAAATGTAGATGAATTTTTTAATAAAAATAAAGATTATTATCATTTTTTTGTATCAGCTTTAGGGTATCAAAACCAAATTGATGAAGGCGATCAATCACTTCACCTAATAAAATTAGACCGAAAAAATTTAAAAATTATTGAAACAAAAAAAGAAAGAATTATACTAAATGAGAGAATTAGAGATCTCCATTCTAAAAATAAAGAAATTTTATTGTCTTTAGAGAGCTCACCTGCATTAGGATTAATTAAAAATGTTAATTAACAATAGTTAATACCTTCCCATACAAAACTCTCAATTGAAGCCATTTAATACATGCTATTATGCATGACATCACATAGTACGATTTAATTTTTTATGCTAAAAAAATGAATATGAAATTTTTATTAATTTTTCTATGGAGCTTATTTTTTTGCTTTAATGTTCAAGCAGGAAATAAAAACTTCTCTGGTTTTATGCTATTTGGTTCACCTAACACAAATAATTTAGCACCAATTTCTGAAAAATATAAAGGCAAAACACCTGAGATAAATTTAGACAATGGAAATGATTTAAAAATAATTATATATTCACATGGTACAACACGTCCTCAAAAAAAAGAAAACTGCACTAAATCATATCATAAAATTCCATCGTCTTTACGTATTTTAAAAAAATTTGATAATACTTATTTTTATTATCTTTGTTCAAAAGCTATTGATGGGGGTGTATTGGGGTCTTATATTGACAAAAGAAAGTTAGAGATAAATAAAATTTTAGATCAATTAATTTCTGCAAGTGTTAAACCAGAAAATATATTTCTTGCAGGTTACTCTGCAGGTGGGTGGACATCACTCATGATGATGAATCAGGTAGAAAAAAAATTCAATTCAGCGATAGTTTTTGCGCCAGCATTTGCTGGACCTAGGAGTGAGATAAATAAATACCCTAGGTGGAGAAAAGTAGAACGCCCTAGACAGGTTAAAGAAATGATTAAGGCAAGAATTATAAAGACTTTAATATTTGCATATGAAGATGATGCTTTTAATCGACCTCAAGAATTAAATTTTTTAAAGGAAAAATATCCTAATTCTGTGCAATTGATAAGTTATAAGTGTGGTAAAGGACATTATACTGTGCATAAAGATTGTAAATTAAATAAAACAAAAAAAATAATAAAAAATTATTTTGTAAATCAATAGTAAATAAATAAAAAATTGAATAAAACTATCCTTTAAATTATGTCAAGATCCTATTGGCTTTTAAAATCAGAACCTGATGTTTGGTCAATTGATCAGCAAAAAAAAGCTGGTTCTAAAGGTGCTCCCTGGGATGGAGTAAGAAATTATCAAGCAGCTAAAAGTTTAAGAGGAATGAAAAAAGGAGACCTTTGTTTTTTTTATCATTCAAATATAGGTAAAGAAATTGTTGGTATAGTTGAGGTTATTAAAGAAGCTTTCTTAGATAAAACTGACAAAGATGGACGATTTGTAGCTGTTCAAGTAAAGTTTAAAGAAAAATTAAAGAAAAATGTAACTCTTGAAGAGGTTAAAAAAACCAAGACTCTTAGCCATTTATCACTTATTAGACAAAGCAGATTATCTGTTATGCCCATAGACTCTAAAAGCTGGAAAATTTTAAATAAGATGAGTAATATTTAAATAAAAAAATTCATGCCTAAAAAAAAATCACTATCGAAAGTTAAAAAGAAAACTCCTAAAAAAACTAAGGTTAAAAAAAAAACAAAACCTATTAAGAAAAAAGTTTTAAAAAAAATTAAAGAAAAAGAATTAATCATAAAAACTAAACCTGAGTGGGTAAAAAGTGCTCTAGTAAATAAAGCGAAATATCAGAAAAAATACTCTGACTCGATAAAAAAAAATGATGACTTTTGGAAGGTTGAGGGAAAAAGAATTACTTGGATTAAGCCATACAAAAAAATTAAAAACGTAAAATATAGCAAAAAAGAAGTTAAAATTAAATGGTATGAAGACGGAACATTAAATGCTTCTGCCAATTGTATAGACCGTCACCTTAAAGATAAAAAAGATAAAACAGCCATTATTTGGGTGGGTGATGATCCAAAAGATACTAAAAAAATTTCTTACAGACAATTACATAATGACGTTTCTAAGGCTGCAAATGGTTTAAGAAAACTAGGGATTAAAAAAGGTGATCGAGTTACGATTTATTTAACTATGATTCCAGAGCTTGCAGTAACAATGCTAGCTTGTGCTAGAATTGGTGCAGTTCACTCTATTATTTTTGGTGGATTTTCAGCAGACTCTATTTCTGGTAGAGTTAATGACTGTAAGTCGCAGTACATCATTACTGCAGATGAAGGTGTTAGAGGGGGTAAAACCATTGCTCTAAAAGCTATCACTGATGAAGCATTGAGAAAATGTCCAGATGTTAAAAAATGTATTGTCGTAAAAAGAACTGGAAATAAAGTTGGTTGGGTTAAGGGAAGAGATATTTGGTATGACGATTTAATTAAAGATATGTCAAATAAATGTGAACCTGAAGAAATGAATGCGGAAGACCCTTTATTTATTCTCTACACATCTGGCTCTACTGGAAAACCAAAGGGAGTTTTGCATACAACAGGTGGCTATATGGTTTATGCATCCATGACACATCAATATATTTTTAACTATAAACCAAAAGATATTTATTGGTGTACGGCTGATATTGGTTGGGTAACGGGCCACAGTTATATAATCTATGGTCCTCTTGCTAATGGTGCAACAACAATTATGTTTGAAGGAATTCCAACCTACCCTGACAGTTCAAGGTGGTGGCAAATTATTGATAAATACAAAGTTAATATTTTTTATACAGCACCCACAGCTATTAGAGCTTTAATGAGAGAGGGTGATAAACCTGTTAAGAAAACTTCAAGAAAATCTTTAAAATTATTAGGAACTGTTGGAGAGCCTATTAATCCTGAGGCTTGGATGTGGTATTACAAAACAGTTGGAAATTCTAAATGTCCCATTGTTGATACTTGGTGGCAAACAGAGACAGGTGGAATTTTAATTAGCCCTCAAACAGGGGCTATGAATTTAAAGCCTGGTTCTGCAAGTAAACCTTTTTATGGGATTAAGCCTTCTATAGTTGATAAAAATGGTAAAGAAATTAAGGGAGCTGGTGAAGGAAGATTGTGTATTTCTCAGTCTTGGCCTGGACAAATGAGAACTGTTTATGGTGATCATCAAAGGTTTATTGATACTTATTTTTCTCAGTTCAATGGAAAATATTTTACAGGTGATGGTGCTAAGAGAGATAAGGATGGCTACTACTGGATAACTGGTCGTGTAGATGATGTAATTATTGTCTCTGGTCATAACCTTGGAACTGCTGAAATAGAAAGTGCTTTCGTTGCTCATCCAAAAGTTGCTGAAGCTGCTGTAGTTGGATACCCACATGATATTAAAGGTAACGGTCTATATTGCTATGTAACTCTAAATGTTGGAGAAAGATCAGATTTAGATCTTGAAAGAGATTTAAAACTTTGGGTAAGAAAACAAATTGGAGCACTTGCAACACCTGATATTATTCATTTTTCACCTGGACTACCCAAAACTAGATCTGGAAAAATTATGAGAAGAATTTTAAGAAAAATTGCTGCTAACGAACATGATCAATTAGGTGACACATCTACTTTAGCTGATCCAAGTGTTGTGCAAAGCTTAGTTGATAAAAGAAAAAATATTTAAATCTTAATTAATTCTTTAAATTCTTTTTCAATATTTTCCCATTTTAAGATCATGGAATTTAACACGATCTTTCTGTCTAAAATTTTTAATTCTTCAGCCACCGGTGCCCACTTATATAAAGTTAGAGCGCTTTCATTAAATGGCCAAGATTTATAATATATATTCCAGTCAATCTTTTCTAATCGCTCTTTAAATTTTTCTTTTGCTTTTGAAATAATTTCTTCTGGCATTTCATTTTTTTTTTCTTTGGTCAAAATTTCATCATAAATTTCATTAGCTTTGCTCATGTCCTTATAATTACAAAAAACATTCAAATACGATAGGCCATAAAAAGTAAGATCCTGAAGTGCTATAGAATAAATATTCCATTTAGCCTTATTAATGGATGCTAAAAATACTTCATCATCAAAGTGTAATACCCACTTAGTTCCCATTCTTGTTTTTAAATAGTTGTATAAAGTTACCTGTGACACCCAGGCTGATTTTGTTTGAATAAACAGTGTAAGGTCTTCCATATTCTTGATTTTTTTCTTTGGAAGAACTCCTTTAAACAAAGCAAATAAATAAACTCTAAAATCTTCAAGTTTTATGTCTTTTATTTTAAGTTTATATTTGAGCAATTTTACCTACTTTTTATATGCTTTATATTCCAAAAATGCCCCTAATTCGATCTATTTAAAGGCTTTCAATCTATCTCATTATGAGTAATGTTTCCTACTTAACTATATAGGGAGAGTAAAAATGTCAAATAAAGCAAAACATTGGGAAAAAACTAGGGGGCTATTGTTCGTTACTTTAGCAATCTGGTTTGTATTCTCGATTGGCATCTTTTTTTCGGAACTGAAATGGAAGCATCTAGCTTCAGACCTTTTGGTTACCCACTGTCATATTATATGACGTGTCAGGGTTCATTATTAGCGTTTGTAATTTTGAATTTCTGGTTTGCGGGTAGACAAGAGAAGATAGATGAAGAGTTTGGGTTTACTGAAAGGGAGGATAGCTAATGATAAAAGGTAAATTTATAGACAATCTACCAAAAGTTTATGGAATCTATACAGGTGGTTTTATAGGGTTCATAATATTGATGGCGATTGCTGAACAAATGGGAATGTCTGCAAAAGCAATAGGAATTTCTTTTGTTATATTCACCATTGCTATCTATGCGGTAATCGGTTGGTTATCACGTACACTTCAGATGGACGCGTACTACGTAGCAGGCAGAGAAGTACCTACTGTATTTAACGGAATGGCTACTGCAGCAGACTGGATGTCTGGTGCATCATTCGTTGCGATGGCAGGTGGTATTTACTTTAAGGGCTATGGATATATGGCACTACTAGTTGGATGGACAGGTGGTTATATACTTGTATCTACTTTACTAGCACCTTACTTAAGAAAATTTGGCTGTTACACAGTTCCAGATTTTGTTGGTACACGATATGGTGGTAATGCAGCAAGACTTTCTGCAGTACTAGTATTAACAGTAGCTTCATTCACATATGTGACTGCACAAATCAATGCAACAGGAACTATTGCTTCAGTAGCATTAGATATTCCTTTTGAAATTGCTGTGTACGTCGGATTAGCAAGTATATTGATGTGTTCAATGCTTGGTGGAATGAGAGCGGTTACATGGACGCAAGTTGCGCAATATATAGTTTTAATTATTGCTTACTTACTTCCTGTATTCTGGATCAGTAGTAAAATGGGTGCTGGATTCTTCCCACATTTAATGTTGGGAGATGAAGTAGCTAGAATTGCTGAACTAGAAGGTCAGTTTGGGTTTGTGAAAAACTCAGCTGCAGACTTAGCTACAGTACCAAAAGGTTTGGCTGGAATAACTAAAGCACACTCATCAGTTAACGGAACAAACTGGGGATTTATTTCTCTAGCAATTTGTATGATGGCAGGAACAGCTTCTTTGCCTCATGTTATGATGAGATACTTTACTACTCCAAGTGTAAAATCGGCTAGAAGATCTGTAGCATGGTCGCTACTTTTCATCTTCATTTTATACTCAACTGCGCCAATGTTAGCTACATTATCAAAACTATCACTGATTGATCCAACACTTTCAACAGGGATTATTGGTAAATCAATAGCTGAAGTTCAAGCAATAGATTGGTATCAAAACTGGAACCAAGCTAACTTAATGTTTGTTAGCGACTTTAACGGAAATGGAACTCTTGAATTAAATGAGTTTTTCATGGGTGGTAAAGCCGTTGTATTAGCTACTCCGGAAATTGCTGGATTACCTTATGTAATCTCAGGTCTTGTTGCTGCTGGAGGTATGGCTGCTGCCATGTCTACTGCTGATGGTTTGATCTTAGCAATCGCAAATGCTTTGTCTCATGACTTGTACTACAAGATCATTGATCCAAAAGCAGAAGCTAGGAAAAGATTAATTGTTGCAAGGGTATTACTTGTAATAATTGGTTTTGCTGGAGCAACTATTGCCGCAATGGGTATCCAAGGTATCTTAGGTTCAGTAATCTGGGCTTTTGACTTTGCGATGTCAGGATTGTTCTTCCCACTTGTACTAGGTGTATGGTGGAAAAGAGCGAATGGTCCTGGTGCTGTTGCAGGAATGCTTCTAGGATTAGCAGCTGGTACTTGGTATCTAGTTTGGGTACGTACTGGTGGAGCTGGATTCTGGGGTATTACTCAACTTACATTTGGTATCTTTGGATCATTGGTTAGTTTAGTTTCTATGGTAGTTGTTAGTTTACTAACAAAAGCGCCAGACAGAGCTACTCAAGATATGATTGATGAACTTCGTATTCCAAGTGGTAAAACAATTCTTGGAAAACAACACTAATTAAATTTATTATTAAGGGGCGATTTATTTCGCCCCTTAGTAAATTTTTAAACAAAATTCCTTTTTATATTTATGCCAGAAATTCATCCTTTTATTCTTATAATTGATTATATTTTAGGTGTTGTAATGTGGACTTTGATTGGAAGAGTTGCGATGAATATCTTTCAACGAGAAAACTCAGAATTTTTTTTTATGAAAGCTTTTGTAAAATTAACAAATCCATTAATTCGTATATTTAAACCTATTACACCTTCATTTATTATAGATCCACTTGTTCCACTTTATGTAGCTTGGTTCTTTTATATGATTAGATTTTACCTTATGCCCTATCTACTAGGGTATTCTGTCATGGGAATGTTATCTTTTCCTTTAGAAAGTGAAATTGCTTCAGAAATTTATCGTATTTTTGGTAAATAATTAATTCAAATTAAAAATAAAATTGATACTACTAATATTAGTAATCAATGAAAAAAATACAAATATCACCTTCAATTTTATCTGCTGATTTTAGTCAGTTAGGAAATGAAATAAAAAGGCTTGAAGAAGGTGGTGCAGATATGATTCATGTGGATGTGATGGATGGTCATTTTGTTCCTAATTTGACAATGGGACCACCAATTATTAAAGCTTTAAGACAATACACAAAGCTACCATTTGATGTTCATTTAATGATTTCACCCGTCCATAAATATATTAAAGATTATGCAGATGCAGGTGCAGATATTATTACCATACATCCAGAGGCTACTAAAGATTTAAAAAGTTCAATAGAGCATATAAAGAGCTTAAATAAAAAAGTAGGAGTTTCTTTAAATCCAGAAAGTAAAATTAATTTAATAACCGATCTATTAAATGAAATTGATTTAGTACTAATTATGAGTGTAAATCCTGGATTTGGAGGGCAAAAGTTTATGCCAGAAGTTTTAGAAAAAATTAAAGAATTAAAAAAGATAAGAGATCAAAAGAATCTAGATTTTGATATCGAGATTGATGGTGGAATTAATTTTGATAATAATAAACTAGCAATAGAAGCTGGTGCAAACATTTTAGTATCTGGAACAACCATATTTAAAAACAATAATGGAGATATAAAAAAAAATATAGACCTTTTAAAATCAAGTTAGAATAATGATCTTAAAAAATTCATTTAAGCTTATTAAAAAGAAAATTCGTCATTTTTATTTAAACTCTAATCTCTATAATAAAAAAATTACACCCTCTTCTATTGAGTTAATGGAATATCAGTCAAGCCCTAGCTTGTTAGATTGTCTTATAAAATATGAAAAAAAAAAGATTAATATAGAAAATTATTCATTAAATGAAATTTGGAGCAATCCAAATTTAAAAGAAAAGGATCAACAAAATTTAAACAGTTTTTTTTGGTTATTTAGCCTAGATCTTAGATCTTCAAAAAAAGACACCCAAAATGTTATTTATCAATGGATTAATACAAATGATAGGTACAACTCCAAAAATTGGAAAATTAATATAATCGGAAAAAGAATTATAGCTTGGATTTCAAATTCAAGACTTACCTATGAAGATGGAAGTATTGACTATAAAGACAAATTTAATAGCATCATAAAGAAGCAAATCAATCATCTTATTAATGAAATCGAAACCTCTGAATCAATTAATGATAATATTGTAGGCTGCGCTGCTATCATCTTAACTGGCCTATCCTACCCTCAGAATAATAGTTATTTAGATACTGGGTTAAATTTATTGAAAAAATTAGCAAAATACTCGTTGGATAATGATGGTTTTCCGAAATCAAGAAATGTCAGGCAGTTAAGCTTTTATTTAAAATATTTTATATTAATTAGAGAGTGGTTCAAAGAATCTCAAAATGAAATACCTAATTTTATAAATGAAAATATATATTATTTGGGTCAGGCTTACGCCTTTATTTGGCAAAACAATAAAATAGATTTTCTCTTTAATGGTAATCACAAAACAAATAATGATAATTTCGACCTTTATTTAAAAAGACTTGGATATAGCTTTAAAAATCAAAATAATGAATTAGGTGGATATGCAATTCTTAACAATAAAAAAAATTCTCTAATAATGGATATTGGATCAAGTCCAAATATAAAACTATCTTCAAATTATCAAGCTGGAGCTTTATCTTTTGAAATATTATCAAGTGGTAAAAAATTAATTAGTAATTGTGGTTATTTTCAAAAAGTTAATCACCAATTAAATGAAGTATCTAAATCAAGTGCTGTCCATAGCACACTAATTGTAAATGATAAATCATCTTGTAGTTTTAAACATCTTAGAGACAAAAAATCTAAAATTAACCAAGGCTTAAGAATATTAAAAAAAAAGATAGTGTTTGAAAAAAATTATTGGAAAATTAATGCTTCTCATGATGGTTATTTAAAACTACATGGCATTATTCATGATCGAGAAATAGAATTCTACCCTGAACAATTAAAATTTATTGGACATGACAAAATTATTTCTAATAAAGGTATTAGAAATTTAAAATTTGAAATTAGATTTCACTTAGAACCAAGTGTTAAAGTAATGAAAACACAAGATGGTAAATCAATACTTATAGATCTTGATGGAGAGGGCTGGAAGCTTAGCTCAGAAAACTCAGTGATGAATATTGATAAAGGGTTATATTTTGGTAAAAAAAATTCTTTCACAAATAATCAAAATATATTTATTTCGGGAATGACTAATGAAGAAAATCAAACTATAAGATGGGAAATCACAAAATTATAATGAAAAAAATAAAAAAAGCTCTTATTTCAGTATCTGATAAAAAAAATTTAGGCAGCCTTTTAAAAGTTTTAGCTAAATACAAAATTGAGTTAATTAGTTCTGGAGGCACTTATAAAGAAATAAAGAAGCTTAAATTTAAATGCCAAGAAGTTTCAGAGTATACTGGTTCACCAGAAATTCTTAGTGGAAGAGTTAAAACACTTCACCCAAAAATTCATGCAGGTATATTAAGTATAAGGAATGACAAATCTCACACTAAGGAACTAAAAGCTAATCAATATGATGAAATTGACCTTGTTATTGTTAACTTTTATCCTTTTGAAAAAACTATGGAGCAAACAACCAATCATTCAAAAATAATAGAAAATATTGATGTTGGAGGTCCCACTATGGTTAGGGCAGCAGCAAAAAACTATAACGACGTTACGGTTATTACATCTTCAAATCAATATGAGGCTCTAATTGATGAATTAGAAAATAATAAAGGATCAACATCTATTGAGTTTAGAGAAGAGATGTCTATAGAGGCCTTCTCAGAAACGGCTTATTATGATGCTGTAATTTCTAACTATTTTAACAAATTCAAAAAAAACATTTTCCCCCAAAAAAAAATTATTTATGGAAACTTAATTGAAAAATTAAGATATGGAGAAAATCCACATCAAGAAGCTGCAATTTATTCTAAAACTAAAAATCTTAATATTAAACAAATTCATGGTAAACAATTAAGTTATAATAATTATAATGATATTTTTTCTGCATTAACAATATCTAAATCTTTACCAAAAAATTTGGGAACGGTTATAGTTAAACACGCTAATCCTTGTGGTGTTTCGATCAATAAAGATAGTTTGAAAAGTTATACATTGGCTCTTGCTTCTGATCCGGTTAGTGCTTTTGGTGGTATTGTTTCATGTAATTACAAAATAAATAAAGCTCTAGCATTAAAGCTTAATAAAATTTTCTTAGAAGTTGTCATTGCCAATGGTTTTGAAGCTGATGCTTTAAAAATTTTAAAAAAGAAAAAAAATATGAGAATTATTGATGCTTCAGAATTTATAATGAAAGATTTAATTAAATTCGGCTCCATGAATGAATCGATTTTAACACAATCTGAAGATTTAAAAGTATTTGAACTTAAAGATTTTAAAGTTGTTTCAAAACAAAAACCTAATAAATCCCAATTGAAAAATTTAATTTTTGCATTTAATGTTTGTAGATACGTAAAATCTAATGCAATTGTACTTGCCAGTCAGGAAGCAACCGTTGGTATTGGTTCAGGGCAACCTAGTAGACTTGATAGCTGTCAAATTGCTATAGATAAAATGAATAAATTTCAAAACTTAAAAGAAGATGTTGTGGCAGCCTCTGATGCATTTTTTCCATTTGTAGATGGTATTGAAAAATTGGTACAGTCAGGGGTTTCAGCTGTAATACAACCTTCTGGATCAATTAGAGATAAAGAGATAATAAAATTTGCAAACCAAACTGGTACTATTTTAGTTTTTTCTAAAACAAGACATTTTAGGCATTGAGAATTTGATCAATTTTAGCAGCTAAAATAAAATCATTTTCTGACAGTCCCTCTATCGCGTGAGTGGTAATTATAATTTTAGCATATCCCCAACCAAATGAAATATCTGGGTGATGATTTTCATTTTCTGATATTTCACTAACTTTATTTATAAAATTTTGACTATTAATAAAATTCTTAAAGATAAAATTTTTCTCTAAAAAGTATATTTCTTTTGTTTTTTTTTTGACATCCCAACCATCAACTTTTTTTTGATATTTATGAATTTCACTAATATCAAAAGGTAAAATTCCACCCTCACACGGTACACATTTTTTATTTAATAAATCATCGTTCATTTTTAAAAAATTTGTGATTTAATTCCATTGTTTATTAAATAATAATTACCAATTGTTTTATGTTGTGTATCTAATTTTTTGATTAGATTAATTATATCATTTACCGGCACTAATTTTTTTTTTGTATCATAAATATTGTAATCAAATTCTTTTAAAAAAAATTTAAGATAGTCAAAATCTTTATTTTTTTTTAATATATAGCTTGATAATTCAATTATGATAATTGGATTGAATTTTTTAATGGTATTCTTAGCTCCCTCAATAGCTTGTAATTCATTTCCTTCAATATCGAGTTTTATAAATAAGAAATAATCATCTATTTTTTGATTTTTTAAAATTGTATCTATTTTTTGAGTTTTAATTTTTATAACTCTTTTTTTATCAAATTCATTATGTGTTAATGAACTTTCCCAGTCATTTTTGCTTTCATTAAAAGGAACGGTCATATTATCAATACTTGAAATAGCTAATTTTTTTAAAACAATATTGCTAAACTTATTCAAATTAAGATTTTTTTTGAAATCTTTAGCAGTAGTTGGCGACGCCTCCACAGCTATTACTAAGTTTTGCTTTGATAATGAGGCTGTATAAAAAGAATAAAAACCATAGTTACAACCACAATCTATTAAAAGAACTTTTCTTTTTTTAGAAATTAAATTTATCAATTGTAGCTCACTCTGATCATCAAAATCACATTTTTTTAAGAGTGCGTGCGAAGTTTTATTTTTTTTATTACTTGCTAAAATTTTAAAGTTAAAAATCTTTACTTCTAAATAACTATTAAGATATCTTCTAACCAATCTAAAAAGTAAATAATAATAATAATTATTTTGGAAATTTCTAATATCTTTATTTTTAATAAAATTTTGAAAATATTGAGTTATAATATTTTGATACATAAACTATATTTTAATTCTCATGGAGCGGGTCAAGGGAATCGAACCCTCTAACTAATCGTTGGTAAATATTATCATTCATTAAAAAATATTATATTTTAGCGTTTATTTTAAGTCAAATGATCATAAACGCAGGCTTCATGAGTCGAAAGTGAGTCAGAAATTTAATTTGATTTTATTAATTTTGGCACTTATTAATCTAAGGAAATTATATACAGTAATTATATACAGTAATTATATAGGTATGAATCAAGATTTAAAAATTGATGAAACTTTTAACCTTGCGGTAAAAAATCATATAAAAAATAACCTTAAAGAAGCTCAAAATTTTTATAATCAAGTTTTAAAAATTAATCCTAACCATATAAATGCACTTAATAATCTTGGAGGTTTATTTAAGCAGTTAGGAGAGACTAAAACAGCAAAAAGTTTTTACAACAAAACAGTAAAAATAAATCCAAACTTTGCTGATGGTCATAACAATCTTGGAATAATTTATAGAGAATTAGGGGATCATCAAAAAGCGGTGTCTTGTTATAAAAAAACAATAGAAATTAATCCTAATTTTGTAAATGCTCATTATAACCTTGGAATAATTTATAGAGAATTAGGGGATCATCAAAAAGCGATGTCTTGTTATAAAAAAACAATAGAAATTAATCCTACTCATATAAATTCGTATAATAATCTCGGAATTATTTTAGAGGAATTGGGAGAATATAAAAAAGCACTATCTTATTATGAAAAAGGTATTGAAATTAATCCCGATAATATAAATTTTTATTGGAACGCTCATATTTTAGCTTCAGATATGGATGAGGCATTATCAAGACTTAAAAAATTATACAAAATTGATAATAAGCACACTAAAGCTAAAATCATGATAAGTGCATTGGAGGCTTATAAGGGAAACTTTGACCTGTTTAATGATATGCTCACTTCATCTAATTCAGAGCATCCATATACAAGATCAGCTAAGTGGATTTTTTCACTTCCTAAATTACCAAGAATATTTTTTAATAGATGTGACTTTTTTGACGCTGTAATTGCAGTGAGTGAAAAATCCAGACCTTTTTATGAATTTGGTGTTTGGAATGGAGTTTCTTTTCAATACTTAATTAATACTTTTAAAAAAGGGTTTGGATTTGATACTTTTACCGGGATTCCAGAGACTTGGCATAATGAACCTAAAGGCAATTATTCTAATTTTGGAGTAGTACCTAAAATTGATGGTGGAGAATTTATAGTTGGAAAATTTGAAGATACTCTTCCAAATTTCTTTTCGGAAGAAAGGCCTAAGGCATCATTAATAAATTTTGATGCTGATTTATATTCTTCAACTATTTGTGCTTTAAATTATGCAAATAAAGTAATTGACTACAAAACAATTTTAGTTTTTGACGAACTAATAATGAATGAAAATTGGGAAAAAGATGAGTTTAAAGCATTAAATGAATTTTGTTATAATTCAGGATTTAGTTTTGAAGTGATAGCATTTTCATTTTCTACAAAACAGGTAGCTGTAAAATTAAAGAAAAATTGAAGTCTTTTATTTAACAAAAAAATGATGAGTCCTTTTATCAAGTATTTAAGTGAAAGAATTAGTGTAACTGTGTCATGAGTGTGTCGAGAGGTATCTTAACGCAATGTTTAATGGAGCGGGTCAAGGGAATCGAACCCTCTACCTAATCGTTGGCAACGATTCGCTCTACCAATGAGCTAGACCCGCTTATAATCAGAGAATATAAATAGATGGTTTTTTCAATGCAATCAATAATAAAGTTTTTAATTAATATAAGAATTTTCTAAAAATATCACAAAAAGACTATTTCTAGAACTAAGTTTATTGAAATATTATTATTTGTATCCAAGCTCAATCAAATCTTTTTCAAACGTATCATTTAGTTTTATTTGTTGATTTTTATCTAAAATTTTTTTCCAATCATTATTGGGTCCTAAATTAAAAAAAGGAATTTTTTCTTTATTGATTTTTGAATGTACCGCTTCAATAAAACCATTATTTTTTTCATCATTTTTAAGTTTATCAAAAAATGTTGATCCAACAGAATTTTTTAATTTATCTTTATTTATTGTTTCTTTTATATGTAAAGTTTTATTTATAAATTCTATAACATCTTTAAAAACAACATAAGTTTCTTTCAGCAAGTCCTCATACCTAATAATTTTTATAGGCATTTCCTTTTGAACTCTCCAAGACTTATAGTTTATACTCCAAGAGCTGATAAATTGAAAATCACTATAACCATATTGCTCAACTCTTTCGACATCATAAATAAATTTTTTTGAATTAATCATCCATTTTAAAGCATTATCATCATCAAGTTCATAATGGTTTTTTATTGAAGTTATTACATTCCTGGGGTCTCTAACAATATAAATACATCCTGCTGAATTCTGTTTATTACTAAAATTAGAATTATTAACTGCACCAAATATATTATGAGTTTTAAAAAACCTTAGTTTTTTATCTTTATTAATTTTTTCTTGTGCTTTAATCCAAAATCTTGCCGTGTCTCCAACTTCTTTCTGATTATGATCAAAGCCTGCAAGATATTTTTTTTCTGGAAATTGTCCTATATTCTTTAAAATGTTTTGATTAAAAACTCCATTTTTAGAATAATAATAGGCACTAATTAAAGCTCTTAGCCATGTATTTCCACTTTTTGGGTAAGATGCTATCCAGAATATCATTGTACAATTATTATAGATGAATAATACTTATTCTAATAATAAAATTTTATGAAAAATCTACCAAAAACAATATCTGTTTTTCCACTTAGTAACTTTATTATATTTCCTCATACAACAGTCCCTTTAAATATATTTGAACCAAGATATGTAGAAATGATTCAGGATAGCTTGAAAACAAATAAATTGATTGGCTTAGTTCAGCCAAAAAATAATGATAGAGGTTTAATTCCTAACCTACATAAGGTTGGTTGCTTGGGTAAAATAACAAACTTTAAAGATACATCTGATGGAATGTATTTGATTGATCTTAATGGATTAACTCGTTTCGAAATAACAAAAGAAATAAAAAGTGATAAACCCTATCGTGTATTTGAAATTAACTTTGATAATTTTAAAAAGGATTTATCTCCTGAAAGTAAAACACTTAAATTTTCAGACCTTGAATTAATTTTTAAAGACCTAAAATTATTATTTGAAAAAAAGGGATATATTATAAATTGGAAATCTTTAGAAAAACAAGATTTGAATGAAACGATAAATGCACTAGCAATGGCTTCTCCTTTTTCGCTAGAAGAAAAACAAATTTTACTAGAAAGTAAAAATTTAGAAGCACGAAAAGATAAAATTTCAGAAATATTGAGCACTTATAGTTATGACAACTTTAACAACACAACTGTTCAATAACCTTAAGAATTTAATCCTGTATCTGCGAACTTAATAAAGTAGTCATTAAAATTTTTATTTTTTCCAATATTTTTAATAATTTTACTAAAGTTTTTATTTTTAATTTTTTTGTCAAGATTGAAAGCTTCATAAATTAAGTCTATGGCTTTAGAAAAAATTAAGTTTTTATCCTTCGTTTTTTTTTCAAACTCATTTAATACTAGTGAATCTAATTGGATACCTAATTCAATTTTGTCTTCAATAATTTTATTTAAAATCCTAAGATCCCGTATTGTCATATTAAATCCTTGTCCTGCTAATGGGTGCACTCTGTGAAGCATGTCTCCAAAAGCTAAAATATTTTTATGATGATAGTTTCTTAAATTTGAAGAACTTAACTCAAAGCTATTTAATTCATCAATTTTATTAATTTTATATTTGGGGTTATTTTTATTAATTAAATCTATTACATCGGTATTATCAAATTTTTGATTCTTAACATCTATTGAATATACTACAGATGTTTCAATGTTAGAGATTGGTAAAAATGCAATTGGACCTTGCTTTGTAAAAATTTGAGTTGCTGTATTATTCTCTATTTTTTTATGATTTAAAATAGTGGTATAAGCAAGATTATAATAATTTTTACTAATTTTTTTTGTGAAATACTTTTTTGCTAAAAAATTACCTGCATCACAATTAATTATTAAATCATATTCTTTTTTATTTAGAAACTCTTCATTAATATTATTTTTTAATATTATTTTTTTAAAAAATTTACTTTTAATAAGGTTGCTTTTTAACGATTTTAAAAGTTCGTCATTTTTTATTATATAAAATAAATCATTTTTATCATTCTCAAATTTTAATAAATTTTCTTTATCAACTTTATCTGTATAAATTTCTATTCTATTTATTTTCCAGTAATTATTTTTTGAAATTTGAAAAATTTTTTTTTTAAAAAATTCAAAATTACTTTTAGATATTCCTATTGTTCTATTGGAAGAAAAATTACTATTTCTACTTTTGTGATAATAATGAACATTTATTTTTTTATTTATAAGGCTTTTAGCTAAAGATAGAGCAGTTAAACCTTCACCAATAATACAAACATTCATAATAATTTTAATTTTAACAATAAAAATTAGATGATACAAAGTGATTAATTAGACTCATTTATTTATGGAATTTAAAAAATTAGCCAACAATACAATTAATTTTGGCATAAATAGAATTATCGAAACTGCTGGGATTGCTCTTGTTATAATTGGCCTTCTTTTGCTGGTTTCTCTTGCAACCTTTTCTCCAGATGACCCTAATTTTATTTTTCCAGATAATACTAAAATTAAAAATTTACTTGGTGTTAACGGAAGTTACACGGCAGATCTTTTTTTTCAAACTTTTGGACTAATTGCTTTATTAATTCCATTTACACTTATATTTTCTGGCATAAATATAATTCTAAAAAAGAAAATTTTATTAATATTTGAAAATATCTTTTATTCAGTTCTTTATTCTTCATTTGGTTCTCTATTTTTTTCTTTCTTTTACCCTACTGCCTTCAATCTTTATATTAATGGAAATGGTGGCTTTATTGGAAAATATTTAGGAACAACTTTTTTAACTTCTTTAATTAGTGTTAATTCTCAAATTTCTTACTACTTCTTAATTTTAATTATTTTAATTTTATTTTTAATTAGTATCCATTTTAAAATTAGTTCTTTTTATAAAATGATAAAAAAACTTTTTAGGTTAATATTTGTAAGAAAAGAAAAGAGCTACACTAATAAAAATGAGATAATTAGTGAGTTTATACCACAAGAAGAAATTTCAAATTTAATTCAAGAAGATTTACCTTTTATTAAAAGTGAAAATAAATCTCCTAGTAAAAAAATTCGCTTCAAACTGCCTACAATTGATTTACTTAAAATCCCAACACAAAAAGATAGAGAAAAATTAAAAGACGAGGATTATATTGATAGTAATTTTTTAGAAAAAATCTTATTAGATTTTGGGGTTAGTGGAGATATTAAGAAAGTTAGTCATGGCCCTGTGGTAACACTAAATGAATTTGAGCCAGCAGCTGGTGTTAAGGTATCAAAAATTATCAATCTCTCAGATGACATTGCTCGAAACACTAGCTCTGAATCTGCCAGAATCGCTACTATACCTGGAAGAAGTACTATTGGTATAGAGCTTCCAAATTCTAGTCGTGAGAATGTTTATTTAAGTGAAATACTTTCTAACTCTGATTTTAATAAAAAAGATATCAGATTACCAATTGCGCTAGGTAAGAACATTTCTGGTGTTCCTATTGTGGGGGATTTAGCTGCTATGCCTCACTTATTAATTGCTGGAACTACTGGATCAGGAAAGTCTGTTTGCATAAATACTATTATCTTATCTCTACTTTATAGACACACACCTGATAAATGTAAGTTCATACTAATTGATCCTAAAATGCTTGAATTATCAACCTATGAAGGCATACCTCACTTATTGTGTCCTGTGATCACTGAGGCAAAAAAAGCTGCTTCTGTCTTAGGTTGGGTTGTTAAAGAGATGGAAAATAGATACCGACTTATGACTAAAGAAGGGGTACGTAATATTGATGGCTATAATGCTAAGCACACTTTGGCTATGCCCTATATTGTTGTTGTGGTAGATGAAATGTCTGACCTAATGCTTGTTGCTGGAAAAGAGATAGAAAACTATATTCAGAAATTATCACAAATGGCAAGAGCTGCTGGAATTCATATTATAATGGCCACACAAAGACCAAGTGTTGATGTTATTACAGGAACCATTAAAGCGAATTTTCCAACAAGAATATCTTTTCAAGTAACTTCAAAAATAGATAGTAGAACAATTTTAGGTGAACAAGGTGCGGAACAGCTACTTGGTAAGGGAGATATGCTTTATATGTCTTCTGCAAATAAGATTGTTAGAATTCATGCTCCATTTGTATCTGAAGGTGAGATTGAAAAAGTTAACAATTATTTAAGAAGTCAAGCAGAGCCAAATTATATAGATGAAATCTTAAATTTTGTAGATGAAAAAGAATTGAGTGGAGAAGCATCTAACTCAGGTGATAAAGATGAATTGTACCAGGCAGCACTTGATATTATTAGATCTGAAGGCAAGGCATCTACCTCGTTTTTACAAAGAAAATTACAAATAGGATATAATAGAGCTGCAAGGATTATTGACATGATGGAGGCCGATGGAATTGTGAGTAAAGCTAATCATGTTGGCAAAAGAGATGTTCTTTAATGCTTAGAGTAATAATCATTTTAATATTTTTCAGTTTTTATATTCCAGCAAACTCGTCACCAAAAGATAAGATAATTTCTCAAATGAAACTTACTAATAATTTAAGTTTCAATTTTTTACAAACAATTAATGATAAAAGTGAAGATGGAAAATGTATCATAGAATATCCTAAAAAAATCTTTTGTGAATATAACAATCCTAGTAAAAAAAAATTAGTATCAAATGGAAAATCTCTAGTCATCAAAACCAGCAACAAAGGAAGTTATTATCGCTATCCACTTAACAGAACTCCTTTAGAATTTTTACTAGATAAAGAATATCTAATTTCTAAAATAGAGGAGTTGGAGCCAAGAGATGTAGACAACAAATACTTAAGTTTTAAAATTTTTGAGAATAATAATGAAATTAATATTTTTTTCAGTAAGAAAGATTTAAATTTAATTGGATGGCAAACTGAAGATATTTATCAAAATTTATCAATAACGTTTATTTCTTCTGTTAAAAAAAACCAAAAGATAGATAGCAAGATTTTTAAATTACCTGAAAATAATTAATCATCTGATTAAGGTTTCAGACTTAAAATTTTTCATACCTCTAGCCAAATAATTTTTTAACGCATTTTTATGATCTAGGGAACAAGTATGAACCCAAACTCTTCCACTTCCCATATTAAATGAGCACTTAATTGCTTCACTTAACAAATATCCTCCTAATTTTTTTCCATAATATTCTTCCAAAATTCCAAAATAAGCAATTTCGGTTTCTTTACTTTGTTTGTTAAATAACAGTTCAAAATAGCCAGCTATTTCACTTTTATCTTTAAGTATATATGTAAATAACTGATCTTTAGAGATATAATCTGTCCAATTTAAGTCTGTCCAAATAAGCCTATCTATCCATTGACAATTCTTACCAACAGTTTTGTAAAAAAATTTATTTAATTGAAAATCATTTGGGTCAGCAAGATCTACAGAGTAATTCTCTGCAGGCCTCTTAACTTCCTTTAATTCATCTAGAGATCTTATCTCTAAATATCTTCGATAAATTTTTTCTGTCACTCAACCATTTTTCCAACTTTTTCTCCTCCAAATAAATGGAAGTGTAAATGTGGAACCTCTTGACCGCCATCTTCACTCAAATTTGTTAAAGCTCTATAGCCTTTACCTGTATCTGTTGATATACCTAATATTTTTGAAACTTCTGTAATAGCTTTGCTTAACGCGACTATCTCTTGGTCTGAGGCTCTATTATTAAAATCATCTAAATTAATGTATTCACTTTTTGGAATAACTAATGCATGTATTTTTTTTTGAGGATTAATATCATGAAAAGAAAGAACATGATCATTTTCAAATATTTTTTTACAAGGAATTTCTTTTCTCAAAATTTTTGCAAAAATATTATTTTTGTCGTAGATCATTATCTATTGTTCTTTTCTTCAATACCTGATTGTTTTCTTCTGTCTTCCAACTCTTTTAGGACATCTTCAAATTTAATATTAGCTGCCTCAAGTGTAACTAATATATGATAAATTGTATCTGCTGCTTCATGAACTATGTTAGATTTATCATTTAGGGCCTCTTTAAGTTCACTAAATTCTTCTTCCATTTTATCTATACATTTAGACAAACCACCTGATAATAATGATGAAGTATAAGATTTATCTGCGTCCTTATTTTTTCTCTCTCTAATTGTATTTACTAAACCTAGTAGATTTTCTGACATGTCTAAATCCTAACGGGAATTCCTTTTGAATTCAAATATTGTTTGGCTTCATTAATTGAGTGTGTTCCGTAATGAAAAATTGAAGCTGCTAGTACAGCGCTAGCATTCCCAAGCCTTATACCATCAACTAGGTGATCCAAGTTACCTACTCCACCCGAAGCAATTATGGGTATGTTAACTGTTGAAGATATTTTAAACATTAAGTCATTATCATAACCAATTTGAGTACCGTCTCTATCCATAGAGGTAACTAGTAATTCTCCTGCTCCATTATCTTCCATTTTTTTCGCAAATTCTATTACATCCACACTCGTGTTATTTCTCCCACCGTGGGTAAAGACATCCCATTTATTGCCATTTTTTTTAGCATCTATTGCAACAACAATGCATTGTGATCCAAATTTTTTTGAACTTTCAATTATCATTTCAGGATTTTGAACTGCTGCAGTATTGATTGAAACTTTATCTGCTCCACAATTTAATAATTTATTAATATCTTCAATTCCCCTAATCCCACCACCAACCGTTAAGGGCACAAAGCATTTTTTAGATGTTCTTTCAACCACGTCATAAATTGTGACTCTATTTTCATTGGAAGCCGTAATATCTAAAAAACAAATCTCATCAGCACCACCATCACTATAAATTTTAGCTTGCTCAACTGGATCACCAGCATCCATTAAATCTACAAAATTAATTCCCTTAACAACTCTGCCATTTTTGACATCAAGACATGGGATAATTCTATTTTTAAGCATCTAATTCTTTCACTAATTCGTCCAATTTAATATCACCATCATATATAGCTTTACCAACTATTATTCCTTCAATATTTTTTAAACTTTTTGCTTTTTTAATGTCATCAATTGAAGACACCCCACCTGAAATAATTACTGGGCAATTAGATACATTTGCAACATTAATTGTTTCTTCAAAATTAGGACTTTGCTTGGTTCCATCTCTATCTATGTCTGTATAGATTAATCTGCTAGCACCATAATCATTTACTTCTTTTAAAAAATCTAAAGTCAATTGATTAGAGTTTTCCTTCCATCCTGAAACAGACAAGTATCCATCTTTAGCATCTAGACCTAGGGCAATTTTATTTGGAAATTTTTGACAAGCTTCTTTTAAAAAGTTTTTATCTTTTATAGCTGCACTTCCTAAAATAACTTTTTCAACTCCTACATCTGTATATTTTTGAATACTATCAATAGTTCTAACGCCTCCACCTACTTCAATTTTTAAATCAAATTTATGAACTATTTCTTTAATAATTTCCAGGTTAACTGTCTCTCCTGTTAAGGCACCATCTAAATCAACAATGTGTAAATTTTTAAAGCCATGATCTTTGTATTTACCAGCTTGATCAACTGGTGATGTTTCATATTCAGTTTTATTATTAAAGTCCCCTTTAATTAATCTCACACATTTTTTATCTTTAATATCTATAGCTGGAAATATTTTCATATTTATAAATTTAAAAAATTTTCTATAATCTTAAGTCCTATTTTATCACTTTTTTCAGGGTGAAATTGGGTTCCAAAAATATTTTCTTTTTCAACAGAACAAGCAATGTTTGATGAATAATCTGTTGTTGCTGAAATCACACTTTTATCATCTGGAATAAATTCATAGCTATGTACAAAATACATGTGTGATTTATTTTCTATATCCTTAAAAATTTTGCTTTCTTTAATAATATTAATTTCGTTCCAGCCAATGTGCGGAAGTTTGAATCTATTGTTTTGATTATTGATCTTTGAAACTTTTCCTGAAATCCAACCAAGTCCTTTTGTTTCAGTTTCTTCATAACCAAGGTCTGCAAACATCTGTAAACCAACACAAATTCCAAGAAGAGGTTTTTTATTAATTATTGCAAACTCATTGAGTGTCTCTACTAAGCCATTTATGCTATTTAATGCATCAACACAGCTCTTAAACGATCCCTGTCCCGGCAAAACTATCTTGTCGCTTGATTTAATCTTATTTAAATTAGATGTTACTTCGATATTAACTTTGTCTTTAGCAACTTCTTTAAAGGAATTTATTACAGAGCTAATGTTTCCTGAATTATAATCAACAATTGTGACATTCATTAAACTTATAATGAGCCTTTAGTTGATGGAATACTCTTTTTATTTCTAGGGTCTATTTCTAAAGCTGTTCTTAATGACCTTGCCAAAGCCTTAAAACAAGACTCGATTATATGATGACTATTATCTCCATAAATATTTTCCATGTGCAGAGTTATTCCTGCTGATTGAGAAAATGCTTGAAACCATTCTTTAAAAAGCTCTGTGTCCATCTCTCCAAGTCTTTCTACTTTTAATTTAACTTTCCATATTAAATAAGGTCTATTTGAAACATCAATTGCAACTCTTGTTAATGTTTCATCCATTGGAATCATTTCATGAGCGTATCTTTTAATTCCTTTAAAATCTTTCAGTGCTTTTTTTAAAGCTTCACCTATAGCAATTCCAGTGTCTTCTGTTGTGTGATGAAGATCTATATGAGTATCACCTTTTGCTTTAACTTTTAAATCAATCAATGAATGCTTTGATAATTGTTCAAGCATGTGATCTAAAAAACCTATTCCAGTATCAATTTTATATTGACCTTTACCATCAATATTAACTTCAACACTGATGCTGGTTTCTTTTGTTTTTCTAGAGACTTTTCCTATTCTGCTCATAATATATAATATGTATATAGGGATTAATTGCCTATATCAATATTTGCAATCTACTACTTGAAGAATAAAAATTAATATCCATTTATAATCTATGACTACAATAGTGCTTATTAGAAAAAACAATGAAGTGGTGGTTGCAGGTGATGGCCAGGTTAGTATGGGTAATACTGTTATAAAAAGCACTGCTGCAAAAGTTAGGAAAATTGAAAAAAGAAATGTAATAGCTGGGTTTGCTGGATCAACTGCAGATGCATTAACTTTATTTGAAAGACTAGAAGCAAAACTTGAAAAACATGCTGGTAACCTTCCAAGAGCAGCTGTCGAGTTAGCAAAAGACTGGAGAACTGACAAATATTTAAGAAGGCTAGAAGCTTTAATGGCTATTGGCGATAAAGAAAATAGCTTTATAATTTCAGGAACTGGTGATGTATTAGAACCAGAGGGTGACGCTATAGGTATAGGATCAGGTGGAAATTATGCTTTGGCTGCTGCTAAAGTTTTATTAGATACAGATTTGAGTGCTGAAGAGGTTGCAAGAAAAGCAATTCAAGTTGCATCTGAAATTTGTGTATTCACTAATAACAATATTAAAATTGAAAAAATTTGATGAAAGATACAAACGTTACACCTTTTCCAAAAGAAAAAACTGAAAAGAAAGATAACTCTTTAGTCAGCTCTTTATCACCTAGAGAAATAGTTTCTGAATTAGATAGATATGTTGTTGGACAAAATAAAGCTAAAAAAGCAGTTGCCATTGCTTTAAGAAATAGATGGAGAAGACAGGCTTTAAAAGGTGAAATGAAAGATGAAGTTTTACCTAAAAATATTTTAATGATCGGACCAACAGGGGTTGGAAAAACAGAAATTTCTAGAAGACTATCTAAGTTGGCTGAAGCTCCTTTTGTAAAGGTAGAGGCTACAAGGTTTACTGAGGTTGGATATGTTGGAAGAGATGTTGAACAAATTATAAGAGATCTACTAGAAATTGCAATCGCGATGGAAAAAGTAAAAAAAAGAAAAGAAGTTTATGCAAAAGCTCAAAAATTAGCAGAAGAAAAAGTTTTGGATGCTCTAGTTGGAAATAAAGCAAGCCTTGCTACTAGAGAAAGTTTTAGAAAAAGATTAAGAGATGGTGATTTAGATGACAACGAAATTGAAATTGCGGTAAATGATAGTGGCTCTCAAGCTGCTTTTGAAATTCCTGGAATGCCTGGAGCAAACATTGGAATGATAAATATTGGAGAGATGATTGGAAAATCTGTTGGGAATAAACAGAAAAAGAAGAAAATGACTGTCAAAGAATCTCATGAAATTTTAATTAACGATGAGGCTGACAGGTTAATAGAAGAAGACAAAATCATAAAATCAGCAAAAGATTCAACAGAAAATAATGGAATAGTTTTTTTAGATGAAATTGATAAAATTTCAGGAAGAACAGATAGATCTGGTGGAGATGTTTCTAGAGAAGGAGTACAAAGAGATCTACTTCCTTTGATTGAAGGAACAACAGTAAGCACAAAATACGGTACAATTAAAACTGATCATATTTTATTTATTGCTTCTGGTGCATTCCAGCTTGCTAAACCTTCAGACTTACTTCCAGAATTACAAGGTAGATTACCAATAAGAGTTGAACTTGAAGCTTTAACTAGTGATGACTTTAAAAGAATTCTTAAAGAACCAGATTATAGTTTGATCAAACAATATGTTGCCCTTTTGAAAACAGAAAATGTTGAGCTAGAATTTTCTGATGACGGTATTGATGCGATTGCTAATATGGCTTCAGAGGTTAACAATACTGTAGAAAATATTGGTGCTAGAAGGTTACACACTATCATCGAAAGAATTTTAGATGATATTAGTTTTACAGCAACGGATAGAGCTGGTGAAAAAATTATAATAGATTCCAAATATGTAAAACAAAATTTAGATGAACTTGTTAAGGATACTGATTTATCTAAATTTATTCTTTAAAATTTAAATTTTATACCCAAAGTTTTGTGTTTCTTCATTAACCTGAAATTCTATAGCTCCATTATTTAAATGAAAATTACGAGCCATTTCTGTAAGTGGTGAAAGAGTAATAAGTCTATTTAAATGATTTGATTTTTTGATCATTTTAAAAACTTCCTTTACAATTAACTTTCCAAGCCCTTTTTTTTGACCAAATAGTATAAGCAATGGCTATTTGTCTAATATTTTGATCTCTACGCACGCTTCTTAAATACGCATCTCTTGTCATTAAATCTAATTCTTTAACCATGCTTGGAACTTCATCAGTAAAACCAAAACACATGATTGCACTTATTTCTTTTTTATGTTTTACACCAAAATTTTTTCTTCCATAGCTCGTTCTAAATATTACATCAAATTCTGGGCGATCTGGGTCCTCTGTTATGTTACATGATTTAAGTTCAACCAATTCAGCACCTTTTATCCAACTAAAAAGATTATCTATTTTTTTATCAATCTTTTTTTTTTTTAAATATTTAATTTTATCTTGATTGTATTAATTTCTTAAATGGCTACTTAAATTTATTTTTATTTTTAATATAGACATAAAAAGCTCCACTGCCACCATCTTCAATTTTCGCGTCTGTAATCTCAATAATGAATTGTGTTAAACTTTTATTTTTTTCAATAAATTCTGGAACTGAATATTTTAGTATGCTCAAATCCTTTGAAAGGTAAGGGTTTTCAATATTTTTAGACCTTAACCCTTTACCCGTAATCACAATTATTTTAGTAACATTTTCATCAAAACAATTTTGAATAAATTGTTCTATGGCCTTATTTGCTTCTTCAATCGTGTAACCATGAAGATCTATTTTTTTTATCTTTTCATATCTTGTATTTTTTTTATGGACAAAATCTTTATTAGGAATTTTCTCTTTATTATTTAAAAAGTTTTCCCAGTCCTGCTTGTCTTTATCTGGATTGTTTATATCTTTTTTTTTTACAGAATTTTTATTAAGATTTTTTTTTTTGTTATTTAGGAAATTTTCCCAATCTTCTTTATCTTTGTCTGTTATCTTCTTAATCAATTAAGTAATAGTATCAATTAATAGCCAATTTGGATTTGATGATTTGATATCTTTTGAAAAAACCCAAGTATCATAAACAACTTTTATTTTTTCACTATCTCCTGACACAATTTTTTTATCATTATCTTTTATGCATGTTATGATCTCACTAACAAAATCCACTGTAACCTCTAAATTATTTTCAATTTTTTTATGAGTTTTAATTACAGCTGACTTAATCCCTATAAAAGTTATTTCAGCAAAATGACCTTTGCTAGCCCTATCTTCAAGCGCCTCTTTAAATTGATCATAAATTTTTTTACCTAAAAGTGGTTTACTAGCTATCAGCTTGTTATCACTATCACTAAAATCTGTAATAATTGTTTCGTAAGCAATTTTTGCACCTTTTAAAAACTCTTTTTGTGAGACTTCATCAAAATTTTCACCAACTAGTTTAGGGGCTATATTTGTTTTTTGAAATTCTTTTTCAAATTTTGGTGGAATTTTCCCTTCAAAACCTGTTTTTTTACCAAGTATTCCTCTTAAACGAAGAAAGATAAAGCCAGCAATCATTGCTAAAAGAATAATATCGATGTATTCAAAACTATAACTCATAATTTAATAATATTTACTATGTTGATTAATTACAACTAGCAATTTAGACTAAAGACAAATGAACACATTTTCATTATTGCTAATTGGTATTCCTATTATTGAGATTTATTTGTTTATCAAGTTGGGTTCTCAAATCGGAGCCTTTAACACGATTTTACTCATCTTTATTACGGCTTTTTTTGGTGTTATCTACGCCAGATATGAGGGTTTTAATGCTCTAAAGTCAGGAATGTCTCAAATAGTAAGAAAAGAACTACCAGTCTATGAGATTATTTCAGGTGCGGCTTTAGCATTTGCAGCATTACTTTTAATTTTACCTGGGTTTGCAACTGACTTTCTGGGTTTATTAATAATATTTCCACCAACAAGAAAATTGATATTAAAAAAAGTATCAATTAAAAAAAGGCCTATTAATAAAAAACAAGATTTTATTAATGGTGAATTTGAAGATATAGAGGATGAAAATGACAGAAAATTATAAAATTATTGGAAGCTTTATCAAAGATATGTCAAGTGAAACACCTGATACGCCAACATACATATTTGTAAGAGATAAAATTTCTAAATATAAATTAAATATTGATATTAATTCAAAGGCAGTAAAAGATGGGATTATTGAAGTCAATACAATCATAAAATTTTCAGACCAACCTGAAGTTTTAAAAAAAGCATATTTTGAAATAACTTACACATCTATAGTTAAAGTGGATGAAAAAGTTTCTGATAAAAAAGAAATGGAAAAAATTATTCTATGTGATGTGCCTAATAAAATTTACCCCGACCTAGAGAGAATATTTTTAAATTTATTAACTGACTCTGGGTATCCTGGAATAAAATTTGAAAAAAAAGTTGATTTTACCGAATTGTATAAACAAAGAGCTAATTAAAAAAATTTTTCTTTAAATTATTTTTTAAATATTCCCTATGAAGCTTAAGTTCTGCCTCTGATGGTTTGACTACTTTTTTATAATACTGGTTTGTATCATTTGAATTTATTATTATTTTTTCATTATCTTCATTTTTAAAATTTAATGTTGGTTCTTTTTGATCAAGAAGATTAATATAAACTTTAGCTAACAGATCACAGTCAATAAGAGCTGTATGTTGTGTTCTTTTTGAATTATCTACTCTGTATCTTTTACACAATGCATCAAGACTTATGGGGGAGCCTGGGAATTTATCCCTAGCTAAAGCAAGTGTGTCTACAACATTTTCGCTGCTTAGTTTTTTCTTACCTAGTAATGCTAATTCGTTGTTTAAGTGGGATAAATCAAATTCAGCGTTGTGTATTACAAGTCTCTTATTATCTATGAAGTCCAAAAACTCATCCACTATTTCTCCAAATTTTTTGTGAGTAGATAAAAATTCATCCGTATAACCATGAACTTCTAGGGCTTTTTCAGAAACTTTTCTTTCAGGATTAAGATAACAGTGAAATCTATTTTTTGTTGGTATCAAATTTACCAATTCAATACATCCAATTTCTACAATTCTATGTCCATCTCTAACAGATAGTCCTGTAGTTTCTGTATCTAGTATTACTTCTTTCATTTTATATAATTTTTTTTAAAATCTTTTTTACACTTATCTTAACAAGCTTATTGGTAAAATTATTTTTAATAATATGATTAGCTTTTTTCTTTTTATAACTAAGTGGTAACTGCATTTTTTTAAATTGACTATATAAATTTAAGTTAAAATTATCTCTCTTTTTTAGTCTTTTTATAATCTCACTTTTTTTTGACTGAACAAAAACTATTATATCGCTTTTTTCGTATAATTTATTCTCTAATAAAAGAGGAATATCTAAAATTATGGCTTTTCTTTTTTTATTTTTTTTTAAAAAAAAGGATAATTTCTTTCTAACTTCTGGATGAATAATTTTCGTAATTTTTTCTAAATTTTTTTCACCACCCTCTATTGCTTTTATAATTTGTATTTTATTTGCTGGAAATACTGAAAAATATTTAGGTAAATTTTTTTTTAATCTTTTAAAACAATTTTTATTTTTTTTATATATGCTTGCCACCTCTTTATCAGCATTAAAAACTGGGTAACCAAAGAGTTTAGCAACATAACTTTTTCCTGAACCAATGTCTCCTACCACTGCAATTTTAATCATATATCTAAAAGATTAATTGTTTCATTGTCTGCTTTTGGAACAACTTTATGCCAAATAAAAAAGGCTTTTTGAGCCTGATAAATAAACATCATTTTACCATTTTTTATTGTTCCACCATACTTTTTTGCATTTTTTAAAAAGTTTGTTTCTGGTGGATTATAAATTATGTCATAAAAAAATTTGTTTTTGCTTATTTGCTTATAATTAATATTAATTTCATCTTCCTCTTTTAATCCAATACTTGTTGCGTTTATGATTATATCAAAATCTAAAGTTTCTCCCCATTTAATTGTTTCAATTTCTGGAAAATTTTTTTTTAGTTCTATTGCTTTTAATTCTGTTCGATTGCTTAAATAAATTTTTTCAACTTGCATTTTTTTGAGCGCAATAATAATTGAAGGGACAACCCCACCTGCCCCAAGTATTAGAGCTTTTTTATTTTTAGTTTCTAGTTCTGTTTTTTCTAAACTAAGTTTAAAACCTTCAATATCAGTATTATCACCTATAATTTTATTATCCTCTTTATAGATTGTGTTCACTGATTGAGAAATTTCTGCCTCCGTGCTTAATTTATCTAAAAAAGGTATAACCATCTTTTTAAATGGTACTGTTATATTTATTCCATGAATTTTTTCTTCTCTAATATTAGAAATTAAGCCTTCTATCTCATTATTATTTAAAAGCTTTTTTTCATAAACTGCATCAATTCTATATTTCTTGATCCAATAATTATGTAGTTTTGGCGATAGGCTATGATCAATTGGATTTCCTATAACCAAAAATTTTTTTTTCATTTTATAATATTGAGATATTCTTTAATTTTTTTAATTGGAAGGCCCATGATCGTATCTTCATCCCCTTCTATTTTTGAAAATAAATTCCTTCCTTCGCCTTCAATTTGATAAACATTATAAGCATAGAGGTCTTTATCAGAAATTTTTTTTAAGTAATTCTCTAGTTCTAAAAAAGTCATATTTTTCATGGTTAATAAGGCTTTATCGGTGTAATTCCATATCATCGATCCACCCTTTGAAATACAAACTGAACTTATCAATTGATGAGTTTTTCCATTCATCCTTTTTAGTATTTCCAGCGCCTCTACTCTATCGTTTGGCTTTGATATTATTTCACCTTCTAAATCTATTACGCTGTCTGCTCCAAGCACCATTTCCTCTATAAATTTTTGGCTAATTTTATTGGCTTTTAATTCTGCTAGGTTTTTTGAAATAATTGTTGGAGTTGCCTTTTCTTTTAATAAACTTTCTTTAACACTATCCTCATCCACGTTAGATAGCATTATTTTACACTTAATGTTATTTATCTCTAAAATTTTTTTTCTCACACCACTTTTTGATGCAAGTATAATTTCTTTAACCATTATTTTTATTTATTTCATAAATCTTGATTATTGATGCTGCAGTTTCCTCTACTGATTTTCTGGTAACATCAATTGTTGGCCAATTGTACTTGGTAAATGTTTTTTTAGCTTCGTTAATTTCTTTTTCTATCTTACTAATATTTGTATAGTTCGTATTTCCTTTTTCTTTAAGAGCATTCATTCTATTTTTTCTAATATCGACCAGTCTCTGAGGTTCAGTTGTTAAACCAACCACACAAGAAATCTGAGGATTTTTTTTTATACTTTCTGGTATTGATTGTTCGTTTACTAGAGGAATGTTAAGAGTTTTATAACCTTTGTTGGCTAAATAAATTGATGTTGGTGTTTTGCTTGTTCTGCTTACACCTAATAATATCAAGTCTGCTTTACTTACATCTTCAACAAGATTTCCATCGTCATGAGCCATAGTAAATTGGATGGCTTCAATTCTTTCATAATACTCTTCGTTCAAAGCATGTTGTCCACTCGGGACGTGGGATGCCTTTTGATTTAAAAGTTTAGAGAAATTCATTATTAAATTTCCCAAAACGCTAAAGCATGGAATTTTCTTTTCATCTCCTTTGTTTGCTAAAAACTTTGCAAGAGAAATGTCAACAATTGTATATAAAATTATTGCATTATTATTTTTTTTTGCTTCTTCCATTATTTTGGAAACTTGATTTTCTGTTCTTGTAAAAAAGTAGGATTTAACATCATATTCTATGTTTTTGAATTGAGCTTTAATTGCTAGAAAAACTCTGTCTAATGTTTCACCTGTGGAATCTGAAATAAGATATATTTGATATGTATTACTCATGAATAGAATGTTGATAATTAAGTATTATTTTTATCATTTTTTAAAATAATCTTGCGTGTTATTTTTCTTTGTAAAAACCCACTTTTATTAACATTATTAAACATGTTAAGAATTAATATACATTTGTCTAACAATATTAAATAAACCCCTAGATTTAAGGATATATGTTAATTCTATAAATTATTAATTGTTGATAAATCGTGTATAAAAATTAAAAAACAACTAATTACCATTATTCACATACTATATAACTAATACTATAATTAAATATTTACTTATTATTATGACCCCTATTCAAGAAACTATAATAAACAAAAAAACAAACAATTCTCCAATATGGTTAATGAGACAAGCAGGTAGATATTTACCAGAGTTTAGAGAAATTAGAAAATTAAATCCAGATTTTATAAATTTATGTTTAAATGATAATTTATCTTCAGAGATAACTTTACAACCTCTTAAAAGATTTGATTTAGATGCTGCAATAATTTTTTCAGATATTTTAATGATCCCATATGGATTAAACCAAGAAGTAAAATTTGAAAAAGATTTTGGTCCAAAACTGGGTTCATTAGATTTACAAAAAATATCTAAGGTCGATGAAATTGATTTTATAGAAAAATTATATCCAGTTTATAAATCAATTAAAAAAGTTAGCGAAGACAAGTTAATAAAAAATAAAAACTTAATAGGGTTTGTTGGTGCACCATGGACATTGTTAGTTTATATGATTAATAAACATTCCCCAAAAAAAGAACTGGTAAAAAATTTTTTTAAAGATGAATTTTTAATAAATAGAATTTTAGTAATTTTAGAAAAGTTTTTAAAATTACATATTAACCAACAGATAAAAAATGGTGCAACAGTAATTCAAATTTTTGATAGTTGGGCTGGCCTCTTAGAAGAAAAAGACCTACCAAATTATGTGTATGTGCCAACATTAAACTTAGTAGATTATGTTAAGTCACTAAATATTCCTGTAATTTGTTTTCCAAGAGGAATAAAAAATTATAAAAACTATTGTGATATTGTTAAACCTGATGTTATTAATATTGACTATGATGTTAATCCTGTTTCAATATGTAAGGAAATAAATATACCAGTTCAAGGGGGTCTCGATCCTAAAATTTTATTAACAGATAAAGAAAATTTAAAAAAAGAAGCTTTAAAATATTTAGATACCTTTAAAGATCATCCCTATATATTTAACTTGGGTCATGGGATATTACCCAAAACCAACCCCGGAATGGTCGAGTACTTGGTCAAAACAGTAAAAGATTATTAAATGAAAAAAGCAGTAGTTTTATTTAATCTCGGTGGTCCTGATAAAATTGAAAATGTAGAGCCGTTTTTATTTAACTTATTTAATGATCCAGCAATTCTAAATTTACCAACTATATTGAGATACCCTTTAGCAAAACTGATATCTAATAGAAGAGCGCCAGTCGCTAAAAAGATCTATGAAGAGCTTGGTGGTTCATCACCGATACTAAAATTAACCAAGGAACAATCGGAGGCACTTGAAACAAAGCTAAACCAAACTGAAACGGGCAATGAATATAAATGTTTTATTGTGATGAGATGTTGGAATCCAAGAGCAAATGATGTGATCAAAGATGTTCAATTATTTGACCCCGAAGAAGTTATTTTAATGCCACTTTATCCACAATATTCTGCTGCAACTTCTGGGTCTTCCATCAAAGAATGGAAAGACGTCTGTAAAAAAAATAACTACCAAATCAAAACAAGCACAATTTGTTGTTACCCTACGGATCAAAATTTTATCAACGCACACACAAAACAAATAATAAAAAAAATTAAAGACCTTAAAAATTTTAAATTAATATTTTCTGCCCATGGTTTGCCAGAAAAAAATATTAAAAAGGGAGATCCATATCAATGGCAAGTAGAACAATCTGTCCAGAAAATAGTTGAGAATTTGAACATTGAAAATTTGGATTGGGTATTAAGTTATCAAAGTAGAGTTGGCCCACTGAAATGGATAGGACCATCCACTGAAGATATAATTGTTGAAAATTCTAAACTTGGCAAGCACATTGTCTTAGTCCCTATCGCATTTGTTTCTGAACACTCAGAAACACTTGTTGAATTAGACATAGAGTATAAAGAGATCGCAGACGATAATGGATGCAAAAATTATACGCGTGTCCCTGCTCTTGGCATAAATGAAGATTTTATTAAAGCCATGTCGAATTTGATAATAAAAAAAAATGAATATAAGTTTAGTGAAAATCTTTATCCTCCAAAGACTCAGTGTCCTTCAAATTTTAAAAAGTGTCCTTGTCTAAATTATGAATAGTTATCTTTTATTTAAAAGTCTCCACCTGATAGCTGTAATTTCTTGGATGGCTGGCCTTTTATATCTTCCAAGAATTTTTGTTTATCATGTAGTAAATATTGATCATAAAATTTCATCTTCAATATTTAAAATAATGGAAAGAAAATTATTTTATTTTATCATGATGCCAGCAATGATTTTATCTTGGATTTTTGGATTAATATTAATCTCTGTTATTGGCTTTGAGGTTATTTTAACACTTTGGTTAAAACTAAAATTAATATTAATAATTTCATTAACAATTTATCATTTTTATTTAGGAAAATTACTTAATGATTTTAAACTAGATCAAAATACTAAATCCTCTAAATTTTTTAGAATAATTAATGAAGTGCCAACAATATTGCTCATTTTGGTTGTTTTTATTGTTATATTTAAACCTATCTAAACTTGAAATACTCGTTAGAGTATATATATTCAAATCATCTAACAAATCTTAAACTCAATCCCTCAAAATGAATATTCAAGAACTTAAACTAAAATCATCTGAACAATTAATAACACAAGCTGAAAAGCTGGGCATTGAAAATGCAAGCACACTCAGAAAACAAGAAATATTGTTTGCTATTTTAAAAAAAGTTGCCGAGAAAGAAGAAATTACTGGAGCAGGAGTTTTGCAATTATTGCAAGATGGATTTGGATTCTTAAGAGCAATGGAATCAAATTATTTGGCTGGCCCAGATGATATTTATGTTAGCCCAAGTCAAATAAGAAAATTTGGTTTGAGAACTGGGGATACCGTTGAAGGACCCGTGAGAGCCCCTAAAGAAGGAGAAAGATATTTTGCATTATTACAAGTGGAAAAAATAAATTTTGAAGAACCAGAAAAAGCTCGACACAAAATTGCATTTGATAATTTAACACCTCTTTATCCTGACCAACAAATGGTTATGGAAATTGAAACAACCAAGATTGAAAAAAAACCTGATTTAACACCAAGGTTAATTGACCTTGTAAGTCCTATTGGAAAAGGTCAAAGATCAATAATTATTTCCCCTCCTAAAGCGGGTAAGACAATGATTTTACAAAGCATTGCAAACTCAATTGCCAAAAACTATCCAGAAAGTTACTTGATGGTTTTATTAATTGATGAAAGACCAGAAGAAGTAACTGACATGAAAAGAACGGTTAGAGGAGAAGTTATCAGCTCCACATTTGATGAGCCAGCTTCTAGACATGTTGCTGTTGCTGAAATGGTAATTGAAAAAGCGAAACGATTAACGGAACATAAAAAAGATGTAGTAATCTTATTAGATTCAATAACAAGACTTGGTAGAGCGTACAACGCTGTAATTCCAAGCTCTGGAAAAGTATTAACAGGGGGAGTTGATGCGAATGCACTTCAAAGACCAAAAAGATTCTTTGGTGCTGCAAGAAATATTGAAGAAGGTGGATCTTTAACAATCATCTCAACTGCGCTGATAGATACAGGATCAAGAATGGATGAAGTAATTTTTGAAGAATTTAAAGGAACAGGAAATAGCGAAACAGTTCTTGATAGAAAAATTGCAGAGAAAAGAATTTATCCGGCGATTGATATAACTAAATCTGGAACAAGAAGAGAGGAATTATTGTTTGATAAAGATGATCTTTCAAAAATGAATGTATTAAGAAGAATCATTAGTCCAATGGGAACAATGGATGCTATTGAATTTATTAATTCAAAACTTAAAGAAACAAAAAGCAACGCAGATTTCTTTAGCTCAATGAATAAGCCTGCTTAGGCTTTTAATTTTTAATTAAATCTAAGAATATATTTTCTAAATTTTTTGTAAATTTTTTATTATTGAATAAGCTGTCTGTTTTTTCAGGGTTAGAGAGATGTTTTTTTAATTTTTTCTGTTTATTTTTATTAAGAGCTATCTCAACAGCCGTTGTTGTATATTCAGTAACATTTTCTGTAATTAATTCTTTCAATCCAGCATTTACAAGTATGCTGCTTGCTACTCTGGAAGCAAAAGATTTACCAATCATTGTTATTATTGGAACTCCCATTCTAATAGCTTCACTGGCTGTTGTATGGGCACCATAGGGATAAGTGTCTAAAAATAAATCTATAAATTTAAACCTTTTCAAGTGGACATCTATAGATGTTCTTTTAGCAAAGATTATTCTATGTTCTTTGATGCCCCTATTTTTTGCTTCTTTAATCAAATTCTCGGTACTTTTATCATTTTCTTCTAATAACCAAAGAACGCTATTTTCACATTTATTTAAAATTTTCATCCAACAATCAAAGATTAATGGATTTATTTTATAGCTTGCATTTAAGCAGCTAAAAATGAAAGAGTCTTCTGGAAGATTAAAATCTTTTTTAGATAAATTATTCTTTGAAATTTGGATTTTAGACTGATTGGGTTGATAACAATTTGGTAAATATAAAACTTTTTCAGAAAAATTTTTTAATTCTTCCAGTGGTATTACCTGTTTATCTGCAATTATATAATCATAGTATTTATTACCCATTGTTCCGGGATAACCTAAATAAACAATTTGTATCGGCGCAGCTCCATAATAAAATGTTTTAGTAATCGCGTTTTTTGTATATCCACGTAGGTCGATCGCAATATCAATCCCCTCATTTTTGCTCAATTTTGAAATTTCTTCTTCGGACAAATCATAAACATCAAAAAATTTATAAAAATGTTTTTTAACTTCATCTGTCCATTTATCTTTTTTTGGTCCATGACTAAATCCATAAATTTCAAATTTAGAATTGTCATGATTTTTAAAAACATCTAATATTAAATGTAAGCCTGCATGATCACGAAAATCACCGGAAAAATAACCAATTTTAATTTTTTTATTATTAATTTGTTTTATTTTTTCTCTATGAGGAAGATTGTGAAATAAATTTTTTGAGAAATTTTTAGAGACAATTTTGTGTTTATATTGATCATCTGTTAATGAGAGAAAACTAAAAGGTCTGATAACTTTTTCGTTAATGTTAATTTTTTTTTCGATGTTTTTCTTTAAAAATTCATAATTATTCCAATCACAAATATGCATTTTTGCATGCATTAAATCTCCATATATAAAATCTATTTCATCGTTTAACTTTATTGCATTTTCATAATCATTAATTGCAAGCTCCATTTGATTGTAATGTTCAAATAAGTTACCCCTACTACAATATGCTTCAACAAAATTTTTATTAAGTTGTATTGTCTTACTAAAATAATGAATTGCTTTTTTATATTCTTTTAGTTCTCTAAATAAATTTCCTAAATTGTTGTAAATCTTTGAGTCATTTGGTTTTAGTTTTATACAATATTCAAAACAGTTAATTGCTTCTTTATATTTTTTGATAATTTTTAAAGAGGTACCCTTATTTAAATATGCATCAAAATAATTTTTGTTTAGACTAATGGCTCTATTATAATCTTCAATAGACTTATGATAATTTAATATTTTAGTTAATGCTATTCCCCTGTTATTATATGAATCTGGTAGATTTGGATTAATTTTTATCGATAGATCTAAATATTTTATTGCCGTATGATATTTTTCAGTTTGTAAATATGTGGTTCCAATAAGAAGTAAAAGCCTTTCATTATTTTTAACATTTTTGCTTAATTCTAAATATAAATTTTGTGCCTTTTTTATATTCCCAGTTTGATGTAGCTTTAGTGCGTTATTGAATATTTGTTCTTTATTTTTCATAATTTACAATTATTTTAAAAAATATATCAATATTGAATATAATATATATATTTTGATTGATGACTATATTTGCACTATCCACAGGTCCAGGAATTTCTGGAATAGCCATTATTAGAGTTTCAGGTGAAGACACCAAAAAAGTAATCAAACTATTAACCAATACAACAGTTCCAGAACCAAGACTCGCCACATTGAGAAAAATCAACAAAATCAACACCTCTGAGCTTATTGATGAAGGTATTTTGTTATGGTTTCCTGGCCCTGAGAGCTACACAGGTGAGGATATGGCCGAATTCCATATACATGGAAGCAAAGCAGTAATTGATGCCTTGCACAACTCTATCTCAGAAATTGAAAATTGCCGTCTAGCTGAACCTGGTGAGTTTACAAAGCTTGCATTTCAAAATGGAAAAATAAATTTGCTGAAAGCAGAAAGTATTGCAGATTTAATTTCAGCAGAAACTGAAATTCAAAGACAACAAGCAATAAAAATCATGAATGGAAAATCTGCAGATGAATTTAATCGTTTAAGAGAAAAACTTTTAAAAATTTTATCGCACGTTGAAGCAAAAATAGATTTCCCAGATGAAGATCTGCCTGAGGATATTTTAAAGAATATTAAAAAAATTTCCAATGAGGTAATTTTAAATTTAAAAAAAATTTTAAACGATCAAAAAATTGGTGAAAGAATTAGGGAAGGTTTTAAGATTGCAATCATAGGACCAACTAATGCTGGAAAATCTAGTTTGCTAAACCATCTTTCAAATCGAGATGCAGCAATTGTTTCAGAAATAGCAGGAACGACGAGAGATGTAATTGAGACGCACTTAAATATTGATGGTTATCCAGTTGTAGTTTCTGACACCGCAGGAATAAGAGAAGCTAAAAATGAAATAGAAAAAAAAGGAATAAAATTAGCACTCGATAAAGCGGTAAATGCAGATTTAAAGTTGATTATTATGGACGCTAAAAGTATTGATTTTAAAGGGGTTTTGAAAGAATTAATGGATGAAAATGCAATTCTTGTAATTAATAAATCTGACCTTTTAAAAGAAGATTTAAATAAAGAAGTAAAAAACTTTGAACATGTTTTAATTTCAGTAAAAAATAATCTTAACTTAGAAGCTTTAATTTTTAAAATTAAGAATAAATTAAAAAATAAATTTATAACAAGTGAAGATATTTTAATTACTCGCGAAAGACACCGACAACATCTTGAGCAAAGTTTAAATTATCTAAAAAATTTTGAAGAAAAAAATGAAGCTGAAGATTTTGACAAAGCTGCAGAAGATCTTCGTTTAGCAACTCGACATTTAGGGATGATTGTTGGAAAAGTAGATGTTGAGGAGATATTAGGTAGTATTTTCAACGATTTTTGTATTGGTAAATAATCATCATTTTAAAGGAATTTTTAGCTTATTTTCTTCATTTTTGTTGATAAATATAACTTATTCATCAATTTTAATTCTAAAATGTACCCATAATTGTCTCAATAAGTATTTAATAAAATAATAGTGTCCGCTTGTAAATATTTATATCAGTTATAAATTTAACTAATGAAAAATGATTTATCATTCGAGGTTGTTGTTATAGGAGGAGGACATGCTGGTTGTGAAGCTGCAGCCGCCTCTGCGCGTCTTGGAGTAAGCACTGCCCTATTCACTCATAAAATTAAGACTATAGGTGAGATGTCTTGTAATCCAGCCATAGGTGGTCTTGGTAAAGGCCATCTTGTCCGAGAGATAGATGCCTTGGATGGTGTGATGGGAGAAGTTGCAGATAAATCAGGTATACAATTTAGACTACTAAACAGAAGTAGAGGACCTGCAGTTCAAGGGCCTAGAACACAATCAGATAGATCATTATATCGTAAATATATGCAAGAAAAACTATTAAACTACTGTAATTTATATATTTTTTCTGATCCTGTAATAAGATTTATTTTTAATAAAAACACTATAAGTGGTTTTGAAACAAAGTCAGGTAAAAAAATCTTATGTAGTAAGCTAATCTTAACAACAGGCACGTTTTTGAATGGCTTGATTCATATTGGTGATGAGAGAACACCAGCCGGAAGGTTTGATGAGAAGCCTTCAACAGGGCTAAGTGAACAACTTAAAAAATATGATTTCAAAATAGGAAGGCTCAAGACAGGGACACCACCAAGGCTTGATGCTAGAACAATTAAGTATGATAATTTAGAAGAACAGTTTGCAGATGAAGATCCTTATTTTTTTTCTTTCTTAACTAAAAAAAATTTAAACAAACAAGTTTCATGTAGGATGACCTATACGAATGAAAAGGTTCATAAGATAATTCAAAAAAACCTAAAGAGAAGTGCCATGTATTCAGGAAGCATACAGGGAGTTGGTCCAAGATATTGTCCTTCAATAGAGGATAAAATAGTAAAGTTTGCAGATAAGGACCGACATCAGATATATTTAGAGCCAGAGGGGCTAAATGACTATACAATATACCCTAATGGAATATCTACCTCACTACCTGAGGATGTTCAACAAGAAATTTGTAATAATATCAGTGGCTTAGAAAATGTTAAGATAATTAGGCCAGGATATGCCATAGAATATGATTATATCGACCCTAGAGAGCTATTCTTAACCCTTGAGACGAAAAAAATACATAATTTATACCTTGCTGGACAGATAAATGGAACAACTGGTTATGAAGAAGCTGCTGCTCAAGGGTTAATAGCTGGTATTAATGCTGCGTTATCTTTTAAGAAGGAGGAACCATTTATTTTAGATAGATCAGATGCTTACATTGGAGTTATGATAGATGATTTAGTAACAAAGGGGGTTGCCGAGCCCTATCGTATGTTTACTTCGAGAGCGGAATATAGATTAAGTTTAAGAGCAGATAACGCTGATAAAAGATTAACAAATAAAGGAATTAAAATTGGATTAATATCGAATGAAAGAGAAAATCTTTTTAAAGATAAAGAATACAAATTAGGAATAATATCTAAAATAATGTCTGAATCATCGATATCTCCAACAAAAATTACAAATTTTAATATTAAAATTGCAAAAGACGGTATTTTAAGAAAGTCTAGTGAAATATTAGCTCAAAAAGGGGTTGATATGAAAAAAATAAGAGAAATTTGGCCCGAAATACCTTTTTTTGATAAAAAAATAGATGAACAAATTGAAATAAATGCTCATTACAGAGGATACCTTAAAAAACAAAAAGCAGATATTTTAGCCTTTAAAAGAGACGAAAACTTAGTTATACCTGAAAAAGTTAATTATGACGATCTTTCTGGACTTTCAAATGAGGTAAAAGCCAAATTTAAACAAATAAAACCAAAAACCATGGGACAAGCACTAAGAATTGACGGAATAACTCCAGCTGCTGTATATATTTTGTTGTCACATGTTAAAAGAAAGTCTATTAAGCTTATAGCTTAATGGAAGAAATTTTTAAAAAATACCCACTACTAAAAGACCAAAATGTTCCACGTGAAACATTAACTGATTTTGAGCTATTCATATCGATGTTACAGCAAGCGAATGAAAATATTAATATTATAAGCAAAGAAACAGCCAAAAATGAAATAATTAGAGAACGCCATATAGTAGATTCTGCACAAATTATTGATTTTGTTGATTTAAAATGCAATACAATAACAGATATAGGATCTGGTGGTGGTATGCCAGGTATAATCATATCAATCATGATTAAAAATAAAAATAATTCGATTAAATCTTGCCTATATGAAAAAAGTCACCATAAGAGCTCTTTTTTGAGAAAAGTATCTAGGGATTTAAAATTAAACACCGAAGTCGTGCAAGAGAATATTTTTGAGGCACAAAATTTAGAGTCGGGTACAATAATGGCAAGGGCTTTTAAACCTTTGCCAATAATCTTAGATTTAGTTTATAAAAATTTTAGTAGTTACAAAAATTTAATTGTCTTTATGGGAAAAAATGGAGAAAAAGTTTTAGAAAAAACTTTAATAAATTGGGATTTTGATTTTGCAAAAAAAAAAAGTGTTACAAGCGAAGATTCATTTTTATTAAATATAAAAAATATTAAAAAAAGACATTAAAAAGCTAAATGCAAATTATTTCTGTAATAAATCAAAAGGGTGGGGTTGGAAAAACAACAACGGTAATTAATCTTGCAGCGGGTTTAGCCCAACAAAAAAAAAAGGTTTTAGTAATTGATCTTGATCCACAAGGAAATGCAACTACGGGACTTGGTTTGTCTAATTTAGAAAGTTCAAGTGATACAATTTATGGAGTATTGAATGGAACAAAGGCAATTTCTGATGTTATTAAAAAAACAGAGTTCAAAAATTTAGATATTGTTACCTCAAATGTAGATTTGTCTGGGCTTGAGGTCGAGACAGCAGATGACAGCATGAGAGCCTTCATTTTAAAACGTGAATTAACCGCTTATTCAAATGATTCTAGAACAACTTACGATTATGTACTTATAGACTGTCCACCATCATTAAGTTTACTTACTGTTATGGCTTTGGTGTCTTCACACTCTCTATTAGTGCCACTACAGACTGAATTTTTTGCTTTAGAGGGGTTAACACAATTAATGAAAACCATAGAACGAATAAAAGTTAATTTAAATCCTGAATTAAAAATTAGAGGCATACTTTTAACAATGTTTGATAAAAGAAATAGATTGTCTGCACAGGTAGAAAAAGAAGCAAGAGACTATTTTAATGAAAAAGTTTATCTAACCGTAATTCCTAGAAACGTAAGGCTGTCTGAGGCTCCTTCACATGGCATGCCAGTTTTAATGTATGACAAATCTTGCCCGGGCAGTAAATCATATTTTAACTTTACAGATGAGTTTATTAATCAAGAACAAACAATAGGGAGTGCTGTATAATGGATACAAACAAAATAAAGAAAGGTTTGGGTAGAGGCTTGTCATCTTTAATAGGTGAAACAAAAGTAGAAATAAATATTAATAAAATCTCAATATCAGATCTCGTAAGTAATAAGTTTCAACCAAGGAAAACATTTGATGAAGAAAGTTTACAAGATTTAACAAATTCAATAAAAGAGAGAGGCATCATTCAGCCAATTATTGTCAGAAAGTCTAGTGACGATAGCTCAAAGTATGAGATAATTGCAGGAGAGAGAAGGTGGTTATCAGCACAAAAAGCAGGGTTACACGAAGTTCCAGTAGTTATTACAGATGCAAATGATTTAAAATCTTTAGAATTTGCAATTGTCGAAAATGTTCAAAGAAATGACTTAAATGCAATCGAGGAAGCACGTGGCTATCAACGTCTTATTGAAGAATTTTCATATGACCAAGAAAAAGTAGCACAATTTATTGGAAAAAGTAGAAGCCATATTGCTAACTTTTTAAGGCTATTAAAGCTTCCAGAAGTAGTTTTAAAATTAATTGAAGCTCAAAAATTAACACCAGGGCATGCAAAAATATTGGTTGGATTAAACAATGCAGAGTTTATAGCAAATAAAATGATTGAAAAAAATCTTTCAGTTAGACAATCAGAAAACTTTGTTAAAATCTTCAAGACTAAGAAGCATTCTCTTAAATCACCAAAGGATGTAAATTTACAAATATTAGAAAATTCAATCAGAGAAAAAATTGGTCTTAATGTTTTGATTAAAAATAAGAAAAATAATTCAGGATCTTTATTGTTGGAGTATAAAGATCTAGATCAACTAAATAAATTAGTTGAAATAATAAAATCTAATTATTAGTTTTTTTTGAATTATTAATTATAAAATCTGATAATATATTTTTGCTTAAAGTAGAGTTTTTTTTAATTAAAAGCTCAATTTCATTAGTTTTATAAATCAGATTTTTTAAATGATCTTTCTTCCAGGATCTTATTTGTTGTACAACAAGTGGTTTATCCTTCCAGAATATTGGCGGTTTATATATAGAAATTGCCTGTTCAATATTATTTTTTTCATCAACTAATTCATAAACTTTAATTAACCTTTTTAGTTTAGCCAACAATGTTCTAATGATTATAATATTATCTTCATCGGAAAAGTTGTTTTCATTCAAAATTTTAACAGTTTTTCTGGTATTTTTGGCTAACGAATTATCAATAAGTTCTGAAGCACCATAGTTATCTGCTAGGTTGGTTAGCTTTATTATCTCTTCAAGATGTAGGATTTTTTTATTTGATGAAAAATGCTCAATCTTTTGTAATTCATTATTTAAATTTTTTCTATCACCCCTACTTCTTTCTATCAAAACATTTATTAGTTGTTGAGATATTGGTATTTTTTTATTCCTAAAGAAAAGACTAATTATCGAATTTAAGGTTTGATTGTTGTCTTCATAAAATGGGACACATATTATTGATTTTTCTTTTTCAAAGATTTTTCTCAAAGTAGATTTTTTTTCGAGATTTTTTGAATTTAAAATTACCTGTACATCTTCTGGTTTTTTTTCTATTAGTTCTACTATAGTTTCTCTAATTTTGTCAGTTGCTCTATTAATGATTATGAGTTTTTCGTTATCAAAAAAAGATTTAGTAAGTAGGCTGTTAAAAAAATTATCAGTATTTTCTAATATTTCTTTTTCTTCGTATCTGTTAACTTTATCATTATATTTTTTTTCAAAAAGATTTTTAATAGTTTCTTCTTTTAAGCCATCATTATCACCATAAAACAAATAAAATTTATGATTATTTAGTTTTATTTTGTTTAGCTCGAATGACTTGATTATCATTTTATATTGGCTAATTTAAAAATTAATTTTTCTGTAGCTATTTCAGTCAAATTCTTTTTAATTTCTCTTTCATATCTTTTTAGATCAAACTTATTAGAATTATTATTATATTTAAAATTTTCTGTGATAATAAAATTATTTTTAATTTTATTATTTATTAAAACATCTACATTGAGAGTAATTGTAGCTTGAAAACTTGTAGCATCGCCTGAGGTATTTTTTACCAAAGTTACTTTTTCAGAAGTAGTTGTAATTTTTAATATATAATTCTTATCTTTTGGTTTTAGTGTAAAATTATTTAATTTTTTTTTAATTTTTAAATTTATTTCCCTATCTCCAGTAAAATTTAATTTATCTAAAGAAAAATTGTAATCTGAAATATTTTTTTTGGAATGAATTGCCTCATAACCACAAGAAGATAAAAATATAAAAAAAAGGAATGTGAATAATTTTTTTAGCATTTTCTATATTATAATATTTATAAGTCTGTTGGGTACAAAAATTATTTTTATAATTTTTTGACCTTTTAAATTTTTTTCTGTTTCTTGGTTTAGTTTAATCGTTTTTAAAATTTCTTTTTCAGTAATATCTCTTTTTACCTTTAAAATAGCCCTTTTTTTACTGTTAATTTGAACAACAAAGTTAATTTCTTCTTCTATTAGATCTTTCTTGGAAACTGTTGGCCAGCTTATCTTTTTTTCATTTATTAAATTTAAACATTCATTTGAAAAATGTGGAATAAAGGGGTTCATTAGTATTAAAATCTTTTTATAGTTATCAATCAAAACTTCTTTTTTAATTGGTTTCTCAATTTCTTTGATTAAATAATTGTACATTTCATAAAGATTAGCAATTATTACATTATAGTGAAATTTTTCTAGGTTATGAGTTACTTTATAGATTAATTGATTGGTAAATTTAATTAAATTATTGCCCTCATCTCCTCCATCATTATTTTTAATTTTTTGTAAAATTTTGGAATTTAATATCCATAATTTTTGAATAAATTTAAATGAAGCAATCATACCCTGATCAGACCACTGCACATCCTTTTCTGGAGGGCTGTCAGATAAAATAAATAATCTAACTGAATCTGCTCCATAATTTTGAATTATATTTTCAGGGTCTATAGTGTTTTTTTTTGATTTCGACATGGACTCAGTTGGTCCAACAATTATTTTTTCTGAGGGATTATTCTTTTTATAAAATATTTTACCATCTTCAGAGGTTACCTCTTCAGGATTCAACCATTTATTTTGCTGATCCTTATAAGTCTCATGGCAGACCATTCCTTGCGTAAACAGACCCTTAAAAGGTTCTTTTAATTTAAAATTGTCATTTTTAAAGGAAAGTGCCTGCATAAAAAATCTTGAATACAAAAGATGTAAAATAGCGTGTTCCACACCACCAATATATTGATCAACAGGCATCCAATAGTTGACCTCCTCTTGAGTAAAGCCATAATTTGCGTTATTAGGTGAGCAGAATCTTAAGAAATACCAAGATGAATCAACAAAAGTATCTAATGTATCGGTTTCTCTTTTATATTTTTTTCCATCTAACTTGAAATATTTCCAAGCATCTTCTGTGTCTAAAGGATTCCCAGTGTTACTTAATTTTTGAATTTCAGGGAGCTTAACTGGCAACAATTCTCTAGGAATTTTAACAGGTTTATCATCTTCATCATAGGCTATTGGAATGGGACATCCCCAATACCTTTGTCTTGATATTCCCCAATCTTTTAATCTATAGTTAGTTTTTTTTTTTCCTAAATTATTTTTTTCAAGAAATTCAATGGTTTTCATAATAGATTTGCCCGGAGCCTTTAAACCATCTAGAAATTTTGAATTATAAAGATACCCCTCACCTGTATAAGCCTCATCATTTATTTTAAACTCTCTATCTTTTTCAGGTTTAACAACAGCCCTAACTTCTAAATTATATTTTATTGCAAAATCCAAATCTCTTTGATCATGAGCGGGACAGCCAAAAACAGCACCAAGTCCATAGTCCATTAATACAAAGTTTGCGAAATAAACTGGAACCTTCATATTTTTATCTAGTGGATTAATTGCCATCATATCAGTCTTAAAACCAAGTTTTTCAGCTGAGGCAATGGATTCTTCTGTAGTACCAGTTTTGGAACATTCTTTTTTAAATTCTTTAAATTTTTTATCTTCTTCATAATATTTTGCTAAAGAATGATCAGTAGAAAGAGCAAGAAAAGAAAAACCAAATAAAGTGTCTGGTCTTGTTGTATAACACTTAATGCTTTCAATTGGTTTTTCACTTTCAACTTTAAACTCAACCTCACAACCAAAAGATTTACCTATCCAGTTTTTCTGCATAATCTTTACTTTGTTCGGCCAATTATTTAAGGTATCTAAACCTTGTAAAAGTTCTTCAGAAAATTTCGAAATACTAAAAAACCATTGATTTAACTTCTTTCTTTCAACAATAGCCCCAGATCTCCAACCTTTACCATCTACCACTTGTTCATTGGCTAGAACTGTCTGGTCAACTGGATCCCAGTTAACATAATTTTCTTTTCTATAAACCAGGCCTTTATCAAAGAGATCTAAAAAAAACTCTTGTTGGTGTTTATAATATTCGGGTGAACAAGTTGAAACTTCTTTATCCCAATCAATCGATAGACCAAGTTTTTTAAGTTGGGATCTCATAATTTTGATATTTGACTCAGTCCAAGTTTTAGGGTCTAAATTATTTTGTCTTGCTGCATTTTCAGCTGGCATTCCAAAAGAATCCCAACCCATAGGATGCAAAACATTATATCCCTGCAAAGTTTTAAAGCGTGCTAGAACATCGCCAATAGTATAATTCCTAACATGTCCCATATGGATTTTTCCCGATGGGTAAGGAAACATTTCCAAACAATAAAATTTTTTTTTATTTTTATCAAGTTTGGTTGAAAACTCTTTGGTTTCATCCCAAAGCTTTTGCCACTTTTCTTCTACGGTTTTAAAATTATATCTATCCACAAAATTTAATTTTTATTTTAAACTTATAGCCTAATATTTTTGATTGCCCTTATAAGCTTTAGAGTTTTTCTTTTTTTTCTCAGCCTTATAAAGTGCTGCTGTTTTCAAAATTTTTTCTTTTAATTCAGTAATTAGATTTCCATTTTTTTCTGAAATTATACAATTAAATTGAGCCAAGCATTTTTTATTAAAGACTTTAATGTTTAGTGCATCAGATCTTATTTCATTTGTTAGAAATCTTATTGAAATTTTAATGCTTTCATTTGAAGCCTGATCTGTTGAATACCAATCTGTAATTATAATACCACCACTATAATTAACAGATGCTAAAGGCATAAAATCTATGATATCAAGTGATGCTCTCCATAATTCATTAGAGCTTGCAAACTCAAAAACACCATTACCAGATTTACCAAAACCTTCTGAAAGTCTAAACCCTCTGCCCTCAGATAAATTCTTTGCCACCCTTTTTTTTGGGTCTGGGTCATACTTTCGAGCATCAGCTCCAGGGAACTTACCCCCACATGAGTTTAAAAAAAAAGAGCATAAAAACAAAAAAAAGATAATTTTTAAGTATTTAATCGGATTCATAATAATATTAATTGTTAATTAAATAGTTTTATACAATATATTATCAAAAATGCTAAAAATATAAGAAAATAGCCACTTTTAAAGTGATGCAAAAATACAACACTAATTGAATTTTTACTTAAAAACTGCAATTAATCCAAAAAATTATGCACTGATTTGGTACATAGGTTGTGTTTATTATTAATAATAACAATAACAAATAACAAAGGAAAAATATGAACAATATAAAAAAAATAGGTATGACTGCTTTAGCAGCTTCACTTGTTTCTACATCAGTATTTGCTGGTGAAATGACAGTGGCTGGTTCAGCAAGCCTTACAACAGATGGTTATTCTGCAGTATCAAGAAATGCTGGAACAGGATTTTCAATGGGTAATCAACTTACATTTTCTGGTTCAGGTGAATTAGACAATGGAATGAATGTTTCACTATCTTTCGTACTAGATCAAGGTGATGACAAGAAAACAACTGCTAACAGTGCTACTGTACCTGCTAGCGCTACGTCACCGTTTGATAGTCACTCAATAACAATTAGTTCTGACGCTATGGGAACTCTTGTATTTGCTGGTGAAGGTGGAAGTTCAACTGCATCTTCAATAGATACTACTTCTGCAGGCGACATCTGGGATAACTTTGATGGCGTATCTGGTGGTGGAACTGCTGGTGTAGCTGTTTCGGATTCAGCTCCTGGTGATAACGCGTTCTTTTACACTTTACCTGAAATGCTTGATGGTTTAGCTGTAAATGCATCGTACAAACCTCAAGGTTCAACTGCTGCTTCAGCAACTGGATATGGTTTAGCATATACTGGTTATGAAGGTTTAGCAGTTCACTATGCAGTAACTGATATCGATACAGCTGCTACAAACACATCTGGTGATCAAACTGTTGCAAAAGCATCTTATGCTTATGGTTCAGTAACTGTTGGTTATTCTAATTCTTTCGTTGACTTAGGAAACACTGATATGACAGGTGACCAAGAAACTACTTCAATGAGTATTTCTTACACTGTGTCTGATGCCATTTCGATTACTTATGGTGAAGAATCGGTTAATTTGAAGAGTGCTGCAACTGATGCTGAGTACAGTATGTTATCAGGATCTTACACTGCTGGTGGAATGACTGTAACAGCTAAAATGGCTGACGGTGAAAACACTGCTTTTGGAACTGATGCCAATGAAGATCTTGAATATTGGTCTTTAGGTCTATCGTTTGCATTCTAATTAATTTAGAACACAAATTAATAAAAGGGCCCCTTTTTAGGGGCCTTTTTTTTGTTCAAAAAAAGAAATACCAGCAAAAAATTGACAGTTAATTAAACTTAATTTTTTAAAATTATTATTTGAAATTCCACCAAGTGCTACAAATGGTTTTTTACTATAAAAAGATAATAATTTAAATCTATAAAGACCTAAAAAATTTTTATTTTTTTTGAATAATGAAGACAGAAAGATTGCTTTAACTTTTTGTGATTCTTTTGTCTTTATTTCATAGATATTGTGAGCAGATCCCAGAAGAGTAAATTTTTTTTTAAAGGAATAAGAGAGGTGCCTTTTATCCTTATTAAATGATGGTATATAAGCCCCATCCAAATCGAGTTTTATGGCTAACTTAATATTATTTGAAAGAAAAAATTTATTTCCATTTTTTTTACAATAATTTTTTAATTTTAAAATTAAACTTTCATCAATAGTTTCATCATAATTTCTAAAGATTATTATTGTTTCTTTCAGCTGTTTATCTAAATGACTTTGATCAAATTTATTTATAAAGTAATATCTGTTTAAAATTTTATTATGCATAATTCAGTTAAAAATTTAATTTATATAGAAGACCTTATTAAATCTAAAGTAAATCATGACAAAATACCCAAAATTATTGCCGTATCAAAGACTTTTCCTATTGAAAATATTTTACCACTTTTAGAGCATGGACACTTTCATTATGGGGAAAATAAGGTTCAGGAAGCCTTAGATAAGTGGACTGATGTAAAAAATATAAATGACAGTATTAAACTTCATTTGATAGGAAGACTTCAATCTAACAAAGTAAAATTTGCTCTAAAAATATTTGATTATATTCATTCACTAGATAGTGAGAAATTAGCTAATAAAATTGCAGATGAACAGGTTATACAAGGAAAAAAACCAAAAATATTCATACAGGTAAATATTGGCAATGAAGAACAAAAGTCTGGAATAAAGAAAGAAAGATTGTTTGATTTTTATAAATTTTGTAAAAATTTGAATTTAGACATTATTGGTACAATGTGTATTCCTCCAAATGACAGTAATACAGAAAAATATTTTTCTGAGATGAATTGAACAAATAAAGAATTAAATTTTAAAGAATTAAGTATGGGTATGTCAGGAGATTATTTAGAGGCAATTAAAAATAATGCAACGTATGTCAGGGTAGGTTCGAAAATATTTGGTAGTAGAAATTAACCAATTTTGATTTTAGTTTTTTTATCAATTAATTTTAATAATATTTCAAAATCTTTTTCTTTTAAAGCAATACATCCTGCAGTTGGTTTGTAATTATCTGTTAAATGAATAAATACAGCACTCCCTCTATATGCAATTTTTCTTTCATTGTGACTGATTGAAATTATATAATCATACTTATGATCCTTTCTATGTAGATTTTCTCTATGATTTTTACTATGTGTTTTGATTTCTTCATTGTATTTTTTATGTTTTGGGTCGTCACACCAGGCCATATCTTTTTTAATGATTTTTTTATTAATTTTACACTTTGGAATATCAATTCGATCTTTTCTAAAATATAATTTCTTTAAGTTGAATAACCCTTTAGGAGTCGAATAATCACCCTCTTTTTTGTTAGAATTTATGCCCTTTTTCCCTATACAGCATCTTAATTTAAAGTCGTCAATTATAAGAGTGTTTTTATTTGGTACATGAATTATCATAAGTATTATTAAGTATTATTAAGTATGATTATACAAAATGTTTTCATTATAAATTATAATTCACTATATGAAATCCTAGATGAGATAAAAGAAAATTTATCTTTTAAAATTACAAAATTTGAAAATGAGGAAGATTTTAAAAAGAACTTTGATATTGATATAATAGATTATTTAGTAATTTCAAAAACTTACCATAAATTATTACCAAATAATAATGTAATTGATAAAAATTTTTTAGATTTAAGTAATTTACCCTTATCTTTAAAAAAATTATTAGAGTTAATTAATATTAAATTAATCAAATTAAGATTTAACCAACAGTCTAAGATTATTATTAAAGGTTATGAATTAAATTTAAATTCAAAATATTTTTCTAAAGAAACTTTAACTTTAAAGTTAACAGAAAAAGAAATTCAAATTATTTTATACTTAAATAATAAAAAAATTAAACACGATGTTGCAGACTTACAAAAATATATATGGGGTTACCCAATAGGCATGGAAACCCATACCGTAGAAACACACATTTATAGATTACGAAAAAAAATAAGTAATTTATTTAAAGATGAAAAATTTATATTAAGCCATAAAAGTGGTTATTTTATTGACTAAAATAGCTTAATCTAGTCTAGCACCAATTTTTTGAATTATCTTTGAAGACATTTCAGTTCCTTTTTCGAGACATTCTTTTGTTGAAACATTATTAATTAGTCCATGAAGAAAACCAGCTGCAAACAGGTCACCAGCACCTGTTAGGTCCACAATTTTTATATTAGGCTTGCTTTGGCACTCCATAATTTCATGATTTTTAATAGCAATACTTCCTTTTTCACCACGCGTGATAATTAAAAGTTTTCCTAATTGTTTTCCAAATTCAATAACATCCTCAAAGCTCTTAGCATCAATTAATGATCTAATTTCTTGCTCGTTAGCAAAAGTAATATCAAGTTTATTTTTAACTAAATCTAAAAAATTACTTTTATGCCTTTCTACACAAAATTGATCTGATAAGGACATTGCTTTAGTTTTAGAAAATAACATTGCTTTATTAAAAGCAGACTTTGGCTCTCCTTCGTCCCACAAATACCCCTCTAAAAATATCATTTCACTTTCTTTGATTATCTTTTCATTAATATCTTGTTCATTAATTTTTCCAGAAATCCCTAAAAACGTAACCATAGTTCTTTCTGCATCAGGTGTGATTAAAATTAAACAAGTTCCAGTTGGTAAAGTTTCTTGTTTTTTATTATAAAAATATTGAACTTTTTCTTTAGTTAAACCTTCTTCGTACTTTTTCCCTAAATCATCAGCATTAACTTTACCTATAAACCCAACATCGTTTCCTAATTGTGACAATCCAACAATAGAATTTGCAACAGATCCACCAGAAACTGTTTCTTCAATATTTAATGTAGATAAAAGTTTTTTAAACTCACTTTCATCAACTAATTTCATTGTGCTTTTTGTTAATTTATTATCTATCAAGTATTGATCATCAACTTTGCATATAACATCAACAATCGCATTACCAATTCCTAGTATTTTCATATTAAGCTTTTCTTATTGTTACTGGATTTTTTCTATTAGGATAACAAGTCGTGCAAATTTTACAAGTCAAACCATAACATTCCCTAGCTTTGCAAAATTCTCTTCCATAATAAATTATTTGTAAATGTAATTTGCTCCATGTTTTTTCTGGGAATATTCTTTTTAAATCTTTTTCAGTTTGAATAACATTTTTACCATTTGTTAAGCCCCATCTTTGAGCTAATCGATGTATGTGAGTATCAACGGCAAAGGCTGGAACTCCAAAACCCTGAGACATGACCACGCTTGCTGTTTTATGGCCTACACCAGGCAGTTTTTCAAGCTCTTCAATGTCTCTTGGTACTTTGCCACCATGCTTTTCTAGAAGCTGTTTAGACATCAAATAAACGCTTTTTGCTTTAACTCGAAAGAGGCCAATACTTTTAATTAATTTTTCAATTCTTTTTCTACCTAATTTTACGAAATGTTCAGGCTTATTATATTTTGGATATATACTTTTAGTTACATTATTAACATTTAGATCGGTGCATTGAGCTGATAAAAGAACCGACATTAAGAGAGTAAAGTTACTAGTATGATCTAGAGGGATAGGGGTTGTTGGATAAATCTTATTTAAAATCTTTAGTATTTTATTAGCTTTTTCTTTTTCAACCATTATTTAAAGTTCAATAAATCTCTCATTGAATAAAGTCCTGGTTTTCTATTAACAAGCCATTTTGCTGCAGTTAAGGCGCCATCTGAGTAAAGAGCTCTATCAAATGCTTCATGATTTAATTTTATTATTTCTTTGCCACTAGAAAATGTTACCTCATGTTCTCCAATAATTTCACCTTTTCTAATTGAATTAAAATTAATTTTTTTCCCATATGGGAAAGAATTTTTATTCAAAAATTTTTTTCCAATTAAATTATAAAGATTTTTATTTTTTCCATCCGCGATACCTTTTCCAAGCATTAAAGCCGTTCCTGATGGGTAATCTTTTTTGTGTTTGTGATGAACCTCAAAAACTTTACTTAAATATTCATCATTTAATGATTTTGAGGCAATTTCAGTTAGATACATCAATAAATTAATACCAAGGCTCATATTACCTGCTTTTAAAATAGGAATTTTTTTAGAAATTTTTTTAATTATATTCTCTTCTTTCTGTGTAAATCCAGTTGTTCCAATTACTACCCTTTTTTTTAATTTAGATGCAATTTTTAGAATATCTAAAGTACAGTTTGGAACTGTAAAATCTATTATTACATCAATTTTTTTAAAAGCTTGTTCAGTATTTACATCAAGTTTGATGCCAGAAATTTTTTTATTGATAGCTTTATTTTCTGTCAGAACAGCTAATTTAAAGTTTTTATTATTTTTTGAGGATTTAATAAGTTGTTGACCCATTCTCCCTAGGCAGCCAGAAATAGCTAAATTAATTTTTTTCATCTAATAAAATATTAACCTTTTTTAATTAATTAGTCTTTAGTTTTTCCAAAAACTTTTTGCTTTTTGAAAGAATTGTTTGATACTTGGATTAGACTTTTCGTTTTCAATCTTTCTAAATTTTTCAAGTAACTCTTTTTGTTCTTTATTTAAAGAAATAGGAACTTCAGTATTAACTTGGACATAAAGATCTCCATTTCCACTGCCTCTCATATAAGGCATGCCTTTGCCTTTTAATCTAAACTGTTTTCCATTTTGAGTTCCATCAGGTATTTTAATTTTCGCTTTTCCGCCATCAATTGTTGGTATTTCTATTGTGGTTCCTAATGCTGCATCAGCAATGGATATAGGGAATTCAAAGAATAGGTTTTCATCAGATCTTTTAAATAAGTCATGTGAATGAACATTTACAAAAAGATAGAGATCACCACTTGCTCCACCTTTAGATCCTGCCTCGCCTTTGCCAGCCAATCTAATTCTAGTGCCATCATCAACACCTTTAGGTATTGTAACTGATATTTTTTTTGAAGCTTGCTTGTTACCTTGACCATTACAGTCTGTACATGGATTTGTTATTTCTTCACCAGAGCCAGAACATTGAGGACAAGTTTGTTGAACAGTAAAAAAACCTTGGTTGGATCTTACTTTACCATTTCCACCACAAACTGTACATCTGTCTGGAGAATGACCAGGTTTAGAGCCATTACCTTTACAAGTGTTACATTTTTCTGTTGTTGAGAATTTTATATCCTGTTTTTTACCTTCATAGGCTTCTTCAAGAGTAATAGATAAATCATATCGTAGATCTGAGCCTCTATTGTTGGTTTTTCTCCTTCCTCTTGATTGTCCACCACCAAAATCTCCAAAAAAATCTTCAAATATATCTGAAAAATCAGCTCCACCAAAACCACCACCCTGTCTTCCACCACCTCCGCCCTCAAAAGCAGCATGGCCAAAGTTATCATAATTTTGTTTTTTTTCTTTATCTGAAAGTATGCCGTAAGCTTCACCAGCTTCTTTAAAATTATCTTCAGAAGCTTTGTTGCCTGGGTTTTTGTCTGGGTGATATTTTACAGCTAATTTACGGTAAGCAGATTTTAATTCTTCAGGGCTTGCGTTCTTGCTAACACCTAAGACGTCATAAAAATCTCTTTTAGCCATAAGTTACTTTAAGATGATAGTTGTTTTAAGTCTTAAGCGCTTTTTTCTTTATCTTCTTCTTTTTTATCTTCTTTTGTTTCATCTTCTTTTACTTCTTCAAAATCCGCATCAACTACATTATCGTCTTTTTTTGTTTCTTCATTATTATCACTGTCGTTAGGTGAGTCCTCTTTTTTTCTTGAGATTTGTAAATAGCTTCACCTAGTTTCATAGAAGCTTGAACTAAAGTTTCTGTTTTCTTTTTAATTTCTTCAGTATCAGTTCCTTTAATAGCTTCTCTCAAGTCAGTTGATGCATCCTCTATTGCTTTTTTATCAGCATCAGAAACTTTAGCACCATGCTCCTTTAGATTTTTTTCAGTTGAATGAATTAAAGTGTCTGCTTGGTTTCTAACATCAACAGATTCTCTTTTCTTTTTGTCCTCTTCTTTATTTGCTTCAGCATCTTTGACCATTTTTTCAATCTCCTCATCACTTAAGCCACCTGAAGCCTGGATTTGAATTTTTTGTTCTTTCCCAGTTCCTTTATCTTTAGCAGAAACACTTACAATTCCATTTGCATCAATATCAAAAGTTACTTCTATTTGAGGCACTCCTCTTGCAGCAGGCGCAATTCCAACAAGTTCAAAATTTCCTAACATTTTATTGTCAGTCGCCATTTCTCTTTCACCCTGAAGTACTCTTATTGATACAGCAGGCTGATTATCATCAGCTGTAGAAAATACTTGGCTTTTTTTTGTTGGTATTGTTGTGTTTTTTTCAATTAATTTTGTTGATACTCCACCCAATGTTTCAATTCCAAGTGACAGAGGTGTTACGTCTAAAAGAAGTACATCTTTAACGTCTCCTTGAAGAACTCCAGCTTGTATTGCAGCACCCATTGCAACAACTTCATCAGGGTTTACACTTTTATTTGGCTCTTTACCAAAAAAATTTTTAACTTCAGCAAGAACTTTGGGCATTCTTGTCATCCCACCAACCATTACAATTTCATCAATTTCATTTGCAGTAAGGCCTGCATCTTTAAGAGCAGTTTTACATGGTGGTAATGTTTTTGAGATTAAATCTTCAACCAAAGCCTCTAATTTAGCTCTAGTCATTTTTAAATTAATATGTTTTGGACCAGTTTTATCAGCTGTTATAAAGGGTAAATTAACATCTGTTTGTTCTGCAGAAGATAATTCAATTTTTGCTTTTTCAGCAGCCTCTTTTAATCTTTGAAGAGCCAATTTGTCTGATCTTAAATCAATCCCAGTATCTTTTTTGAATTCACCAATTAAATAATCAACGATTGTGTTATCAAAGTCTTCACCTCCTAAAAATGTATCACCATTTGTAGATTTAACTTCAAATACACCATCACCTAACTCAAGAATAGAGACGTCAAAAGTTCCACCACCTAAATCATAAACAGCTATTTTCTTATTTTGCTTTTTATCTAAACCATAAGCAAGAGAAGCAGCGGTTGGCTCATTAATAATTCTTAAAACTTCAAGACCAGCAATTTTACCAGCATCTTTTGTTGCCTGTCTTTGAGCATCATTAAAATATGCAGGAACTGTAATCACAGCTTTCGTTACTTCTTGACCTAAATATTTTTCAGCAGTTTCTTTCATTTTTTGAAGAATAAAAGCGGAAATTTGAGAAGGTGAATATTTTTCTCCTCTAGCTTCAATCCAAGCGTCTCCTTTTTCTGAATTTACAATCTTAAAAGGGGCAGCTGCAATATCTTTTTTTACAGTAGGGTCCTCAAAATTTCTTCCAATTAATCTCTTTACAGCAAAAATAGTATTTTCAGGATTAGTAACAGCCTGTCTTTTTGCAGGTTGTCCTACAAGTTTTTCTCCATCTTCAGTAAAAGCCACAACTGAAGGAGTTGTTCTTGCACCCTCAGCATTTTCTAAAACTTTTGGTTGACTACCTTCCATGATAGACACACATGAATTTGTTGTTCCTAAATCTATTCCAATAATTTTACTCATAATTTAATTCCTACCTTTCATATAAGTGTTAATTTTTAATCTACAAGTTCTGGCAATTATTATTAATTGTCCGAATTCTCTTCATTTTCCTCACTTTTGTGATCATTTTGAACTTTAGTTTTTTTGGAAACCCCAACTAGTGCTGGTCTCAAAAGCCTATCTTTTATCATAAAACCTTTTTGAATTTCTTGAACAATTGTTCCAGGTTCTTTTTGGTCATCATCAATTTCCATCATAGCCTGGTGTTGATTAGGGTCCAGTTTCTTACCAATAGAAATTACAGGAGTAATTCCATTTTTTGAGAAAATTGAAACCATATCTTTACTTATAATTTCAAAATGTTCTAAGGTTTTTTTTAAAGCATCAGTGTCTTTTAATACTTCATCACTTTCTAAAATTTGTTTTGACCTCTCTAGGTTATCAATTAGATTCAAAGCTTCTTTTGCAAAAGAAAATCCACCATAATCAAAAGCATCCTCTTTTTCTTTTTCAAATCTTCTTCTTTGATTTTCCATTTCAGCAAAAGCTCGAGCAACCTTGTCCTCTAACTCTTTAATTTTTTCTTCGGGGGTAATCTCTTTTACTTCTTCATTTTTTTCTCCCGAATCTTCTTGCTCTTTTTGAATTTGCTCTTCTGCTTCAGTCTCTTTTATTTCTTCGTTTTGACTTTCAGAATTAATGTTTTGATCTTTTTCCATGACAACTTATATGGTATGAAAATTAATAATTGCTAGATGTTAAAAAATAAAATTATAAAATTGTTGGTGGGCACTAATAATAAAGGAAAATTGAGAGAAATTAAGGATTTATTGCCTAAAAATCTTGAAATATACTCTCCACAGGACTTTAAAATAAAAAGTCCCCCTGAAAATGGCAAAACATTTAAGGAAAATTCTCTAATTAAGGCTAAATTTTTTTCCAAGAAATCAAAAATGACATGCCTGTCTGATGACTCCGGTTTAGAAATAGATGCTCTAAATGGTGATCCTGGAATTTATTCTGCCAGATGGGGAGGTAAAAAAGGTGATTTTAAAAAGGCAATGAATAGAGTTTTTAAAGAATTAGATAGAAAAGACAAAGATTGGAGACAAAAAAAAATTAAAGCTAGATTTATTTGTGCCTTAACTATTTATAGTATGGACAAAAAAATAATAAATTCTATTGGTAAAGTCGAAGGTTTTATTTCACCAATTATAAAAGGTGAAAATGGGTTTGGTTATGATTCTATTTTCATACCACTTGGAAAAAAAATTACATTTGGTGAAATGAGAGCATCACAGAAATATAAAATAGATCATAGATTTAAAGCTTTTAAAAAAATTAAAAAACTTTTTTAAATTCCCCATCCTCAGTTTTATAAAAATTTAAAATATGATTAATTTTATTATTTTTAATTTCAAAAATTCCAACTTTTCCTCTAAACAAGGTTTTTTTGGTAAACATTTTTTCATCAACAGTAGAGTTGTTTTGAAGAATTAAATAATAAACAAGTCCAACCAAGTCATAACTTAAAAATGACAATTGATTAGGGTATTGATTGTATTTTTCAAAATATTCATATGAAAATTCATCATAATTATCTTTATTTGCAGAAGGAAAATACAAGGGTTGTGAACTAGCCTCTTTTAAAAGAGATTCATCAAACCATTGATTGAGAGTAATAAAATATTTTTCTTTAGGAGATATATCCGTGTAAAGTAGTGAAGTTGTTACACTTTTTAAACTTTCATCAAAATCAGAAATCACTACTGAGTCAAACTTTACACTACCAAGGGTATCTCTCTTTTTTAATCTTTCGATTAAATACTCTTTATTATTTTGTTCTGATTTTTCCAGTCTATTTATCTCATCTTCTAGATTTTGTTTTCTAATATCATAGCGTGTAATTTTTTCAATTTGCTTAGTAAGTTTAGTGGGATCAGTGTTATAAATATAATTTTCTAATATCTTTATTTTAGAATTAGAAATAGCTTTTTCAATTTCATTTCTAAAACTTACATCTGGTGTAAGAAAAATAGTTTTTTTTATTTCATTTATCTCTATAAATTTCTTGATTGCGTTTAATTGTGATGTCGCATTAATTCCAGCATTAATAATATTCTTGGAAAAATTATCATTTTTATTTGTTAGAGCTAAGAATGTTAGTTCACTTAACTCATCTAGGTAAATTAGACTTTCGTTAAAAACTGGACCAATTACAATTTTTATTCCTAAATTAGCTAACTCTTTGGCTGCTCCTAAAGTGACCTCAGGGTTTGACTGTGTATCTTTTGGTATAATCTGAATTGATGAATTATTTATTGTATTAATTGCAAGACGTGCAGATTTAATTATAGATTGTCCTATTTCAGAGTTCTTTCCAGTTAAAGGGACAAGAAGACCAATCCTAATCTTATCATTTGCCAAAAGTGCTACTGGAGCTATTGAGAAAGCAAAAGCTAAAAAAAGTATAATTTTAATAATTTTGTTCATTTTAATGTTATTATTATAACTATTATAATTTGATGATTCTACATACTGAAAATATAAATAATAAAGTTAAAAGTGGTCTTTATATTGTATCTACTCCTATTGGAAACTTAAGTGACATCACCTTAAGAGCCCTAGAAATATTAAAAAAATCGGATTATGTACTGTGTGAGGACACACGTATTTCAAAAAATTTATTAGAAAGGTACGAAATTAAATCAAAACTTATTGCGAACCATAAATTTAATGAAAAAAAAAATTTATCAAAAGTGACTGATATTTTAAAATCAGGGTCGATTGTTTCTTTGATTTCTGACGCTGGAACTCCATCGATCTCAGATCCAGGAGCTATATTGGTTAACGAATGTGCTAGCAATGGTATAGATATCTTTCCAATTCCAGGTGCGTCTGCAGTTTCATCTGCAGTTTCTATAAGTGGATTTAATGAAAAATATTTTTTTTATGGTTTTTTTCCAGAAAAAAATAGCAAATTAAAAGAAGATTTTGAAAGACTTGCAAATTTAGAGGGCTGTATTGTTTTTTTTATTTCTCCAAGAAAATTTAACAGATCAATAAAAGATTTAAAGCATTACTTCTCAAATAGAAAAATTTTGGTTTGCAGAGAAATGACTAAATTTTATGAGGAATATATAAGAACAGATGTAGAAATACTTGAACCATTTAAATCCGATCCTAAAGGAGAGTTAACGATTGTTATTTCTGAAAAAGTAAAAAAAAAAAATTCATCGATAATATTAAAAGAATCTGATAAAATTAATATTCAAAAATTAATTAAAAAACTAAGTATAAAAGATATTACAGATTTAATAAGTCAAAACACGAATGTATCAAAAAAAGAGATTTATAATTATTGTCTAAAAATAAAAAATGAAAAATAAAATATTTTTAATAAGTTTAATTTTTTTGATCTTAACAGGATGTGTTGGGATTAGTTCAAAAGGAGTTTTTGGAACAGGAGTTAGTGTTGCGTTTGACCCAAGGTCTTTAGGCACACAAATAGACGATTCTGTAATGCAAAAAAATCTTGCTACAAGATTAGCCCTAAGAGATAAGAGCTATATATTAACTGTAAGCACAAAAGTTTTAGATGGAAAAATTTTTGTAACAGGAAAAGTAGATGAACCTGAAGAAAAACTTCAAATTACCAAACTTGCATGGGAGACAAAAGGTGCTAGGTCAGTTAAAAATGATATCACAATAAAAGAAGATTTTAACTTTCAACAATCTGCTAAAGATTTATTAATTACATCTCAACTTCGTACAGCTTTAATATTTAACAAAAAAATTAAAGCAACTAATTATCAAATTGATACTTACAAGAAAAAGATATTTATTTATGGGATTTCTTTAACCACAGAAGAAAGAAAAGAAGTAATAAACGAAGCAAAAGAAATACTTGATGTAGAAGATGTTATCGCAAGTATTGTCTTGGTCGAAGATTTAAGAATTCAAAAAAATTAATTTTTTATATAATCAATTACATCAGCAGAGTAGGCAGCAACTGATGCTAAATTTATAATTTCTGAAGTAGATGATCTTAAAGGGGCTATTTCAATGGGTTGACCTAATCCAATTAAAAGAGGACCAATAACCCTGGTATCACCTAAGCTTTTCATCATCTTATAAGAAATAGCAGCACTATGTTGGCCAGGCATTATTAATATGTTTGCATTTCCAACAATACTTGAGAAAGGATATAATTCTTTGTATTCTTCATTTAAAGCAACATCTGGCTGCATGTCCCCATCAAAATCAAAATCTACATTTTTATCTTTCAAAATTTCAACAGCTTTTTTTATATGTTTAGTTCTACTTGTTAAAGGTTGACCAAAGGTAGAGTGAGAAACAAAAGCAACTTTTGGAACAAAGCCAAACATTTTAACTACTCTAGCTGATGAAATTGCAATTTCAGCAAGCTCTTCTGAGCTTGGATATTCATTTACACTCGTGTCTCCAACAAAAATAGTTTTTCCTTTTGCAACAACCATGTTTAACCCAAACATGATTTCACCTGGTCTAGCATCTATAACTTGTGTAACCTTATCAAAAGAGGCTCCAAATCTTCTAGTATTTCCAGTGACAGCACCATCAGCATCACCACAAGCAACCATACAAGATGCCCATATAACCCTATCATTTCTAACTAATCTATCACAATCTCTTTCCAAAAGACCTTTCTCTCTTTGCATTTTTTCAAATAAAAAGTTTACGTACTTCTCTCTTTTTTTCGTATCTTCAGAATTAACTATTTCGATATCAAAATTTTCATTGTAACCAATTTCTTTTATTCTTTCTTTAATTTTAGTTTTTTTACCAATTAAAATTGGTGTACCTAATTTAGAATTTTTAAATGCTATTGCCGCTTTAAGAGTGTTTTCATCTTCTCCATCTGCAAAAACAATTCTCTTTTGATTTTTTTTTATATGAGAGTTAATACCCTGCATAATAGTTACTGAGGGATCAAGTCTTTGTTTAAGTTGGTCTTTATAAGCTTCAAAATCTTTTATAGGTTTTTTTGCAACACCACTATCCATGGCAGCCTTTGCAACAGCTGCAGGAATTACACTAATTAGTCTTGGATCAAACGTAGATGGAATTATATAATCCTTTCCATATTTAGGACGATCTCCTCCCATTGCAGCAACAACTTCGTCTGGAACATCTTCTCTTGCTAATTTTGCAATTGCGTTTGCAGCAGCAACTTTCATTTCTTCATTAATAGTCGTAGCTCTTACGTCTAATGCTCCTCTAAAAATATAAGGAAAGCCAATTAAATTATTTACTTGATTAGGATAATCAGATCTTCCAGTTGCAATAATAGCATCATCTCTTACTTCCATTATTTCTTCAGGTGTTATTTCAGGATCAGGATTTGCGCAGGCAAAAATTATTGGGTTATTAGCCATAGTTTTTATTAACTCTTTTTTCAAAGCTCCTTTGGCAGATAATCCTAAAAAAACATCAGCTCCATTTATAGCCTCTTCTAAAGTTCTTTTTTTAGTTTCTACTGCATGAGCAGATTTCCACTGGTCCATTCCTTCGGTTCTACCTCTATACACCACCCCTTTACGATCGAGCATGATTACATTTTCACTAGGCACACCACTATTTTTAAACAAATTTGTACAAGCAATTGCAGATGCACCAGCTCCATTAACAACAACCTTAATATCCTTTATTGATTTGCCACTAATATCTAGGGCGTTAATTAATGCTGCTGTAGTTATTATTGCTGTTCCATGTTGATCGTCATGAAAAACTGGAATATCTAAAATTTCTTTTAATTTTTCTTCAATTATAAAACAATCAGGAGCTGCGATATCTTCTAAGTTAATACCACCAAAACTGCATGCAAAGTTTTTAACACTATTAATAATTTCATCAGAGTCTTGAGAGTCAATTTCTAAGTCGATAGAATCTATGTCGGCAAATCTTTTAAATAAAACTGCTTTTCCCTCCATTACAGGTTTGGATGCTAATGCCCCTAAATTACCCATTCCTAAAATAGCTGAGCCATTACTTATCACTGCAACTAGATTTCCTTTGGATGTGTAATCGTATGCAGTTTCGGGATTATCAGCTATAGCTTGAACCGGAACAGCAACACCTGGAGAATAGGCTAGTGCCAAATCTCTTTTTGTAGTCATTGGTTTAGAAGAATTGATCTCAATTTTTCCAGGTTTATTCTTACTATGGAAATCTAAAGCTTCCTTATCGGTGTAATGGTCTATTTTAGTTTTTTTCATTTATGTTAATTAGATATACAAATGGAGCGAATTTAAGACTAATATGATTTATGAACTTAATTAAGTCAACAGGCACATTTAGTTTTTTTACCATAATAAGCAGATTGTTGGGCTATGTAAGAGACATATTGATAGCCGTGTTTCTTGGTGCAGGCCCGTTAGCAGACGCCTTCTTTGTGGCATTTAGGATACCAAATACATTTAGAAGATTATTTTCAGAAGGAACATTTAATGCAGCGTTTGTGCCCAGTTATTCGTCAGTGCTAAATAATAAAAAAAAGTCACAAAAATTTGCAAATAATATTTTTACTTTATTGATAGTAGGATTGTTTTTTTTAGTCCTTGTTATTGAGATAATGATGCCAATATTTGTCTTTTTGATAGCACCAGGTTTTGAAAGTGATTATAAAAAAATGGAATTAGTCATAACTTTGACAAGAATTACTTTCCCTTTTTTAATGTTTATTAGCTTGGCATCTTTTTTTTCTGCTATTTTAAATTCACATAATAAATTTGCTGTAGCTTCGGCTGCACCTATAATTTTGAATATTCTTTTAATTGGAGTATTGCTCTTTGGAAAAATTTTAAATGACGGATTGGTATATTATCTGTCTTATGCGGTAACTATCTCAGGCCTCTTACAGCTTATTTTCTTATATTTTTTTGTAAAAAAACACTTTTCTCCTAAAATTAATTTGTCATTTAAAATTGATAATAAAGTTAAACTTTTTTTCAAAAAATTACTTCCCAGTATTTTTTCTTCTGGTGTTACTCAGATTAATATTTTAGTAGGAACAATCATTGCATCTTTCCAAGCTAGCGCAGTATCTTATCTTTATTATGCAGATAGAATTTATCAAATAAATCTTGCTATTGCAGGAATTGCAATAGGAACAGTAATACTTCCTCAACTTTCTAAGCATGTTCAGGGAAATAAAAAAGATAAAATAAATCTGATTCAAAATAAAGCTTTAGAGTTAAGTTTATTTTTAAGTATTCCAGCAGCACTAGCATTACTTATTGCTTCTGAAGAAATTATATCTTCTTTATTTGGATACGGTTCTTTCAATGAATTAAGTGTTATAAACTCAGCAAAAGCTTTATTCTATTTTGCGATTGGATTACCTGCATTTTCTCTTATTAAAGTTTTTTCAGCTTTTTTTTCGCACGACATAATACAAAGGTACCTTTTTATATTTCTTTAACTTCTGTTTTGTTAAATGTGTTTATTAGTGTGGTTTTTTTCAAGGAAGTTGGGTTTATAATTATACCAATAGCAACCACTATATCGTCCTGGTTTAATGCCATTTTATTGTTTATTTTTCTAAAGATAAAAAGTTTATTTAACTTTAATTTAGTATTTTTAAATAGGTTTTTTAAAATTTTATTAGCCTCAGTATTGATGGGGATATTCTTTAGATATGTAATTCATTTTTTTAATGATAATTTACTTTACGAGGCACGCTTTAAGGCTATTTATCTAATTGGCGCAGTTGTATCAGGGCTAATATTTTACCTTTTAATTGCAATTTTAATCAAGGCTTTTAAAAAAAGTGATATTAATTTAAACTACTAGTCATGAGCAAAAAAATTTTTTCAGGAGTCCAACCAACGGGAAACCTTCATCTAGGAAACTACCTTGGTGCAATTAAGAACTTTGTAGAACTCCAAAACGAAAAAGAAAATGAATGTATTTTTTGTGTTGTGGATCTTCATGCAATAACAGTTAAGCAAAACCCAAAAGAATTAAAAAAAAATATTAGAGAAACTGTAGCTACATTTATTGCATGTGGAATCAATCCGGCACAAAGCATAATCTTTAACCAATCAATGGTTTCAGCACACTCAGAAGCTGCATGGATTTTAAGTTGTGTTTCAAGAATAGGTTGGCTTAATAGGATGACACAATTTAAAGAAAAAGCTGGAAAAGATAAAGAAAAAGCTAGTATTGGTCTTTATTCGTACCCAGTCTTGATGGCTGCAGATATTTTGCTTTATGACGCAACTCATGTTCCGGTTGGAAACGATCAAAAACAACATCTAGAACTTTGTAGAGACATTGCGCAAAAGTTTAATAATGATTTTGGTGCAATAGATTTTTTGAAAGCACCAGAGCCATTAATTCAAGAACAATTTTCTAGAATAATGAGTCTTAAAGATGGAATTAAAAAAATGAGCAAGTCAGATCCATCAGATTTAAGTAGAATTAACCTCACAGATAATAAAGATCAAATAATAAATAAAATAAAAAAAGCTAAAACAGATCCATTACCTTTGCCAGGAGGAATTGATAATCTAGCAGAAAGACCAGAAGCAGAAAATTTATTAGGGATTTATTCAAGTTTAAAAAATCAAAATTTAGAAAAATCTATAATGGAATTAAATGGAAAAAACTTTTCTGAATTTAAAGAAAAATTATCAGAAGTTCTAATTGAAAGAATTGAGCCAATCTCAAAAGAAATTAAAAAGTTATTAGAGGATCAAAAATTCTTAGATTCAGTTTTATTAGAAGGATCTGATAAAGCGGACAAAATTGCCTCAAAAAAGATGAAAGAAATGAAAGAATTAGTAGGTTTTTAACAAAATATATTTATTAATTGGTTTAAATTTAGAGATTTACCTTTATATATAAATACATGTTTGTTCAAACCGAAGTAACACCGAACCCCAATTCACTTAAGTTTTTGCCTGGAAAGACGGTTTCCAATAATGGGTCATTTGAAGTAACAAGAAAAGAAGAAACCGATAATGAATTGGTAAGGAATGTTTTATCAATTAATGGAGTAACAGGGGTATTTTTAGGAAAAGATTTTATATCTATAAATAAAAGTGAAGAAGAAAATTGGGAAGATATTAAGCATATAGCTATTTCATTGATTAATGATTTTTATTCAACAGGAAAAGAGTTTGTAATTGCCAATGAGTTGCTTGGAGAAAAAAAAAGAGAATACACTGACATTGAAAAACAAATTATAAGTATTCTAGAATCAAAGATTAGACCAGCTGTTGCAAAAGATGGAGGTGACATTAAATTTAAAGAATTTAAAGATGGAATTGTTAAGGTAGAACTGCAAGGAAGTTGTTCTGGCTGTCCTAGCTCAACAATGACTTTAAAACAAGGCGTGCAAAATCTTTTGTGTCATTATTTACCTGAAGTAAAAGAAGTTGTTGCAATATAGGTATGCAAAAAAAAATTTCAATTTTTGAAATAAAGAAATATTTAGATAAAAAAGGGTTTATTGTTAAAAAAAAAAAGAAAATTAGAACAGAAGAAAGTGAAATAGGTAATCTTTCAAGAACTTTTTTATCTAGCTTGATTATTATATCAATTTTTTTTATAGCCCCACTAGCTATCAATCTTACAAAAGAAAAAATGATATTTTCTAAAGACTATGAAAATAATTCAAAAAATAATTTAAAAAGATTATTGGAAAATGGAACAACAAAACTAGATGAAAAATTAAATAAAAAGTTTTTATATGAGGATATTTTAACATTTGATGAGCAACCATCAGATGCCATACTGTTAAGTGCTGCAACAATTGAAGAACTTTTTAAATCAACAAATTATGATTTAGAAGATGTTAGAAAAAATAAGTTAGTAAAGCCTATAAGTTTAGATCTATTACCAAAAGAGATTGTAAAAATAGAAAATACTAAAAAAAGAAAAGACCTTTTCATTCAGATAATTTTGCCTTTAGTTATTGATGAAAATAATAGCATTAAACTAGATAGAATGAAGCTTTTTAGTATTTTAAATAAAAGTAAAAACACAAAGGCAGAGCAAGAGTGGCTGAATGTAAAATTCAAACAATATGGTGTGGTAAATAAAGATTTATCTACATTAAAAATTAGAATGGATGAGGTCCCCGTTTCAATGGCTATTGCACAGGCAGCAAAGGAAACTGGTTGGGGAACATCAAGATTTGCCCAAGAAGGAAACGCATTATTTGGTCAGTGGACGTGGAGTGGAGAAGGAATAAAGCCAGCTGATGCAGAAGATGATAGCACTCATAAAGTTATGAGATTTAAGGTATTACAAGCATCTGTAAAAGCCTATCACAGAAATTTGAATACTCACTCTTCTTATAAAGGTTTTAGAAGTGTGAGAGCTGAATTGAGAGACGAAGGAAAAAAATTAGACAGCATGATTCTTTCTGAATATTTAGATAAATATGCAGAGACAGGAAAAGAGTATGTTAAAATCTTACAACAAATTATAAGACAAAATAATTTAACAGATTTTGATGATGCTAAGTTATTGCCGTCAAGTATAGATTTAGAAAGTTTAATTTAATTTTGATTCACCGAGAATTGAACACCAAACCATCTCCATATTCCATCATCATTAAGTGAGCAATTAACCCTACCTCTTCTGAATGTAAATTTTTCTCTAAAGTTTAATTTTAAGATATTTTTATTAACACTAATATTAGACTGTTCCCATCCATTACCCTCATCAGAAAAACAATTTATATTTTCTATATTTTTTTGATTCTCAAAAAATTCGACAGATAGCTTTGGAGGATTATTGTCAGTAATATATTTATCTGCAGGTTTTAAAGATTTGTATTGAAGTGGACTAAGATTAATTAAAAATTTAAATCTTTTTAGATCACCATATTTTTCATTAATTGGGAACCTGGGTAACTCATGAGGATCTTTATCAATATCAATAACACCCGAATGTTGACCAAAAGCAAAATCAAAATTTTTAGAAATAAAATCTTTAATAGTTTTGCTATATTCACCAAATGGGTATGAAAAAAAAATTGGGTTATAACCTAAGTGCTGATTAAAAAATTTAATTGAAGTATTAATATCAGACAAAAAATTTTCTGTTTCTAGATCAATCAGGTAATCATGAGAGTGTGAATGATTACCAATGTAAGCGTATGATTCTTTTTCTATTTCTTGTATTTGTTCCCAATTCATATAGCCAGTTTTGCCTACAGCTTCAGTTGAAACAAATAAAATAAAAGGAATTTTCTCTTTCTTTAAATATGGCCATGCAACTTTATAAAAAGATGAGAATGCATCATCTATAGTAATAAGTATTTTTTTTTCATTCTTTGTAATATTAAAATCTTTTTGTAAATGTTGTGGATCATAAAAATTATAATTTAGGGTATTTATTATAGACATTTGTTCTTTAAAAATATCCATTTGTATATTTGTTGAAGGATACTTATTTTCATCAAATCGGTGGTACATTAAAGAAAGAATGCCACTATCTTCAGAATAATATTTGATATTATTTTCTACTGCTTTAGAATTGATGGCAAATAACATTATTACAATGAAAAATTTAATAGTAGATGCCACAAGAGATAAAATTTTTTTAACACTCATAGTTAGTAAAAATATTTATACTTGTAGTCATGAAAATAGTAAAATTAATTTTGAAAAATTAATGATCTTAATTAATGATTTTTTAAAGGAAAATTCTTCTTTATTAGATCAAATTGATGTTATTTATGTTAACAGAGGACCAGGTAGTTTTGCAGGAATTAGAAATTCTTTAGCGACGATTAAAGCTTTATTTCTAACTAAAAAAATCAATTACTATTGCTTTAGTTTTGAAGATTTTAAGGGGTTTGAAGAAGTTAAGTATGAAGATATCCCTAGTTTATGTAAAAAATTTAAAATTAAAAAGAATTTGATTAATCCTATTTATTTAAGGTAAAATTAAACATGTCAGAAAATATTGAACAAAAATGCTTAACCAAAGGGGTCAAACTTACAGATCAAAGAAAAATTATTGCAAAAGTAATGTCAGAATCAAACGATCATCCAGACGTAGATGAACTTTATAATAGAGTTTCAAAGATTGATCCAAAAATAAGTATTGCCACAGTATATAGAACAGTAAAACTTTTTGAGGAATCTGGAATTTTAGCAAAACATGATTTTAAAGGGGGTAAGGCTAGATACGAAGAATTAAATGAGGGACATCATGATCATTTAATAGATGTTAAATCTGGGGAAATTATAGAATTTGTTGATGAAGAGATAGAAAAGTTACAAGAAAAAATTGCTAATAAGTATGGATATCGATTAGTTGATCATAAATTAGAACTATATGGGGTTAAAAAAAAATCCTAACATAATGTTAAAAAAAATTTTTATTAAAACTTTTGGCTGTCAAATGAATGAATACGACTCAAACCGTATATTTGATACAGTAAAAAAAATTGGTTTTGAAAAAACTGATATATATGAGGATGCAAATTGTTATCTTTTAAACACCTGTCATATTCGTGATAAAGCAAAAGAAAAGGTTTACCACGAAATAGGAAGAGTTAAAAAAATTTTTAGAGAGAAAAAAAAACCAATTGTAATTGTTGCTGGGTGTGTTGCTCAAGCTGAAAATCAAGAAATGTTAAAAAGAGAACCTTATATTGACATTGTAATTGGGCCACAGTCCTATCATAAAATAAATGAGGCAATATTAAATCATTCAAAAAATAAAAAAAAAGAGGAAGAAACAGAATTTGATACAATCTCTAAATTTAATTATTTAAGTAAGATTAAAAATAAAGACAGTAAAGTTTCTTCATTTTTAACAATCCAAGAGGGTTGTGATAAATTCTGTCATTTTTGTGTAGTGCCCTATACACGTGGACCCGAATATTCCAGACCTTTTGATCAAATTATAAATGAAGCAAAGGAATTAATTCAAAGTGGTGCAAAAGAAATTATTTTATTAGGGCAAAATGTGAATGCATATAGCCATAAAGATAAAAATAAAAAATTTAGATTATCTGATTTGTTATTAGAGCTAGAAAGCCTTAATGAGCTTGAGAGAATTAGGTATACTACCTCTCACCCCAAAGACATGACTGACGATTTGATAAATGTTTATAAAAAATCAACCAAACTAATGCCTTTAGTCCATCTACCAGTACAAAGTGGATCAAACAAAATTTTAAAACAAATGAATAGAAAACACACTATTGAAGAATATTTAATAATTTATGAAAAATTAAAAAAGATTAATTCCAATATAGAATTTTCAAGTGATTTTATTATTGGATACCCAGAAGAAAGTGATGATGATTTTAAATATACAATGAAGTTAATTGAAAAAGTAGGGTTTATTAATTCATATTCTTTTATTTTTAGTCCAAGACCAGGCACTGTAGCTGCTGATTTAGAACTAGTAGATAAAAAAAAATCTAAGGAAAGATTAGAAATAATCCAAAAAAAATTGTTCGAAAATCAGATAAATAAAAATAAATCTCTAGAAGGTAAGACTCTTAATGTTTTGGTTGAAAATAAAATGAAAGATGGAATTAAATTATTTGGTAGAACTGAGTTTATGACATCAGTAATTTTTGATGGCAACAGTGACTGCATAGGGAAAGTTATGCAAATAGAAATAACAAATAGTAATCAAAACAGCTTGTTTGGCATATTAAATGAAAACTACAAAAAGAAGGTAGCCTAAAAATTGAATAAAGTAGCATCAAAAAAAATTAGTTCTATTTTAAAATTTGTCTATTCTGATAACAATTCTTTGAGCGTTATATTTCAAGACAATGATTTATTAATGGGCGTTGTTGGTGAATTTAATGAAAATTTAAAAGAACTAGAAAAAATTACTGATACTAATCTATATTCTAGGGGTAATTCTATTTTGATAAAATCAACACCCAAAAAAAATGAAATTACAAAAAATGCTATTCAATTTTTAGCCAACCAGTTTGTAAATAATGGAAGTATAGAAAAAAAAGATATACTTTCTTCAGTAGATGAATTTATGATTAAAGAAAAGGTAGAAAATCAAAATGTTTCAGACATAATTAAAACTCCTAAAAAATCAGTTATTCCAAGATCTGAAAGACAAAAAGAATATGTCAGAGCCTTAAGACAAAATGATATTGTTATATCAGCAGGTCCCGCAGGAACGGGTAAAACTTTTTTGGCTGTTGCAGTTGGACTTACATTGTTACTTGATAAAAAGATTGAAAGAATTATTTTATCAAGACCTGCAGTCGAAGCTGGTGAAAGATTAGGTTTTTTACCTGGAGACATGAAGGAAAAAGTAGATCCCTATCTAAGACCTTTATATGACTCTCTATATGATCTTTTTGATTTTGATAAAATTCAAAGAATGATTGAAGTTGGTGATATTGAAATAGCACCACTAGCATTTATGAGGGGCAGGACTTTAAAAAATTCTTTTGCGATTTTAGATGAAGCACAAAATGCAACAGATACGCAGATTAAAATGTTTCTAACGCGTATCGGAGAGAATTCAAAGATCGTTATAAATGGTGATCCATCCCAAATCGATTTGCCCCATAAGAATATGTCTGGATTGAATAGATCTAAAAAATTATTAAGCCATTTAGATGAAGTCTCTGTGATAGATTTTGATCATTCCGACGTGGTCAGGCACCCCCTAGTCTCTAAGATTGTAAAGGCATACTCAGATCAAGAAAATGATTAAAATTGATGTGATTTCGGAATGTGCTCTTTGGAGTAAAAAAATAAAGAGAAATAACACTTTTTTTAACTCTATTATAAAATTTTTTCCGAAAAAATATAAATTTATAGGTAAAAAAATAAATCTAACAATTTTACTTTCAAATAATAAAAATATTAAAAAGTTAAATAAAGGTTTTAGAAATAAAAATAAACCTACAGATGTATTGTCATTTCCTTTTGAGAAAAAATTTAATCCAAAAAAATCAAACTATCTTGGTGATATAGTAATTAGCTATGAATTTATGAACAAACCAAAAAATATAAATATTTTTGAGTTTAAACAAAAAGTTATTAAAATTTTTATTCATGGATTTCTACATTTATTAGGGCATGACCATATAAAATTGAAAGATTTTAAAAAAATGAGTAAAGAAGAAGATAAAATTTATAAATTTATTCAAACAAAAGCTGCTTAACTTGCTTAAAAAAAACCTATTAAATGCGTTATATATTTTTTTTCTAGGAGCTATTAGCTCCTACAGCTTACCACCTTATAATTATTTTATAATCAATTTTTTTACTTTTTCATTATTTTTTATTTTTCTTTTTAAAAAAAGAAAAACCAACTCTAATAATAAATCTTTTTTTAAACATGGGTGGTTTTTTGGTTTTGGTTATTTTTTATGTAGCTTGTATTGGATAGCAATTTCGCTAACTTTTGATGAAAGTTTTAAATCTTTAATACCAATAGCAATAATTTTACTTCCTGCTTTTTTAGCAATATTTTATGGACTGATAACTTATTTCTTTTCTATTTTTTATTCTAAAAACATTATTAGTACATTTTTTATTTTTTCAATTTTATATGGCTCTGTTGAATTTATTAGAGGGCTCATACTTACTGGTTTTCCATGGAATTTAATTGCTTTTAGTTTTTCAGAAAGTATTTATTTTATTCAAATTCTCTCAGTAATTGGGACTTATTCTTTCAATTTAATTTGCATATCTCTGTTTACTGTACCAGCTATATTTATTTTAAGAAAAGCTAGAAAAGAAATTATTGTCTGTTTTTTCTTCATAATAATTTCTATAGGTTTTTTAATTTTTGGGAATTTAAAGTATAATCAATTTAACACTTTGGCTGATATTAAAAATAATTTTATAATAAGAACTGTATCATCTAAAATTAGTTTAGATCGATTTTACTCAAAGCAGGATGAGTTAAAGATTATCAGGGAACTAATTGTCTTGAGCAGCCCAGAGAAAAAAAAACCGACAGTTTTTTTATGGCCTGAAGGAATTATTCCAGACAGTTATTTAAGTGATATGTCTATATATGAGGAATTATTTTCGAATAACTTTGGAGATGATGATTTAATTATTATGGGCCTTAATAGTGTGGAGTCTAAAAATAGTGAAAACTTATTTTTTAATTCAATGGCAGTTTTTAACAATAAATTAGATTTAGTTGAGAGTTACAATAAGGTTAATCTAGTACCATTTGGTGAGTTTACACCGTTTAAAAAAATTCTTGGTTTAATAGGACTTAAAACAGTAACCAACGACTACCAATCTTTTTCAAAAGGTAACAACTTAAAAGCACTCTCAATAAAAAATGATAAGATAGAACTAAAATTACTTCCCTTAATTTGCTATGAAATTATTTATTCTAATAGATTATTTAAAGACAAAAACTTTGATTATATAATCAACATTTCAGAAGACGGGTGGTTTGGTAATTCTATTGGCCCAAAACAACATTTTTCACATAGTATCTTTAGATCAATTGAAAGTGGAAAGTATATAATTAGATCAGCAAATAATGGAATATCTGCCATTATTAATCCAATTGGTGTTGTAGAAAAAAAAGTTGAATTTGGCTCTACTGGTTATGTTGATTTTAAAGAGAGCAAAGTCATCAAATCCACGCTTTATATGAATTATGGGGATAAGATATTTTTTATACTTATTTTATTATATATTTTTTTAATTTTTTCATTTAAGAAAATTGCAGATGAGTAATTTAAAAAATTTTTTATTTACAAGTGAGTCTGTTTCAGAGGGACATCCAGACAAGGTGTCAGATCGTATTTCTGACATGGTAGTGGATAGCTATCTTTCGGGTGATCCTTTTTCAAGAGTAGCATGTGAAACTTTAACCACTACAAACAAAGTTGTTTTAGCTGGAGAAGTAAGAGGACCGAGCATCAAAGAAGAAGATCTTATTCAAAAAGTAAGAGAATGCATCAAGGATATAGGATACGATCAAGATGGTTTTACTTGGAGAGAAGCTACAAAAATAGAAAGCCACCTTCACGCACAATCTGCAGATATAGCAATGGGTGTGGACTCATCAAGTAATAAAGATGAAGGAGCCGGTGACCAAGGAATAATGTTTGGTTATGCTTGTAATGAAACTGAAGAATTAATGCCTGCACCAATTCATTATTCTCATAAAATTTTGAGATTAATGGCGGAAGACAGAAAATCTGGAAAATTAAAAAATATTGAGCCAGATTCAAAAAGTCAAGTTACGTTTGAATATGTTGATGGAAAACCAACCAAAGTAAAATCAGTTGTTATATCTTCACAGCACTCAGCAGATGTAGATCAGGCTAAAGTTAGGGAGTTATTAAAACCTTATTTATTAAAATCAATTCCAGAAAAGTTTTTGAAAGATTTTAATGAAGATGAATTATATATAAATCCAACTGGAAATTTTGTAATTGGTGGTCCGGATGGGGATTGTGGTTTAACAGGTAGAAAAATTATTGTAGATACTTATGGTGGAGCAGCACCTCATGGTGGAGGAGCTTTCTCTGGTAAAGATCCAACCAAAGTTGATAGATCAGCTGCTTACGCAGCAAGATATATTGCTAAAAATATTGTTGCATCTAACATTGCTGAAAAATGTTTAATTCAACTAGCATATGCCATTGGAGTTTCTAAACCTTTATCAATTTATGTAGATTTATTTGATAATGATTTAGAAAAAAATAAATTTGTAACAGAAAAGATTTCAGAGAATTTTGATTTAAGCCCAAGAGGTATAAGAGAAATGCTAGGCTTAAATAAACCTATTTATGAAAAAACAGCAGCTTATGGTCATTTTGGAAGGGTGCCTGAAGCTAACGGCTCATTTTCATGGGAAAAAACGGATAAAAAAGACGCTTTTTCTAAATAGTTGCTATTGAATTAAAAAAAAATCTTTATATATTGCCCTTACATTATTGAAATTACAGAATGGGCTTTAGCCCATTTTTTTTGGAGCTAATAAATTTATGTTAAATAGAAGATCAGATAAATTAGAATTATTAAGAATTGCTGAAGCGGTTGCTTTAGAAAAGTCTATAGATAAAGAATTGATTATTGATTCCATGGAAACTGGAATTGCAAAAGCTGCCAAATCAAAATTTGGACAGGACAATGAAATTAAAGTTTTAATAGATAGAGAAAGTGGTGATATCGGAATTTTCAGAAAATTAATTGTTGTCGAAAAACCAGAAAATACAAATACAGAAATTAACCTTCAAGATGCAATCATTTTAAATGAAGCAAACAAAGATAAAAAGATTGGTGACGAAATTTTACAACCACTTCCCTCTTTTGATTTTGGAAGAATAGCTGCGCAAACAGCAAAACAAGTTATTAGTTTTAATGTAAGAGAAGCAGAGCGTGAAAGACAATACAATGATTTCATAGACAAAAAAGATTCAATATTAAGTGGAATTGTTAAACGTCTAGAGTTTGGAAATGTGATAGTTGATTTAGGTAGAACTGAAGCAATTATTCAAAAAAATGAAATGATTCCTAGAGAAAATATTAAAGCTGGAGATAGAGTTAAAGCTTATTGTTATGACGTAAAAAGAGAAGCTAGAGGACAACAAATATTTTTATCAAGAGCACATCCAAAATTTATGGAAAAATTATTTGTTCAAGAGGTTCCTGAAATCTATGATGGTTTAATTGAAATAAAATCATCAGCAAGAGATCCAGGAAGTAGAGCAAAAATTTGTGTTAAAGCAGTTGACACTTCATTGGATCCAGTAGGAGCTTGTGTTGGAATGAGAGGATCAAGAGTTCAAGCAGTAGTTAATGAATTACAAGGTGAAAAAATTGATATTGTTAATTGGTCTGAAGATCCAGCAATAGTAGTTTCAAATGCATTGTCACCGGCTGAAGTTCAAAGAGTAAATGTTGATAGTGTTGCAAAAAAATTAGATGTAATTTTAACTGAAGAAAATTTAAGTAAAGCAATTGGTCGTAGAGGTCAAAATGTTAGGCTGGCTACTAAATTATTAAATTACGAAATTAATATAATGACTGATGCAGAAGATTCAGAAAGAAGACAATCTGAGTTTAAAGAAAAAACTGAAAACTTTGTTAAAAATTTAGAGTTGGACGAAACATTGGGACAATTACTTGTTGCAGAAGGTTTTTCTTCAATCTCAGACATTAAAGATAGCTCACCAGAAAATTTAATGAAAATTGAAGGCATAGAGGAAGACACAGCTAAGGCTTTGATTGAAAGAGCAAAAGAGTTTTACCAAAAAGATCAAGAAGACATCACTCAAAGAATTAAAGATTTGGGACTTCAAGATGATCTTATAAATCACAAAGGACTAACGCCAGGAATGTTAGTTACTTTAGGAGAGCAAAAGATTTTAAAACTAGAAGATTTTGCAGACCTTGCCTCTGATGAATTAACTGGTGGTTATGATGTTGTGAAAGGTGAAAGAATTAAGATTCAAGGATACCTTGAAGATTTTGCTTTATCAAAAACAGAAGCGGATGAATTAATTATGTCTGCAAGAAAAATAATTTACAAAGATTGAGTAATGAAATATGGAAAACAAAAAAACAAAATTAACACTTTCTGGCATAGCCAAGAAATCGATAGAGAATATAGAGTTAGCAAAAACTCAAAGTAAAAATTCCGTTGTAATTGAAAAAAAAACTAGCAAATTTGCACCCAGAAGTAACTTTAGTAGACCTGCTAGTGTTAGATCAAAACCAGCAGTAACAAATACAAGTAGCTCCCCCCCAGAACTACATCAGCACCTAAACCATCTTTTCCAATAACTAATGATTATGAAAAACGTAAGTTAGCCGAGCAAAGAGCAACCAGAAGACTCAAAGGGGATACAGGTAAACCTGATACTAAAAAAAGAGAATTAAAATTAACTGTTTCAAGAGCGTTAAGTGATGAAATTGAAGCAAGAACAAGAAGTATGGCTTCGCTTAAAAGAGCAAAATTAAAAGAAAATAGAGAACTTACTAAAGAAGAAATTCAAGAAAGCTTAAAACCTGTAAAAAGAGATGTAAATATTCCTGAAGCAATAACAGTGAGAGAGTTGTCTAACAGAATGGCTGAGCAATCAAGTAATGTAATTAAACATTTATTTGGAATGGGTGTTACGGTTACTATCAATCAAACATTAGCAGCAGATACAGCTGAATACCTAGTAAAAGAATTTGGTCACAATCCGATTAGAGAAACAAAAGCAGAAGAAATTATTCAAAAAATAAAAGAGTCTAGATCTGAAAATTTAAAGAATAGACCACCGATCGTAACCGTGATGGGTCATGTGGATCATGGGAAGACTTCGGTATTAGATGTTTTAAGAAATGCGAATGTTGTCTCTGGTGAATTTGGTGGAATAACACAACACATTGGTGCTTACCAAATACAACACGAATCTAATAAGCTAACTTTTATTGATACACCGGGTCATGCTGCATTTACAGAAATGAGAGCTAGAGGATCAAAATTAACAGACGTTGTAGTATTGGTAGTTGCTGCAGATGATGGAGTTAAACCTCAAACAATTGAATCTATAAAACACGCTAAAGCTGCGAACGTTCCAATAGTTGTAGCAATTAACAAATGTGATTTACCAGAGGCAGACCCACAAAAAATAAAGAACCAGCTTTTAGAATATGAACTTATTGCAGAAGATTTATCGGGAGATACCTTGATGGTTGAAATTTCTGCAAAAAATAAAAAGAATTTAGATAAACTAGTAGAGTCGATTGTTCTACAAGCAGAAATCTTGGATTTAAAAACTGACTTTGAATCTAAAGCAACTGGAATTGTTCTAGAATCTAAAATTGATATTGGTAGAGGAGCGGTTGCGACAGTTGTGGTTACATCTGGAACAATTAAAAAAGGTGATTTTTTTGTTAGTGGATTAAAATGGGGAAAAGTAAGAGCTTTGATTAACGATAAAGGAGAAAGTGTTAATGAAGCACCACCATCAATGCCAGTTGAAATTCTTGGAATTAATGGAGCAGCTAAATCAGGAGATGATTTTATTGTCTTAGATTCAGAAAAAGAAGCCAAAACATTAAGTGAGACTAGAGCAGATGAAACTAAAACTGGTGGAAGCCCTTTAACTTTTGCAACTCAAGATTCAGCTTTTGCTGATAAGTCAGCTACAGAATTAAATATTATCGTAAAATCAGACGTTCATGGATCTGCAGAAGCAATTAAAAGTGCGATTAACCAAATTACTCATGATGAAGTAAAACCTAAAATAATTTTATCTGACATTGGAATGGTAACAGAAACAGATGTAACTTTAGCAAAAGCATCTAACGCCACATTAATTGCATTTAATGTTAAGCCAAGCAAGGAAGCAAAAAAATTAGCAGAGAATGAAAAAATTATAATATCTTCTTACAATATTATTTATGAAGTTTTAGATTATATCAAATTAAAAATGTCAGGACTTCTTGCTCCAGATGTTCAGGAAAAAATTATTGGTACAGCTCAAATTCTAGAAATTTTCAAAGTTTCAGGTACAGGAAAAGTTGCGGGTTCAAAAGTTACTGAAGGTGAAATAGCTAGTGGAGCGAGTGCAAGAGTAGTAAGAGATGGGGCAATTATTTATACGGGTAAAATAAGTACTATTTTCAGAGAAAAAGATCAGGCAAAACAGGTCAGCAATGGTCAAGAATGCGGAATAACACTTAAAGACTTTATTGATTTCCAGAAAAACGATACAATAGAGGTGTATAGTACGACTACGACGGAAAGAACGGTATAATGGTTGATAAAACAGGAAAACCCGTATCACAAAGACAATTACGTGTTGGAGAGATGATTAGGCAATCTTTAGGTATGATTTTTGCTAGAAATGAAGCTAAAGTGCCAAATTTAGAAACTAACACCATAACGGTTACAGAAGTGAAAATGAGTCAAGATCTTAAAATTGCAAAAGCGTATGTATTACCTCTAGGGGGAAAAGATACAGAAAAAGTTATTAAAAAATTAAGAGAATACTCTTTTTTGATTAGAAAAGTTTTATCTAAAAAAGTATTTATGAAATACGTACCAAAGATACTTTTTGCTAAAGACGATTCTTTTGAGTATGCGGAAAAAATAGAAAACTTAATAAAACAAACAAATAAATAAATAGGAAAATAAACAGTATGACGAAAAAAGCAGAAGAATTAAAAATGCATGAGAAGGACACTGGTTCTTCAGAGGTACAAATTGCATTATTAACGGGAAAAATTGAAACTCTTTCAGCACATATCAAACAATTCAAAAAAGATAAACACTCTTCGGTTGGATTATTAAGAGCAGTAAATAGAAGAAAAAAATTGTTAGAGTATTTAAAGAAAAATAAATTCGATTCTTACAAAAATGTATTAACACAATTAAATTTAAGAAAATAGAAGGAAACGGAAATTAGATGTTCAAAGTATATAAGAAGGAAATTGAAGTAGCAGGTAAGAAAATAAGTTTAGAAACAGGTAAAGTAGCAAGACAAGCAGATGGAGCAATCATTGCTTCATGCGGTGAAACGGTTGTTTTAGCAACAGTAGTAGGAGCAAAAAAAGTAAATCCAGATATGGATTACTTTCCACTATCTGTAAATTACCAAGAAAAATATTATGCGGGTGGTAAAATTCCTGGTGGATATTTTAAAAGAGAAGCAAGACCAACTGAAAGTGAACAATTGATCTCAAGATTAATTGATAGACCAATCAGACCTTTGTTTCCAAGTGAATTTAAAAATGAAGTTCAGTTGTTACCAACGGTAATTTCATATGATAAAGACAATCAACCAGATATTTTAGCAATTACAGCTTCTTCAGCAGCGCTAGCTATTTCAGGAATGCCATTTATGGGTCCTGTGGGTGCTTCAAGAGTTGGTTTAGTTGATGGTAAATATATATTAAACCCATCAAAAGCTGAGCTAGAAAACTCTACTTTAGATTTAGTTGTAGCAGGTACTAAAGATGCTGTGCTTATGGTTGAGTCTGAGACTAAAGGTTTAACAGAAGAAGTAATGTTAGATGCAGTTAAGTTTGGTCACGAAGGTTTTGTTCCAGTAATCGAAATGATTGAGGAACTTGCAAAAGAATGCAGAAAGCCAGAGTGGACTGTTGAGAAAAAAGATTTATCAGAAGTTAAGAAAAAACTTGAAGAAAACTTTACAGCAGATTTAACCAAAGCTTTTGCAACAATAGACAAACAAGATAGATCAAATCAAATTTCAGAAATTTCTGATAAAGCAAAACAGCTTTTTGCAGGAGATGAAAATTACTCTGATTTTAATGTTAATGATGAATTAAAAAATCTTGAAAAGAAAATTGTTAGAACTGATATTCTTAAAAACAAAAAAAGAATAGATGGTAGAGGTTTGGCCGATGTAAGAGCTATTGAGTGTGAAGTTGGTGTTTTACCAAGAACTCACGGATCAGCTTTATTTACTAGAGGAGAAACGCAAGCAATTGTTGTTACTACTTTAGGTACATCTGATGATGAACAAAGATTGGAAAGTCTAGATGGACAACATAGAGAAAGATTTATGCTTCATTATAACTTTCCTCCTTTCTCAGTTGGAGAAACTGGAAGAATTGGAACTGGAAGACGTGAAGTTGGCCATGGAAAATTAGCATGGAGAGCAATTAATTCTTCACTACCTTCAAAAGAAGAATTTCCATATACTTTCAGAATAGTATCTGAGATTACAGAATCTAATGGTTCTTCTTCAATGGCGAGTGTTTGTGGTGCATCTCTTGCACTTATGGATGCTGGAGTGCCGATTAAAGAGCCAGTTGCAGGTATTGCAATGGGATTAATTAAAGAAGGCGATGACTTTAGTGTCTTATCAGATATTTTAGGTGATGAAGATCATCTTGGAGATATGGACTTTAAAGTTGCTGGAACTAAAGATGGAATTACTTCACTTCAAATGGATATTAAAATTACAGGTATCACATTTGAAATCATGGAGCAGGCTTTAAAACAAGCTAAAGAAGGAAGAGTTCATATCTTAGGTGAAATGAATAAAGTCTTAAGTGAATCAAGAGCTGATGTTGGTGAACACACTCCAAAAATGGAACAAATTACTGTTGATAAAAAAGATATCGCAGCTGTGATTGGAAAAGGTGGAGCAACAATTAGAGAGATTGTTGAAAAGTCGGGTGCAAAAGTTGATGTGAATGATGAAGGTGTGGTAACAGTTTCTGCTCCAGACGAAGAGTCTAGAAACATTGCCATGCAGATTATTAAAGATATCACAGCAAAAGCTGAACTAAATAAAATTTACTCAGGTAAAGTAATGAAAATTATGGAGTTCGGTGCATTTGTAAATTTCTTAGGTAAACAAGATGGTCTTGTTCACATCTCAGAACTTGCTGCTAAAAGAGTAGAAAAAGTTACTGATGTTGTCAAAGAAGGTGACGAAGTAAAAGTTAAAGTGATTGGTTTTGATAGAGGTAAAGTTAAGCTCTCTATGAAACAAGCTGCTGAATAATTTTTAAATTTAAATTCTAAACCCCTGGAATGAAAGTTCTGGGGTTTTTTTTTATGGGGCACTTATTTGAAAGCTCTATACACCCTTCTGTTTTGTTGTAAAATATTCTACTTCTGAAAAACTATCTGTTGGAAAAATCCAATAAAATTCTAACGTTTCTTTTTCATTATTTTTTAAGGAGTGCTCTGTATTTCCAGCTATATAAACTACATCACCTTTTTTAATTGTCTCAAGTTCACCAGATTTATTTAATATTCCTGTACCATTGGTAACGACATATATTTCTGCAGGTGAGTGATAATGAAGTGTTAGATTGCCACCAGGTGCTATTTGAGCGAAACCTACTGATAAACTAGAACTACCATCAAAATCTGCATCAATTAAAAATTTCCATTTAACCCCAGGATATTTTTCAGTTGATGACCATTCTTGATCTAAGACAGATGCAAGGTTTTTTACAAAAATCATTCAAAATCTTAGCTTATGTTTTTATTTTTTTAAATATAAATCATTAACTTTAAAAAATTCTTCCAAATATTTTTAACTAAATTTAACTATATTTTAGGTAATATTCTTAGGGTCTGGCATCCCAACCTTGTTATATCCAGCATCTACGTAGTGAATTTCACCAGTAACACCAGCAGCAAGGTCGCTTAGTAGATACAGTGCTGAGTTTCCAACATCATGGATATCTACGTTTCTCTTCAAGAAAGAATGGTCTGCATTCCATTTGTATAAGAATTTTGCATCCCCAATAGCAGAAGCTGCTAAAGTTTTAATAGGTCCTGCGCTAATTGCATTCACTCTCATTCCTTTAGCACCAAGGTCTCTTGCAAGGTACTTAACACTTGCTTCAAGAGCAGATTTACAAACACCCATTACATTATAATTTGGAATAGCTTTAGTGGATTCGTAAGTTAAAGTTAACATGCTTCCACCTTCTTTCATTAACTTAGATGCTTCTTTTGCAACTTCGGTAAATGAAAAACATGAAATTAACATACTTCTTAAAAAATTTTCTCTAGTTGTATTTAAATACTCACCTGATAATTCTGATTTATCTGAAAAAGCAACAGCATGAACTACAAAATCAATTTGTCCCCAATGAGATTTAATATCTTCAAAAAGTTTTACTACCTCTTCTTTATTCTCAACATCACAACTAAATGTAGCTTTTGAATTTAATTTTTGAGCCAAAGGAATAACTCTTTTCTTTAGTGCATCACCAAGATAAGTGAATGCAAGTTCTGCTCCAGCTTCTGCAAGTTTTTGTGAAATACCCCAAGCGATAGATCTTTCATTGGCAACACCCATGATCAATCCTCTTTTACCCTTCATTAAACTCATTTAGACCTTTTCAAAAATTAAAGTTGCATTTGTTCCACCAAAACCAAAGCTGTTAGACATTACGGAGTTTAATTTAACATCTGTTTCAGTCTTAGTTACGATTGGAAATTTTTTAGCTTCATCATCCATGTCATTAATGTTAGCTGATGCTGTAATGAAACTATTTTTCATCATGATTAAACTATAAATTGCTTCATGAACTGAAGCAGCACCTAGTGGGTGACCAGAAAGAGATTTAGTAGAACTAATTTTTGGTACCTCAGCACCAAATGCTTCTCCAACACCTCTAAGTTCTGTTATATCTCCAACTGGAGTTGATGTTCCATGAGTGTTTAAGTAGTCCATTTTATTTTTGGCAGTCGCTAAAGCCATCTTCATACATCTAACAGCGCCTTCACCTGATGGGGCTACCATATCATACCCGTCAGAAGTCGCACCATAGCCTGTTAATTCAGCATATATGTTTGCACCTCTAGCTTTTGCATGCTCGTACTCTTCAAGCACTAAAACTCCACCACCACCTGCTATGACAAAGCCATCTCTAGTTTTATCATAAGCTCTAGAAGCAGTTTCAGGTGCATCATTGTATTTAGAAGACAAAGCAGTCATCGCATCAAACATCGCAGTCATAGCCCAGTGTAATTCTTCACTACCTCCTGCAAATACAACATCCTGTTTTCCCATTTGGATTAATTCGCTTGCATGGCCAATGCAGTGTCCGCTAGTTGCACATGCAGAACTCATCGTATAGTTAACTCCTTTAATTTTAAAAGGTACAGCAAGAGTTGCTGAAGATGTACTAGCCATAGTTCTTGGAACAATAAATGGCCCCATCAATTTTGGTGTCCTAGCTCTAGTCTTATCAACAGACAAAACCACATTTTCTATTGAAGGACCACCAGAACCCATAACTATTCCAGTTTTAAAATTACTCACATCTTTATCTTCTAATCCTGAATCTTTAATAGCCTCTTTCATTGCAATATAATTATATGCAGATCCAGAGCCCATAAATCTGATAGTTTTTCTATCAACATGATCTTCAAGTTTAATATTTGGCTTGCCATGAATATGACTTCTTAAATTGTGTTCTTTGTATTCTTCACAAAAAGATATTCCTGATTTTGAATTTAAAAGAGATTGATAAACCTCTGCTTGATTGTTACCTAAACAAGAAACTACTCCTAAACCTGTAACTACTACTCTTCTCATTATTTAAATAACCCTACTTTTAAACTTTCTGCTGAATATATTTTTTTGTCATCTGCAAACACTAAACCATTTGCAAGACCAACTGTTGTTCCACCTGGTGCCATAACTTTTTTCATATCAATTTCATATCTTACATTTTTAACTTTTTTCAAAACTTCACCAGTGAATTTTACTGTACTCACTCCTAAAGCTCTTCCTTTACCTGGATTGCCAAGCCAGCCAAGATAAAAACCAACTAGTTGCCACATAGCATCTAAGCCAAGACAACCTGGCATAACAGGGTCTCCTTTAAAGTGACAATCAAAAAACCAAAGGTCTTCTTTGATATCAAGTTCTGCTTTTAAAGAGCCTTTACTAAAAATACCATTGTCCTCGTTGATTTCTGTTATTCTATCAAACATGAGCATTGGTGGAAGTGGTAATTTTGCATTACCGGGGCCAAAAAGTTCTCCATTTCCGCAGCTTATTAGCTCATCATATGTGAATGAGTTTTTTTTCATAAATTTCAGTCCCTTAATACTTGATTTATCATGATTATAATATAGAAATAGTTTAGAACTATTATAAACAGTAATGAACAATATAAATATATACACAGAAAAGCTGAGAGAATCTGGTTTAAGACCAACAAGACAGAGACTAAAAATTTGTGAAGTATTATTTTCACCTGAAAAAACTTTTCACTTTACAATAAATGATTTGACTAAAATTATTGAGGATAAGCTGAGTGAAAAAATTTCTTTAGCAACAGTTTACAATACAATTCACGCATTTAAAAAAAAAGGATATTTAAAAGAAATTTCTATCAATTCAGATAAAAGTTATTTTGACACTAACGTAACCGAGCACCATCATTTTTTTGACGAAGACACAAATGAGTTAATTGATTGTAGCAACGACGATATTGATTCGGTGAATATAAAAAGAAATACCACAGGAAAAAAAATTAAATCAGTAGAAGTATTGATTAAAGTTGCGAGTGATAATCAAACTCAAAAATAATTCAATAATTTCAATAATTTAATATTTACATTAAAATAATTCTAAACTGTTGACTTACAGTTTAGAACGATTATATGTACATCATAATCATTAAGGAGAAAAATATGTCATTAAAAGGAAGTAAAACAGAAGAAAACTTAAAAGATGCATTTGCAGGTGAGAGCCAAGCAAACAGACGTTATTTATATTTCGCTCAAAAAGCAGATATTGAAGGTTATAACGATGTAGCATCTGTATTTAGATCTACAGCTGAAGGTGAAACAGGTCATGCACATGGACACCTTGAGTATCTTGAAGAAGTTGGAGACCCAGCAACAGGATTGCCGATAGGTGAAACTAAAGCGAATTTAGCTTCAGCGGTACAAGGTGAAACACATGAATATACAGACATGTACCCAGGTATGGCAAAAACAGCTAGAGAAGAAGGCTTTTCAGAAATTGCTGATTGGTTTGAAACTTTAGCAAAAGCTGAAAAATCACACGCAGGTAAATTCCAAAAAACATTAGAATCTATTGCGTAAATAAGACTTAATTTATGGTGGGGTTCTTCCCCACCATTAAATCCTAAAATTTTAAATATGAGTAAAGAAGGCAGTATAGATGCACCCATTAGACACCCAATAAATTTTGAGCATCCTGATTTTTTAGACCCCAAAAAATTAGATGACGAAATGAGAAGAGCATTCGATATCTGTCATGGATGCAGAAGGTGTTTTAATTTATGCGACTCGTTTCCAAAATTATTTGACATGATAGATGAGTCAGAAAATGAGGATGTAGAAAGTTTAAAAAGTGAACAGTTTGAACCTGTAGTAGACGCTTGTACTTTGTGTGATATGTGTTTTATGACCAAGTGCCCTTATGTTCCACCCCATGATTTTGATTTAGACTTTCCTCATTTAATGTTGAGGTATAGAACGGCTCAAAAAAAATTAAATAAATTGCCAGCAGTGCCAGCACAATTAGCTCAAATTGATAGAAATGGAAAAATTGGTGTAATGCTATCATCACTAATAAACTGGACATCAAACATTAAAAATAAATTCTTTAGAAAAATATTAGAATTGGTCGCCGGAATTGATATGAGAGTTAAGCTACCCACTTATAATTCAGAAACATTTACAAATTATTTTAAAAAAAATAATATTCCAACAAATAGTGAAGCCCCATCTAAAGATAGAAAAGTTGTAATTTATTCAACATGCTTTGTTAATTTTAATAAAAAAGATACAGGCGTAGCTGCATTAAAAGTTTTAAAGAAAAATGGAGTAGAGGTTCAAGAAGCTTATCCAGGTTGTTGTGGAATGCCTTATCTTGAGCAAGCAGATTTACCAAAAGTTGTAGAGCAAGCCAAAAAAGTTTCCAAAGATTTATTGGAGTGGGTAGACAAGGGTTATCAAATTATTACTTTAACAGCTAGTTGTGGCCTAATGTTAAAATTTGAATGGCCTTTACTATTACCAAATGACGAAAATATTAAAAGACTTTCAAAAAGTGTTAGTGACATAGATGAATATATCGTTGATATAGCACAAAACGAGGGCCTAGCAGACGGTTTACAAGAAATTGATGGTGGAGTTACAGTTCACAACGCATGCCATGCAAGAGCACAAAACATGGGTATTAAATCCAGAGATATGCTGAAATTTATCCCTAATATAAAAATGGATGTTGTTGAAAGATGTGCTGGTCATGGGGGAACTTTTGGTGTGATGAAGGAAACTCACGATTTAGCTGTAAAAGTTGGAACACCAACAGCAAAACAAATTAAAAATAAAAATAATAAATATATGGCCTCAGATTGTCCATTGGCAGGTAAGCATTTAAAACAATTAGAAACAGACACAAATATTGCAAATGATGAGGCACTTCATCCTATCGAATTAATGGCAAAAAGTTATAGATTATAATTATGAGTAAAGAAAAAAAACAAATAGAAAAACAAGATTTATTACCATTCGATGTTTATGCAAAAAGCAGAAAACAAATCAGAAAAGATTTAGTTGAGTTTAAAAAAGATAGAAGAATAGCACTTGGTCCTTATGCTACTTTTTATTTTGAAAGTTTTGAAACTATGGTTGCCCAAGTTCAAGAAATGCTTCACATCGAAAAAGGTGGAGATGAGCAATTAAAAGATGAGTTAATAGCCTATAACCCTTTGGTTCCAAATGGAAAAGAACTTACAGCTACACTAATGTTTGAAATTGATAATCCAATTTCAAGAGCTGCTTTTTTAGGTAAAGTTGGAGGAATTGAAGAAAAAATATTCCTGAAAATTAATGATGAAATTGTTAAGGCTGTTCCAGAAAAAGATGTTGATAGAACATCAGCAGAAGGAAAAGCCTCTTCAGTGCAGTTTATCCATTTTAAATTAAATGATGATCAAATTTCTAAATTTAAGTCAGATAGTGCAATCATTGAACTTGGGATTGATCATAAAGAGTACGCCCACACAACAAGACTAGCTGAAAATAGTGTTAAATCACTATGTGCTGATTTTATTTAATAGAACCCCAAATATTTTTGGTTTTGACCCAACCTGAATAATCATCCGTCTTCACATTACACCATATATTCTCACATTTTTTTAAAACTAATAGTCTTCCTTTTTCTAATTTGACTATTGGTTTTGAAAAGTTAGATGGTTTTTTATATAAGATTTTGTCTTCTAAGATGATAATAGAGTTTGATTTTTTAACCTGAGAAACATGGATCCATCCACTATTATTTTTTAAATCTACGATTCGTCTAAAATTTTCCTTTTGATCTATTTGTTTTATGGGTAAATTTATTTTTTTATAAATATATTTGATCTCTGAATTAAAACTTGGTCCATATCGAACATTTACTTTGCTTTTTTTTAAAGAGAGAAACTTTTCTTCTGCTATTGAAAATTGATCAAATAAAATTGATAGATACAAAACACAAATAGCTATTTTTTTTATCATTTACAAAAACAGTTTTTTCTTTTTTTAAGTTTAACTTTTCTAAAATTTAATTGTAATAAATCTAAGATAAAAATATATTCATCAAGACTCTTTCCAATATCAAGTATTTTCTTTAAAACTTCGTTTGCTTGTATAGTTCCAATTATACCAGCAACAGTGCCAAGAATACCTTCTGACTCACAATTTAATAAATCATCTGAAATATCAGAGTCTTGAAAAAAACATCTTAAACATGGAATTTTTTTATTTTTAAAATTAAAAGTAAATATATGACCGTCAAATTTACTAATAGCTCCACTTACAAGTATTTTTTTAAATTTATAACAAAAATCATTTAATAAAAATTTTGTGGAAAAATTATCAGAGCCATCAACTATATAATCATAATCTTTTATAATTTTCTTAAAATTATTTTTATTAAGTCTTATTTTGTAAATCTTAATTCTAATACTTGGATTTATTTTTTTAATTTTAACCCTCGCTACTTGAACTTTAAATTTGCCTATATCACTAGTGTTATAAAGACTTTGTCTGTGCAGATTGGATAAACTAACTTTATCATCATCAACTATTCCTATTGAACCAACGCCAGCTCTTGCAAGAAATTCAGCAACAGGAGACCCTAAACCACCCATTCCAACAATTAAAACCTTTGCAGATATAATTTTTTTTTGCCCCATAGTACCAATATCCTTTAGTACTATTTGTCTTGAATATCTCTCTATTGATGATTTTCTTAATTGGTTATTCATTTACCTGTTGAACCAAATCCACCATCACCTCGTAATGTATCAGGCAAATTATCTGTTTCTTCAAACTCCATCTTAACTACAGGCATTAAGATCATTTGTGCTATTCTATCTTTATTTTTGATAAGGAAATCTTCTTTACCATGATTAAAAAGTATAACTTTAATTTCTCCTCTATAATCACTATCAATTGTTCCTGGGGTATTTAAAACTGTAATACTCTTTTTAGCAGCCAAACCAGATCGAGGACGAATTTGGACTTCATAATCCTCTGAAAATGCCATTGAAAGGCCAGTAGGTACTAAATATGAGCTATTAGGGGCTATTTTAATAGGCTCTTCTATAAAAGCCATCAAATCCATACCCGAAGCACCATCTGTTTTGTAAGCAGGTAATTCTACTTTAGGATTTAATTTTTTGATTAATACTTTAGCCACTGAATTTTAATTTAATTTTTTAATAACTCTATCTACTATTTCATCAGAAATTTCAGATTTACTTTTTATTGCAAGCTTTTCATCATACATATTTTTATCTCTATAATAAATTGAAACTTCATTAAAACTAGAGTCAAATCCAATTGCTTTATTAGAAACATCATTTGCTATTATCCAGTCACAATTTTTTTCTTCTAATTTTTTTTTTGCATTTTCTTCCACATTATTAGTTTCTGCAGCAAATCCAATTACCAACTTTGGTCTTAGAGAATTATGCTTTGATATATAATTTAAAATATCAATATTTTTTTCTAGTTCTAAATGTAATTTTTCCTGTTTTTTTATTTTACTATTATTTATTTCTTTAACCTTAAAGTCAGCAACAGCTGCTGTAAAAATTGCCACATCTGCTGGTAGATTATCTTGTGTAGCTTTAAGCATTTCATCTGCAGTTTCTACTTTAATTAAGTTTATATTGTTGCCCACCTCTAAATTTGTAGGTCCAGAAATTAAAGTAGTTTGAAAACCTCTTTTAGCAAATGCTTTTGCTAAAGCATGGCCTTGTTTTCCAGAAGATTTATTTGTTATAAATCTTACAGGATCAATATACTCATTAGTTGGTCCAGCCGTTACTAAGGCTTTTAGTTTATAATTCTTATTTAATTCACTAAAGTATGAATTAATTTCTTGAACAATATTATCTGGTTCAGTCATTTTACCTTCACCAAATTCTCCACAGGCCATATCACCAACTTCAGGACCTATAATTTTATAACCAAATGATTTTAGTTTTTTAAGATTTTCTTTAGTTGATGGGTGTTCCCACATTCTAACATTCATAGCTGGTGTTAAAAAAATATCTTTATCAGAAGCTAAAATTACAGTTGAAGCCAGATCTTCGGAAGACCCTGCACTCAATTTTGAAATTGTATTAGCTGTAGCTGGAGCCACAACAATTAAGTCTGCCCATCTAGATAGTGAAATATGATCCATTTCAGCCTCATTTTCAGGGTTAAATAAGTCTTCATAAACTTTTTCTTGAGATAGTGAGGCAATAGATAAAGGAGTTACAAATTCTTTGGCACTTTTAGTGAGAATAGTTTTAACTTTTGCACCTAATTTTTTTAAAGATCTAATTAGCTCCAAACTTTTATAAGCAGATATGCCACCACATATTATTAAAAGTATTTTTCTTTCAGATAAATTATTCATTGTGCGAATTAAAATACTACTAGACCAAAAATTACAAGCAGTAATAAACCAACAATAGACTGATTTCTAAAGGCAGTCATTTCAGATCTCTTTTCATTTAAGGCGGTAAATGAATTTGAATTTTGGGGGATCTGTCCACTTGCTAAAAATGATAAAGCTTGATTGGCTTTATCCATAATCTCTGGAAAATCAGGCAATCTTTTAATTACTTCAGTGGTAGTTTTTAAACTTTCATTTAAGGTATTGATTGGATCTTTTGTTTCTCTTAACCAATTTTCTAAAACTGGTTTTGAAGTCTCCCATATATTTGTATTAGGGTTAAGTTTTCTGGCCACCCCCTCAACAACTACCATTGTTTTTTGTAACATCAATAATTGTGGTTGTGTTTGCATATTAAATTTTTCAGTAACTTCAAAAAGTTGTTTTAATAATTTCCCCCCAGAAATATCTTTTACAGATTGCCCAAAGATTGGCTCACCAATAGATCTTAATGCTTGTGCTAAATCATTAACAGGTACATCTTTAGGAACTAGACCAGCAACCAAATGTACTTCAGCAACTTTTTTGTAGTCTCTTTGAATAAATCCAAATAAAATTTCAGCTAAAAATCTTTTACTAAGGTTGTCTAATCTTCCCATTATACCAAAATCTATAGGAACAATTTGCCCATTATCATCGATAAATATATTTCCTTGATGCATATCAGCATGAAAAAAACCGTCTCTAACAGCATGTCTTAAAAAATGCTGAATAACATCGGAGGCTATCCTTTTAGTATCTATGTTCCTTTTTTGTAAATCTTCTGTTTCACGAATAGAAACACCATCAACCCAATCAAGTGTCATCACATTTTCACTTGTAAAATTCCAATAAATAGCAGGAACTCTAAAACCTGCATCATTCTTTGTATTTTCAGCATATTCATTTGCAGCTGCTGCCTCAAATCTTAAATCCATTTCCAAATTAGTTATTTCTTTAAGTAGAAAAACAACTTCTACCAATTTTAATCTTTTTGTTTTTTTTATAAATGACTCAACCATAAAAGCAAAAAGCATCAAGGCATCTATTTCTTCATTAAAAACTTTTTTAATATCTGGTCTCAAAATTTTAATAGCAACATCTTTTATGGTTCCGTTGTCATTTATTTTTGCCTTATGAACCTGCGCTATCGAAGCTGCTGCAACTGGCTCACTTAAATCAATTATTGAATTGAAGGTGTCATCTCCTAGGTCTTTTTTAATTATTGCTTTTGCTTCAGATGAGGTAAAGGCCGGCAATCTATCTTGTAAACCTTCTAACTGTTTTGCTAAATCATCCCCAATAATATCAGGTCTAGTAACTAGAAATTGCCCTAATTTAATAAATGTAGTTCCCATTGATTGTAGTGATTTAGAAAGTCTTGCCCCTTCATTTTCGTTTAAATTAGTTTTGTTAGGCGCTGAAAAAGAAAATGAAAGTATTTGAAAGATAACCTTGATTCCCAATGGTGGTTTTTTAAATTTAGAAAGAATAACCAATATGTCAGAACGAGCTAATTTTCTTCCTAATCTAAATAAAATAAATATTTTTTTTAACATTAGATTTTCCAACCTGAATGAATAGCTACAATTCCACCTGATAAATTTCTATAACTACAGTTAATAAATCTATTTTTATTCATTAAATCGATTAACTCTTCTTGATTAATAAATTCTTCAATGCTTTTAATTAGATATTCATAAGGTTCTTTTTGTCCAGCAATAGCTTTTCCAATCAAAGGAATAAGTTTAGAATAATTTTTATATATAAAGTCCAAATTAGAATTTTGAATTTTAGAAAATTCTAAACATAGATAACGACCTCCTGGTTTTAAAACTCTATAAGCCTCTGATAGGGCTTTGTTTAGGTCTTTAGTATTTCTTAGCCCAAAACTAATTGTGTAGTAATCACAAGAATTATCTCTAATAGGTAATTTTTCAGCTGGAGCTATTATCCAATTTATATTTTTATAAGTACTTAACTTTTCTTTGCCTTTACCAACCATTCCCTTATTTGGATCGACACAAAATATTTTTCCATTTTTATCAGTTGCATCTAAAAAAAGTTTACCAAGATCTCCAGTGCCGCAGGCGACATCAATCAAAGTTTTATTATTTGAAGGGTTCATCCAACTTAATAGGTCTTTTTTCCAAACCCTATGAACTCCTAACGACATAAAGTCATTCATTAAATCATATTTGTCATAGACATCATCAAAGACACTTTGGACAAGGCCTTTTTTATTTTGGAGATATTGTTGCATATTAAATTTATTACTTATTGATAATATAGTCTCAAATGCCAGAATTACCAGAAGTAGAAATAGTCAAACAATCGTTATCTAAAAAAATAGAGCGTAAAAAAATCAAAAAAATAATAATTACGAATAGAAACTTAAGGTTTAAAATTCCTCTAAAATTTGAAGAATTATTGAAAAATAAAATTATCAAAAAAGTAACTAGATTTTCAAAATATTTAATCTTGAATTTTTACGATGAATCTTTTTGTTTAATTCATTTGGGAATGTCTGGAACTATTCATTTAATAAAAAAAAATAACATTAGTAAGTTTACCAATACTAGTTTTTATAACTCACCAAGCCTCCCAAAGAAACATAACCATGTAGAAATTCATTTTGATGGTTTAAGGATTGTATACAATGACCCTAGAAGATTTGGTTCTTTTAAATTTATAGAAAATAAGAAGGAACTTGAAAAAAAATTTAGTCACTTAGGACCAGAACCTTTTTTTAAAACTTTCAACTCAGAATATTTAATTGGTTATTTCAAAAATAAAAAGAAGGATATAAAAAGTTTCTTATTAGATCAAAAATTTGTATCAGGAATTGGAAATATTTATGCTAGTGAAATTTTATTTTTATGCAAAATTAATCCAACTATCTATGCATCAAAGTTAACTAAGCAAGATTGCAAAAAAATTATTATTTATTCAAAAAGTATACTTAATAGGGCTATTAAAAAAGGAGGTTCAAGTATTCGGGATTTTAAAAACATCACTGGAAAAAGTGGAAACTTCCAAAAAGAATTTAGAGTTTATCAAAGAGAAAACCTAAGCTGTCTAAGAAGTAAATGTAATGGTAAAATTCAGAAAATATTTATATCTAATAGATCAACTTTCTTTTGTAATACTTGCCAAAAATAGTCAATTATTCTATTGACCAGTATAAATTCTCAAGCTATACCACAGCGCTTATGGCAAACACAAAATCAGCAATTAAAAGAATTAGAAAAATTGCTACGCAAACACTAGTTAATAAGGCTCGTAAGAGCAAGTATAGAAATGCTATAAAAAAAATGAACCTTCTTCTTGAAGAAAAGAAAAAAGATGAAGCTCTAAAATTCTTGCCAAAGTTGAACTCTGAATTAATGAAAGTTGCAAAAACTGGAATTATAAAGAAAGCAAATGCCTCAAGAAATATTTCAAGAATAACAAAGAAAATTTCAGCTCTATAATTGATTATATAAAGAGATTTTAAATTTCAACTAACAGTATTCACACCATATAAGAAATTCTATTTCTAGATTAACTACATATAGATTTAGTAAAATAATAAGAAATATAATTTATAAATCATACACTCATAGATTTTAAATTTGTAAAACTTAATGGTTAAATTAATTGTTCAATTAAATAACACTGTGGCAAAAATAATTTCTAAGAGCGAAAACAGACCACTTCATTATTGTAATATTATAGCAGCATCTAAAAAATAATTATTCCCGTTAGGAATGATTCACCTATAGATTTTATTTATTTTTACTTTTACTAAATTA